>JAPKMQ010000280.1 GCA_026645875.1 Longilinea sp.
TAGCGGAAGGTGATGTACGAGTCGTCGATGGTGCGCGGGCCGGGGATCAGGCGGGCAGCCAGGGCGATCAGGAGGATGAGGGCGGTGAGCAGGGCGGCGGGGGAGGGTTTGCGCATGAAGAAGGGGGAAGGATGAATGACGAATGGTGAATGTAGAATGTTGAATGAAGAAAGAAAAGAATTGCTGAATGCTGATTTCTGAATGCTGATTGGAAAAGAGGGCACGGCAAAGCCGATTTAAATTGCGATTTTTGCAGGTATAGCCGTGCCCCTACGCGTTTCTGCGTTTTTCCTCCTTAATTCTTAATACCACTCTGTGAACTCTGTGGCTCTGTGGTTAATCTTCTTTTTTCTCGGTGTTGCCTGCGCCCTTCAGCTTCTCTTCCAGCTTCGCGATAAAGCGTGCCTCGTCGATGATGAAGCGCTCGTGCAGGCCTTCGCCGACCAGTTCCACCTCGTCCCAGGCCTCGACCTTGAAGACCAGCCGGCGGCGGTCGACCTCGAGCAGCTCGGCGCGGAAACGTACGGTCATGCCGACCGGCGTGGCGGCCAGATGCTTGATGTTGACCAGCGTGCCGACGGTGGTCTGACCTTCGGCAAGGAAGGGCAGCACGGCGCGGTGCGCGGTCTGCTCCATCTGGCCGATCATGCGCGGGGTGGAGAGCACGGGCGGCAGGGTTTCGCCGCCGGAGTGGCGCGCGGTGTCGGAAATCTGCACGGTGAGGGTGCGTTCGTGGGTCAGGCCGGGTTCGAGGGGCATGGGGGAGCTCCGGTAGATTGGGGTATGCAGCAATTGTAACGTATTGAAAGAAAATGTTGAATGTAGAATGCTGATTGAAGCAAATTACTGACCGCTGATTGCGGATTTCTGATTCAAAAAGTGGGTTTACCGAGGAATATTCCGCCTCAGAACACGGGTGTTACCGCTTGTACAGGCAATAATGCTCAACGGTGGCCTCTGGCAGGCGGGTGCGGTGCACGACCGAAAAGCCGAAGTGCGTGTAGATATCGATGTTGCGGCGGTTTTGCGTCTCGAGGTAAACCGGCACGCCCAGATCGTCGGCCATCTTCAGTATGGGCATGAGCAACTGGCGCGCGAAGCCCTGGCGCTGGAAGGCCGGGGCGACGGCCAGCATATCAAGGTACACATAAGGGTCGCGGACGAGCGTATCGCGCAGGGCCATGCTCCATCGCTGGAAGTGAATCATGCGTTGCAGCGGTTGCCAGCCAGCTTTGAGCGCCAGCGCAAGCGCGCGCGGCAGCGCGGCCGGGTTCAGCCGCGGCTTGTGCCCGCGCGGGAGCTGCCAGAGAGCCAGCCCTTCTAGCGCGGACGTGGGGGCATAGGCGTTATCGAGCTCGTTGCGCAGCCGGAAGGCGAACAGCGCCTCCAGCTGGCCCAGGCGCGCGGCCGGATCGGGGAAGAAATGGCCGAACAGCGGGTCGCTGAAGAAGGCGCGCGCCAGCAGGGCAGCGGCAGGAGAAACATCGCGGGGGAGCAGGTGGTGCATGGGTCGGGGAAAAGAACGTTGATTCGGTATTGGTTATTCGGGATGCGGTAATTGATAATGGGCAATCGGCATCCGGTTTGCTGTGAGACCGAAACAGGATGCGGGATCCGTAGCACAGTTTTTGATGATCCCATTCATTGTACATCGCGAGCCTTCGAATCTGATCTATCGAAAACCACATGCCGAAGAACCAAAACCGGATACCGCCTTCCGAATTGACGTTTGCCCTACCCTTGCTACAATATGCACAGCGAGGTGAGATGATGAGCACAGTTGGGAATATTTTCATGGTCAATGACTTCAACGACGCGCTCAACGCGGCGGACGTGGACAGCATGATGGCCTGCATGACCGAGGACTGCGTCTTCGAGAACACCTATCCCGCGCCGGACGGCGAGCGCTTCGAGGGGCAGGCGGCGGTGCGCGCCTTCTGGGAGTCATTTTTCCGCGGCGCCAGCCATCCCCACATCCACATCGAGGAGATTTTCGCGGCGGATGGGCCCTCGAGCGGGGGCGGGCGCGTGGTGATGCGCTGGCGCTACTCGTGGGAGGATGAGCACGGACAGCCGGGCCACATCCGCGGCGTCGACGTGTACCGCATGGAGGATGGGCTGATCGCGGAGAAGCTTTCGTATGTGAAGGGATGATTTATTTGCTGCCGGTGATCGAGCGAAAGCCAAAAATAAGCGCACAAGGATTTTGCAAGTTTAATGGCAGGTTAAGGAAATTGGGTGGGCTCCATTCCTAACCGTGGACTGTATAATCAGGTTGTTTTCACAGCCGGATTACTCTGGAGAAACAACCATGTCTACTAAAAAGAAGCCAACTCCAAAAAAGAGACTTTCTGTCATCGCCGTCATGGCTATCCTTGCGGTGGCGGCCGTATTCTTGACCGGAGCGGGATTCGCCTTTGCCGCGACCCAGGAATCGCACGATTCATTCTGTGCCTCCTGCCACTCACAACCTGAAAGCACGTTTTTTGAACGGTCATCCGCCGCCAACGCAGTTGATCTGGCCTCCTTCCATGCCAGCCAGACCACGCGCTGCATCGATTGCCATTCGGGGACGGGGGTGAGCGGGCGCATCAACGCCGAGTTGATGGGCGCGCGCAACGCTTTTCACTGGTTCACCAGGACGGCAGTGCAGCCGGCGGTTTTGTCTACACCGATCAGCGATGATCAGTGTCTGAAATGCCATGCCGGGGTCACCCAGGAGGGTTACCAGATGAAAAACACGGCTCTTCCCGGCAGCTTGATGCGGGGCGAGGGCGAGGCCGGCCACTGGCATTTGTTCCTGGCGCGCTGGCAATCGGCGGACAAGCAGGCTGCCACCTGCGTGAGCTGTCACGGCGGCCATGTCACTGGCCGAACGGCTGAGAACGGTTTTATGGATATTCAGGGGGTTGAGACGGTGTGCGACGCCTGCCACCAGACCGTTGGGCGGGATTAATCCAGCAGAACCATTTCAACGTTACCCTGCTTGCGCCACAGCAAAGAAGGCTGCGGCAATCTTCCCTATACTGTGGATCATTACGTTTACCATC
>JAPKMQ010000281.1 GCA_026645875.1 Longilinea sp.
TCCTGATAGCTGGCAGGGCCATGCCGGCCAGGAACTGATTGGCACCTATGTAGCCGCCAACCAGCTTGAACCGTTGAACTTCCTGTACGAAAAGGAAGGCTGGTTGAAGGTCATGCCTGAGACGCTCATCCCGCTCATCTCAAAGGACGGCAACATTTATTCGGTGCCGGTCAACATCCACCGCGCGAACGTGCTCTGGTACAACCCCGGCATCCTCGAGAAGAACGGCATTGCCGTGCCCGGTTCGTTGGACGAGTGGTTTGCCGCCATGGACACCCTGAAGGCAGCGGGGATGGATGCTCCGTTGGCGATGGGCGAGCAGTGGACGGCCATGCACCTGATGGAAACCGTGCTGCTGGCTTCAATGGGTCCCGACAAGTACAACGCGTTGTGGGACGGCAGCCTCGATTGGGGTGGCGCGGAAGTCAAAGCCGGTTTGGAAGCCTTCAACAAGGTGCTGACCTATACCAATAGCGACGCCGCTTCGTTGACCTGGCAGGATGCCTCGCAGTTGGTGGTGAACGGCGACGCGGCCTTCAATGTGATGGGCGACTGGGCGGAAGGCTATTTCAAGGAATTGAAGAAGGCCCCCAAGACCGAATTCGGCTGGGCGCCCGTGCCGGGAACGGCTGGCACCTTCCAGTTCCTCTCGGATAGCTTTGTGCTGCCGATCAATGCCCCGCACCGCGATGCCGCCATTGCCTGGTTGACTATCTGCGGCTCCAAGGAAGGCCAGGATGCCTTCAACCCGGTCAAGGGTTCCATCCCGGCGCGCAGTGACGGTGACAAGACCCTCTACGACGAATACCTGCAATCGGCCATGGCCGACTGGGCCAAGGACCGCATCGTCGGATCGCTGGCGCATGGCGTGGTTGCCAATGATTCATGGAAGAACGAAATCAACACTTCCCTGGGCATCTTCCTGACGGACAAGAACGTGGATGCCTTCCAGGCATCGCTGGTGACCGCCTGCGCGAGCTCGGGTCCCTGCAAGTAGCAAGCTCCTTCTCAACTCGCCGGAGGGGGGAATCTCCTCCCTCCGGTGATCGTTGGATTGTTTCCTGCAAAGCTTCTTAGTGTTTGTTTAAGGAAAATGGTGCCCCGGATGCGATCGAAGAAAGAGAACTGGCAAGCCTTCCTGCTGGTGCTGCCTTCCATTCTTGCCGTGGCAGTCTTTGTTTACGGTTTTATCGCCTGGTCGGGGCGCGTTTCCCTGAGCAAGTGGAAAGGCCTGACCCCCGACTATACCTGGACGGGTCTGTCCAATTATGTTGAACTTTTCCACGACCCGCGATTTGCGATCGACGTGCGCAACACGCTGATCTTTACCGTCATTTTTGTGTTTGGGTCGCTGGTTTTAGGCTTGCTGTTGTCACTTTTACTGGATACCGGTCTGCGCGGAGAGGGCATCTTCCGTAGCATTTTTCTCTTCCCGATGGCGATTTCCTATATTGTTACCGGCGTTGTCTGGCGGTGGTTGATGAACCCGGCGACAGGGACGCGCATCAGCGGCCTGAACCTGTTATTCGACAAACTTGGGCTGGATTTTTTGATCAACCAGTGGCACACCACCCCTTACTGGGGCATCGCGGCGATCGCGCTGCCAGCCGTCTGGCAGATGTCGGGTTATTGCATGGCTATTTACCTGGCAGGTCTGCGCGCCATCCCGGACGAACTGCGTGAGGCTGCCCGCGTGGACGGCGCGTCGGAGTTTCAAATTTTGACTGGCATCGTGCTGCCGCTGTTGCGGCCGGTGACCCTGAGCGTGATGATCATCCTGGGGCACATGTCGCTGAAGGTGTTTGACCTGATCGTTGCGGTAGCCGGTAAGCAACTACCGCTGGATGTGCCGGCCCTGTATATGTGGCAGGCCACATTCGATGGCCTGTTCTACGGGCGCGGGGCGGCCATCGGCATCCTGCTGTTGCTGAGCGTTGCCGTATTGATTATCCCTTATTTGTTCTATTCTTTGCGCTCGGAGCCGGAATTATGACCCGCAAACGCTCCCGCTTGCTTCTTTACCTTCCGTTAGTTGCCGTGGCTATCTTCTATTTGATCCCGGTGTATGTGATGCTGGTGACCGGCTTGAAAGGTTTTGAAGAAGTCAACTTAAAAACCATGTGGGATCTGCCCAACGGCATCCAATTTGATAATTTCATTGAAGCCTACAACAAGCTTGCGCCGCATCTGTGGAACAGCATCAACATGGTTCTCCCCGCGGCGGTCATCTCATCCATCCTGGGATCGTTAAACGGCTATGTGCTGGCCAAATGGAAATTCAAGGGCGCGGATATCATCTTCCCTTTGATCCTTTTCGGTATGTTCATTCCCTACCAGAGTATCCTGATCCCGCTGGTGGAATTCATGAAGACGATTAACCTGTACGGCGGACTGCCCGGTCTGGTGCTTACGCATGTCATTTATGGCATCCCCATCACCACCCTGACCTTCCGCAATTATTACGCCACCATCCCCAAGGAGTTGGTCGAGGCGGCCAAGATTGACGGCGCCGGTATGATGGGCGTTTATTGGAACATCCTGCTGCCCATCTCCATCCCCAGTTTTGTGGTGGTGTTGATCTGGCAATTCACACAGGCCTGGAACGATTTTCTCTTTGCGGTGGTGCTGACCAGCCCCTCCAACTGGCCGATCACTGTGGCCCTGAACAACATGGCCGGCAGCCAGATTGTGGCCTGGAATGTGCAAATGGCCGGTTCCTTCCTCACCGCGCTGCCGACGCTGCTGGTGTACATCTTCCTTGGGCGGTATTTCCTGCGCGGCATGATGGCCGGCGCACTCAAAGGCTAATCATTGGGTTTCCTCCATCCTTTGCAGCCTCCGGAGAACCGGAGGCTGCAACAATTTCCTGTATAATGGGCTTATCCGTAACGATCCTTAAGAGGAATATTCATGCACCGTGTTTGAGGATTAATTCCTGCTGCCAGTTGGCAGCCCTCTTTCCGCCCAGGCGCCTGACCGGTCGTCGCTTTTTTTTGGCGTGCCGCCAGCCCTGGCGGCATTTTTTTCATGCATTGAAAGG
>JAPKMQ010000282.1 GCA_026645875.1 Longilinea sp.
TTGTTCGATCGAAGCTGGTACAACCGTGCCGGCGTGGAACGCGTGATGGGCTTTTGCACCGAAGATGAATACCGCGAATTCCTGCGCTCGGTGCCGGAATTCGAACGCATGCTGGTGCGATCGGGCATCATTTTGATCAAATACTGGTTCTCGGTGAGCGACAAGGAACAGGAAAAACGCTTCCAGGCGCGCATCGACGACCCGACCAAACGCTGGAAGCTCAGCCCGATGGACATGCAGTCGCGGGCGCGCTGGGTGGAATATTCCAAGGCCAAAGACGAAATGTTTGCCCACACCGACATCAAGCAGGCGCCGTGGTACGTGGTCAACGCCGACAACAAGATGTGCGCGCGCCTGAACTGCATCCGCCACCTGCTCAGCCTGATCCCGTTTGAGGACCTGACGCCCGAACCGATCGTGCTGCCGCCGCGCCAGGCCGACCAGGGCTACGTGCGCCCGCCCATCACCGACCAGACCTTTGTGCCGCAGGTGTACCTGCCGGAAAACAAGGGCGAAGATAAGGATTAGACAAGAAGGGGGTTAATTTTCCCAATCCGCCGGATTATAACGGCGCGTGCGCTTGACGGCGCCGCGCCGTTTCTTTTCGTCCACGCGCGCCGCCGAGGAGGTGACACTGGGGCGCGTCTTTTTGCGCTGTTTGGGCTCCACCAGCGCCTTCTGCACCAGCGCGACCAGCCGCTGGATGGCGTCCAGGCGATTTTGCTCCTGGGTGCGGTAACGGCGCGCCTCGATGATCAGAATGCCCTCTTCGGTGACGCGGCTGCCGGCCAGCTTGACCAGGCGTTCTTTGACATCGGATGCAAGCGCGGCCGTGGCGAGCAGGTTCCAGCGCAATTGGGCGGCCGTGGCGACCTTGTTCATGCCCTGGAGGACTGCCGGTACACTTCTCGCTATCATTCAGCTACCTGCGGGAGCCCAGTCCCAGGAGGAAAAAGAAAATCATTCCCAATCTTCCGGTTCATACCGACGAATCCGTTTAATTTCGCCATGCTTTTTCTTGTCGCCCACCCGAGCAGCTTTTGCAGTAACGCTCGGACGGGTTGCTTTTCGTTCCTTGGGTTTTTCGAGGGCTTTTTGGATCCAGGTGATCAGGCGTTGGGTGCCATCAAAGCGATTTTGCTCCTGGGTGCGGTAGCGCTTGGCTTCAATGATTAAGACGCCATCCTCGGTGACGCGGCTGCCGGCCAGCTTGATCAGGCGCTCTTTGACATCAGGCTCCAGTGAGGGCGAATTGCGGACATTAAACCGAAGTTGAACCGAAGACGCGACCTTATTTACGTTCTGGCCACCAGGGCCAGACGCGCGGATGAATTCGTATTGAATCTCATTTTCATCGATCTTTACGTTTGAACTGACTTCAATCATGGTTTAAGTATATCAGGAGGTACAGGATTGGTCGACAAAATAAAATTCTTCGGTACATATTTATACGTTACATCTATTCTTGCATGTCCGAGAAGTTGCGATACGCGCTGGCGCGACTCACGTTCATTCATTCCCAGGGCGAGAAATTCCTGATATTTTTTTTGGGCAAAGTTAGCTCGCAGCCGATGCACACCGCTAATCTCGATACCAAGAGCGAGCGTGGCATCTCGTACCGTCCTTCGAAAGCCGGCTTGCCAGGATGCACTGGGGGTAAACAAATATTGCTTCGAGCAATTCAACTGGTCAAGCAAATTATCAGGAATGGGAACTCTTCGATACCGGCCGCCTTTTCCCGTGATATGAAGTACCTTTTGCGCTTTATCTACGTTTTCGCCTTTCAGCCCAGCGATTTCATCTTCTCGTAAACCGCAATACAACGCCAGTTCAGCCGGCAAAGCATAGATAGAGTTCTTGTCTTTCAAATGGGCTACCAGTTTCTCAGCATCATCGGGCTTATAACCAAACCTTGGCATTCGTACATCGCTGTCATCTCGGAATGTTTTCACCCAATCACGTAGTTCTGAAGTAATTGGGCATGGTTCCTTGGTCCAACCAAGCTTCACGCAGCCCAGGTGTACTTTTTCCACCGCAGCCAACAGCTTGTTGACCGTTCCCGGCGCAGCGTCGGCGTAGTGCTCTTCGAAGGTAGTCATAATGATGTCTGGATCCAGTAATGTGACCAATAAACCCTCATCGGTGATTTCTTCTGCTCGCTTGAAGAACAAAGTGGCCGTCTGAAAATATGTCCGACGCGTATTAATACCCAGGATAACTGGAAGCGGTTGGGTTGGGTCACCGTCAGGTCGGAGCGACTTTTTCACCGATACCACGCCATGCTCTGCCTGGAATTTTGCGATTTGCTCTTTATCCCAGGTGACTTTCGCTAAGGCGTGGTTCACCTGGTTGGAGATAGACGATAGTGACAAGAAACACCTCCTCCGACGGCTTTGGATTGCGTTTCCAGCCGTTTCTAGGATTAAGGATTTTTTGTTGTGCCGTTGAGCCTTTCGCCGAGATGGTCTCGACGTACGCGTGCCCCGTTAGGGGTACAACAGGGTTTTGCACTTCGCGATGCCGGCGACCCTGAGCGCCCTGCCAGGCATCTGCGGACTTGTTTCCGCCTGTCGTTTCGAGACAGTCTAGCAAGCGCAGGTCTTGCCTTCTTCCCCATGAATAACTCACGTTGAAAATAATTCTTACAATAGGGGAAACCAGCCAACGTTAAGAAACAGGATATTTGTCTACAAAGAGACAAGATGTACCTTTACTTAACCATAAACCAATGGTTTATTTCAAGTACCCAGTTTTCAAGGATTTCCCACCTGATTATGAAATTGTTATGCCGCTCCCCACACGGGGAGCGTGGATTGAAACCAGTTCGCAATTACGTACTCAACAAAGTCACGAAAAAATGATGGATCTCTGAAACTTCAACTGAACAACAAACTTGCGTTTTACGGTTCAAGGATGCATCGTACTGACTGCAGATTGGCTGGTTCTCCTGTCTGATCCAATGATAAACACGGATTGAATCCCTTCACGCACCAGGACCCAGTTGCTGATG
>JAPKMQ010000283.1 GCA_026645875.1 Longilinea sp.
CGGTCCCCCAACGACACAGCCCGCACGCCTGCCGCGTACGCCGTGTTGATTTCTTCTTCCGATAACCCGCCCTCCGGGCCGATCAAGACCGCCAGCCGCGGAATGGGTTGGTCGTTCAAAGCGCGGACAGCTTCCCGCAGACGCAACCTATGTTCGCCCTCCCAGGCGACCAGCGCCAGGTCATGCTCGGCGTGAATGCCGCGCAGCGCCGCCGCCCAGGTCTGCGCCGGGCGCAGCGCGGGGATGCGGCCGCGCCCGCACTGTTCGGTCGCCTCGCGCAGGATCGCCTCCCAGCGGTCTCGCTTGCGTTCGACCTCGCGACCGTCCTGCACCAGGCTGCGCTGCGTCACCAGCGGCACGAAGGCTGTCGCGCCTACCTCGGTGCATTTCTGCAGCATCCACTCGAACTTTTCGCGCTGAGTCAGCCCCAGGTAAAGCGTCAGTCGGGCGCGCGGCTCGCCGCCAGCGGCCGAAATCCCTAGAACACGGCCCTCGACCGCCTCGTTGGAAACCGCGCTCAACTCCACCTCGGCCTGCCGCCCGGCGTTATCCAGTGCGATCACGTGGGCGCCGGGTTTCAACCGCAACACGCGTGCAATCTGCCGCGCGGTTTCCTGCGGGAAGAGAATCTCGCTGGTTTTTAGCAATTCGGGGGGCAGAAAGAAACGGTGAGACATGGTCAATTCGTCGTAAAATGATTATACTTGCGTGCTTTGAAAATGACCCTCATTTTCAAACTATCGTTAACTTAAAGGAATGGCTCGTGAAAGAAAGCTCTCCTGAAACCCGTGTTTACCGGTATCTCGACCTGGTGATGGTGCTCTTCGTCACCGTTTTAATCGTCAGCAATATCGCCTCCTCCGCCAAAATTGTCGATTGGGGCGTTTCCATCGGCGGTTTACCGCTGGCTTTCGATGCTGGCACCATCCTCTTCCCCATCAGCTACATTTTCGGCGATGTGCTCACTGAAGTGTACGGCTTTAAGAAATCCCGGCGCGTCATTTGGGCTGGCTTTGGCGCCCTGGCGCTGGCTTCGCTGGTGTTCGCCGCCGTGCGCGCCTTGCCCGGCGAGGCTCAATGGCAGGGCTACGCTGGCCAGGGTGCCTACGACGCTATCCTGGGCGGCATGAGCTCCGGCGGCATCGTGCTGGCTTCGCTCAGTGCGTACCTGGTGGGCGAGTTCAGCAACTCAGTTGTGCTGGCACGCCTGAAGGTTGCCACCGCGGGTAAATGGCTGTGGCTGCGCACCATCGCCAGCACGCTGGTCGGCGAAGGCGTCGATTCGGTCATTTTCATCTTCGTGGCCACGCTGGCTGGCGTGTTCCCCTGGGAGCTGTTCGGCACGCTGGTACTGACCAACTACATCTTCAAGGTCAGCATCGAGGTGTTGATGACGCCCGCGACCTATGGCGTGGTGGCCTTCCTCAAGCGCGCCGAGTCCGAAGATTACTACGACCGCCACACGCGCTTCAACCCATTCGGAATTTAGTCACCGCTTCCGCTGCGATCATTCACCGCGCCTGTCTGGTGCGGTGTTTTCATACTTGTTGCGTCGGGTTTTCTTTTCCGCCGGCGGTTCTTCCTTCCCGGAAATCACCACGCAGTATTCACCGCGCGGCGGGTTGGCCTTGACCCACTCGATCAGTTCGCTCAGCCTGCCGCGCTGCACGGTCTCAAATAATTTGGTCAGGTCGTTGGCCACCGCCGCCGGACGATCGCCGTACACTGCCAGCGCGTCTTCCAGGAAGGCCAGCAGGCGATAGGGACTTTCGTAGAAGATCAGGGTGTGCGGAGATTGAGCATCGACTTCCAAAAACCGTCGGCGCGGACCGCCCTTGTGCGGCGCGAACCCGCGGAAGGTGAAGCTGTTCACCGGCAGCCCCGAGAGGACCACCGCCATGATCAGCGCGGTCGGTCCGGGGATGGCGGACAACGCCAGCCCTTCGGCGATGGCGCTGCGCACCAAGACAAAGCCCGGATCGGAGACCGACGGCGTGCCGGCATCGGTCACCAGCGCCACGTTTTGCCCCGACCGCAGCAGCTCGAGGATTTTTGGCAGCACGCGCTGCTCGTTGTCCTCGCGGAACGAGAGTTGCGGCTTGCGGATGTCAAAATGCTTGAGCAGGAAACCAGTTTTGCGCGTGTCCTCGCTGATCACCAGGTCGGCGGTCTTGAGGGTTTCCAGCGCGCGCTGCGAGATATCGCCCAGGTTGCCGATGGGGGTTGAAACCAGAGTGAGCATGGGTTGCATCCAGTCAAATAATTCTAACTTGCAAAACAACCTTCGAGAGTATATCATGGAATGGAGACCCGGTTTTTCCCACCATACCCCAACAGACATTGACCGCACCCCCACCTTTTTGGCCTGGCTCGCCTGCCTGCTGCCTGGCCCGCTCCGCTCAGGAATACGACCTGCTGATGGAGCGCCTGCAGCAGGATGCTGCGCGCCTGGGGAAGTGCGTCGTGCGTATCACCCATTCGATGGACCGTTTCCCTGAGTCCATTCCCCTGGGGCATTTTCGCTGGCTGCGTTACCAGGATCTTGAAAGCCTGACTGAGGCCGAGCTGATTGCGCTTTGCCCGGCTGAATTGCAGGGCAAAATTGCCCTGATCGCCGACGCGCCCAGCCTGGCACAGGATCACCGGTTGCACGACCTGGCCCTGGCCGCGGGCGTGACGCCGGTGTGCATCCACCGGCAGGATCAAATCGGTGCGGACCGGTTGTTGCAATTGATCGCCGAGCACCGCTATGTGCTTTCGGTGGACGGCTGGAAGGATCAACTGGCCGAAATCTCGGGTAACCAGGGTGAAATCCCTGAATTTCTCAATGGCCCGGCGCGCTTCCGCCTGGTCACCAACAGCATACCCTTTCTGCTGGCATACCTGGACCGCGATATCACCTACCGTTTTATCAACGATCCGTTCTGCCAGTGGTTTGGCTTGCCGAGAAACGCCATCCTGGGCGCCCACATGCGCGCCTTGATCGGCGAGGAAGCCTTTG
>JAPKMQ010000284.1 GCA_026645875.1 Longilinea sp.
TTCATCTTGCGCTGGTGTTCGGCTGCTTTTACCTTCTCAGCTTCATTTTTCTGAGCGATCTCTTGTTCTTTTTCTTCATCCCACGCAACCCGTTTGTATTCCAGCACCTGGAAATAGCCGTGTTCTTCCAGCCGCCCGGCAGCTTCTTCCATGCCGTAGTGCCAGCTCCACATCCATTTGCCGATCACGATGTTGAGCGGCTCACCGCGCCAGTCCGGGCCGTTGTCAAAGCCGTAAAGGAATAATAGGCCGCCTGGCTTGATGGCCTGGTACAGGCGGTAAACGGCATTGTAAAAGTCAATCGGATCCAGGTAAACCAGGGACGAAAACGAACAGGCGCCGTCCAGGGCAAAGTCAAAATCCAACTGCGTGGCGGCCTGTTGGACAAAACTTGCCTGCGGGAACTGCTCTCTGGCTTTCTTGAGCATTTCAGGGCTAAAATCCGCGCCGGTTACCTGAAAACCGCCCGCCAGCAGCTTTGCAATCACCGGGTCGCCATGCCCGCAGCCGGTATCCAGAACCCTCCCACCGGGCGGTAATTGTTCCAGCCAGGATGCAAAAGTATCCACGAGAAGCGGATTGGCAAAATAATCTTCCTGGTAGCTCTGCGCCAGTTCGTTGTAGGCCTTGCGGTTGAGCTGCCAGACCAGCGGCCATTCGCACGAGCCCCTGGGAAAGCCAGCTGGATCGGGGTGCTTGCCCTGGAAAACCGCATCCAGTTCATGGACCAACTCGCGCATGAAGCCCGCTCCTTCCTCGACGGTGTCCAGGTCCAGTTTGATATCTACAGAGCGGCTGCCGGGGGAAGCGAATCCAAATACCGCTCCGGTATCGGCTGAGATGGTCAGAGTGATGGCTGAGTAATAATGGAGCTCACCGTCTGGTTTTTCCTGGTAAGATTTCTTTTCAGCCTTCAAGCTCATGCCGGTCTCGGGAAGCATATCGCCAAACCCGAAAACGCCTTCGCCCGTTTCAATCAATTTATCAAGGCGCCCAAGTTGCTCGTTTCGATCGAAGCCCCAGGAGTGGTGCAGAAAATTGCGAGTATAGAAGATCTGTGCTCCTTCGACCGAATAGATGATTTCCAGCCAGATATTCTGGTAGGCTTGAAAATTGACTCCGCTGCCAATATAAAATTGTTGATTGTGCTTTCCGCCCACGTCCCAGGGGCGCACTTCGATCGTTTCGGTGGATGCGGGGCGGTGTTCGGTCTTACCGTGGGTGATCTCAATTTTGGCCATGGAACTCCTGTGGAATAAGGTTTTCTATCCGACCGTTCGAATGGTTTCTGTAGCATCTGATAGCGTTATGGAATTTGGGATGCGGCAATTTTCCTGGCAGCGGGCATTGCCTTTGGGAAAATTAAGGAACATTTTTCACTCAGCCAAATTAACTCAAGCTGCTACCTGTCATCCTGAGGAGCGAAGCGCCGAAAGATCTTGTTTCCCGCCAGCCATTGCACATCCAAGGATCGAGGTCTTCACTGGCGCTAGCGTGACAGCGCATTTGTCGCCTCGGCTATTGCTCTCCGGCTCAGCATGACAACCCATTTTCCCCAAGGTGGCACCCTGAGATAAATTATAGACAATAATTGGCGATTGATCCGAGAAAATGACCTGGTCATTGGCGATCTGCTGATAGTCTCAACAGTAGGAGGCAAGCGTTCAAGCCCATCCCATTGGCATAAGCGATTCCATTTACGAAAGGGTGATGTTTCAATGATCACCTGACTGAAGGGAGGAGAAAAAGGAAGAAATAATTCCCATTTCAGCGGAGAGGGCCTGCCCTCGCAGTGAAAAAAGAAAACCAGCAGGGTTGCTGCTGGTTTAGCGGAGAGGGTGGGATTCGAACCCACGGTGACGACTAGCGCCACAACGGTTTTCGAGACCGCCCCGATCGGCCGCTCCGGCACCTCTCCAATTGCGCAGGCTATTATACCCAGGTTTGGCTTAAAGCTCAACCCCTTCGCCCCAGCCAGGGTATTCCACCGGGCCGATCTGACGTTCAGCCATTTTCCCCATCAGTACATTGGTCGCCGCGGGTTCGCCATGCACAAGAAAAATCTTCTTGAGCGTGGGCATCGACGCGGCCGCGTAATCCAGCAGGATATCCTGGCCGGCGTGGGCGGAGAGGCCGCCGATGGTAGCCACCTCGGCGCGGCAATCGAACCATTGCCCGTAGATGCGCACCATCTTTTCCCGGTCGGCCAGGCGGCGGCCCAGCGTGTTGGGCGCCTGCCAGGAAACGATCAGGATGGTGTTGCGCGGGTTTTCGATGTTGTTGCGCAGGTGATGCAGGATACGCCCGGTTTCAGCCATGCCGGAGGCCGAGATGATGATCATGGGGTCGTGCCGATCGTTGAGCGATTTTGATTCATCCACCGATTGAACATACCGCAGGCTGCGGAAGTTCAGCGCGGGATGCCGTTCTTCAGCAATGAAGCGACGGGTTTCTTCGTCGTAGTATTGCGGGAATTTCTGGAAAACCTTGCTGGCTTCCACGGCCAGCGGGCTGTCCACGTAGACAGGCACCTGCGGGATATCGCCGTCGGCGATCATCCGGTTGAGGTCGTACACCAGTTCCTGCGTGCGTCCCACGGCAAAGGCCGGGATGATCACCTTGCCGCCGCGTTTGATCGTGCGGCGGGTGACGTCACGAAATTCAATGAAGGCGGATTCGGGGTCGCGGTGCGGCTTGTCGCCGTAGGTGCTTTCCATGATCAGGTAATCCACGTACCGCGGGTAAACGGGGTCTTTGATCAACGGCAGGTTGGGTCGACCGATATCGCCTGAAAACATCAAGCGGAATTGGCGGCCGTTTTCACGGATATCCAACACCACGCCAGCCGAGCCCAGGATGTGCCCGGCTTCGACCAGCGTCAGCGTCACGCCTGGCAGGATTTCGGTGGGGCGGTCGTATTCGATCGGTTTGAATTGTTCCGCAGCAATGACGGCATCCTCAAGTGTATAGAGCGGTTCGACCGGGGGAT
>JAPKMQ010000285.1 GCA_026645875.1 Longilinea sp.
CCCAGTCGGCCTCGATCCACCAGGTGGCGCCGGCGTCGGCCCACGGCAGCACCTGGTCGGCCGCGGCGGCGGGATCCGCGCCAGGGGTTTTGCCTTCCACGACGATGTCAAAGTGTCCGGATTGCGCGCGGCGGGCGGCGGCGTAGGCGGCGATCTCGCGGACGTGCTCGGGCATCAGCGGCAGAATCTCGTGGCCGGCGCCCATCGCCATTGGCAGGATGCCGTCGTACTTCAGCGCGCGGTTGAGCGACTTCTCGCGCGGCCAGGCGCCTACCACCCACACCGGCACGCGCGGCTGCTGGATTGGCGGCGGTGGAGGAAAGAACCCTGTCGGTTCGATGCGGTAGTGGCGGCCGTCATAGTGAAACGGCTGTCCCTGCCACAGCCCGGTGAGCACGTCCAGGCCCTCGTCGAGCAGTTCGGCGCGCGTCTTGCGATCGGTGGGCTCGCCGAAGCTGGCAAAACCCGTGTCAGCGGCGCCCAGCCCCACCGAAAGGATCACCCGCCCGCCGGAGAGCCGGTCAAGCGTGGCGGCCTCGCTGGCCAGCTTCCACGGTTTGCGGATGGGCAGCGGGGTGAGCATGGTGCCCAGCCGGATGGTGGAGGTGAGCATGGCGGCGGCGGTCAGCGCCACCCAGGCGTCGATGCCCCAGATGGGCTCCCAGACGAAAAAGCCGTCCCAGCCGGCCTGTTCGGCCTCGCGGGCCAGGTCGGCGGCCTCGCGCGCGTCGCCGTAGGTGAGCACAATTCCGTATTTCATGTCTGCCTCGCCGCCGGAAGCGGATTGTCCTTCCGGCAGGGTGAATTGTAGCACATTCGCGCGGAGTAGGCGTATGCACAGGGCGAGGCTCGGCGGTATGGATTCATCGGACGTAAATTTTTCCACCTCGCCCCTCCCAGAGGACAGGCCTGCTAAGGGTGAAACTCTGGATACCGAATACCCAATCAATGAATCACGAATCCCCTTTTCGGCGTATAATCAACGGCTGCCATGAAACAACCCTTACTCGAACACAACTACCAGGGCGAATCGCCGCTGCGCACGCTCTGGTTCCTCTTTGAAGGCGACCGGCTGCACCTGTTGATTGCCGCGCTGGTCTTCGTCGTCAAGCACAGCCCGGTGTGGCTGATGCCGTTGCTGACCGCCAACATCATCGACGTGCTGGTGCAGCGCGGCCCGCTGGCCAACCTGTGGTGGAACGCGCTGGTGATGGTGCTGCTCTTTTTCCAGAACATTCCCATGCAGATGCTCTACATGCATCACCTGAGCGTGGCGCTGCGCCGCATGGAAACGCGCCTGCGCTCGGCACTCTCGCGCCAGTTGCAACGCCTGTCGATCAATTTCTTTGCCCGCGCCAGCGCCGGGGTGCTGCAAAACAAGGTGGTGCGCGACGTGGAAACCATCGAACAGATGGTGCGCCAGCTCTTCGACGGCGGCTTGAGCGCGGTCAGCAACCTGACCGGCGCGCTGGTCATCACCGCCATCCGCGCGCCGGCCTTTCTGCCCTTCTTCCTGGTGATGGTGCCCATCTCGGCCGCGCTGGTGCAAACCATGCGCCGCACGCTGGCCGCCCGCAACCAGGCCTTCCGCGGCGAGATCGAGCGCATGGCCGCGCGTGTCAACGAAATGACTCACCTCATCCCCATCACCCGCGCCCACGGCCTGGAGCGCAACGAACTTGCCCACATGGACGAAACGCTCACGCAGGTGCGCCAGGCGGGTCTGGAGCTGGATTCCAGCAACGCGCTGTTTGGCTCGGTTTCGTGGGTCACCTACAACATCTTCAGCATCCTGTGCCTGGTGGCGGCCGCCTGGGCCTCCTACACCCAGTTCCTGCCCATCACCGCCGGCGAAGTGGTCATGCTGAGCGGCTACTTCGGCTCGCTCACCAACGCCGTGATGGGCCTGGTCAACCTGATCCCGGCCATCAGCAAGGGCTTCGAATCGATCCGCTCGGCCGGCGAGGTGCTCGAATCGCCCGACCTGGAGCATAACGAAGGCAAACAGGTCATCGAGGACGTTAAAGGCGGCTTTCGCTTTGAGGATGTGTCCTTCCACTACCCCGACGGCGACACCGCCGTGATCCAGGACTTTAGCCTGGAGGTGCGGGCCGGCGAAAGCATCGCGCTGGTGGGACATTCAGGCGCGGGCAAATCGACCGTGCTCAACCTGGTGATCGGCTTCGTGCGGCCCACCGGCGGGCGCATTCTGCTGGACGGGCGCGACATGAAAGAGATCGACCTGCGCGCCTACCGGCGCTTCATCTCGGTCGTGCCGCAGGAGTCGATCCTGTTCGAAGGCAGCGTGCGCGAAAATGTCACCTACGGTCTGAATGAGGTGCCGGACAACGTGGTCGAAAGCGCGCTGCGTGATGCCAACGCCTGGGAATTCGTGCAGGCCCTGCCGGAGGGCGTCGAAACGCACATCGGCGAGCGCGGCGCGCGGCTTTCCGGCGGTCAAAGGCAGCGCCTGGCCATTGCCCGCGCCCTCATCCGCAACCCGCGCGTGCTGATCCTCGACGAGGCCACCTCGGCGCTGGACAGCGAATCGGAAGCGCTGATCCAGGAGGCGCTGATGCGGCTGATGCAGGGCCGCACCACCTTCATCGTGGCGCACCGCCTGAGCACCATCCGCGGGGCCGGGCGCATCGCCGTGCTGGAGGAAGGCCGCATCGCCGAGATTGGCACGCATGCCGAACTGATGGTGCGAAACGGAGCGTACGCGCGCCTGCAGGCCATGCAGGAACGCGGCGCGGACATGGAAATATAAATTGGGGCTACCCAAAAAGAGGGCCAGCCCCTACCCGTATGGGTCGACACGTAAAATTCAGGTTACCTGCTGATCATTGGCAGCGCCATAAAAAACGGCACGAACGCACCGACCGTGTGGTTGCTGGGCGCGAAGTTGCTGTCGCCGCTGTAAGTAGCCGTTAAGGTGAAACTGCCGCGGGCAACGTTGTACACCACGACCGAAACGCGGCCGGT
>JAPKMQ010000286.1 GCA_026645875.1 Longilinea sp.
ACCGTCAGCAACGGCGGGCGCACCCTGCTGGTGGAAAAAGCCCAGGGCACGCTGCCGCGGCTGCTGGTGGCGCCGCTGAGCCCCGCGCAGGTGCTGCTGGGCAAGATGTTCGGCGTGTTTCTGACCGGCACGGCGCAGATGCTGATCCTGATCGTGGCCAGCACGCTGCTCTTTCAACTCAAGTGGGGCAACCCGCTGGCCGTGATGGTGCTGGTGCTGGCCTGCGTGGTGGGCGCGGTGGGCTGGGGCATGCTGATCACCTCTCTGGTGAAAACGCCCGGACAGGCCGCCAGCATCGGCTCGGCGGTCATGCTCATCTTCGGCATTTTGGGCGGCAGCTTCTTCGATATCAGCCTGCTGCCATCCTGGTTCCGCGCCGTCAGCAAAATCACCCCCAACGCCTGGGGGCTGGACGGGTTTGGCCGCCTGGCGTTGGGCAGCGGACTGGCAGAGATCGCGCCCGACATCGCCGGGTTGCTGGCGATGGGCGTGGTGTTGTTTGGCGTGTCGCTGTTCCTGTTCATGCGCCGCGGCGTAATCCAGCGCTAGGAGAGCCGGGATGAAAAAAATTATCGCTATTTTCCAAAAAGAAACCATCCTGCGGTTCACATCGCCAGTCGAGTGGTTGTTCTTCCTGATCCTGCCGCTGTTTTTCACCTTTGTGCTGGCCGGGGGCACCGCCGGCAACATGGACACGCGCACCCGCCTGGCGGTGGTGGACCAGGCTAATTCACCCCTGTCGGCGCAACTCATCGCCGGGCTGGAAGCCTCCGGCAGCATCCGCCCGGACGTGAAAGCGCTGGCCGAAGCTGAAGACGAGTTCTCGAAGCGCAACGTATCGGCCGTGCTGGTCATCCCGCCCGATTTCACGCTGGAAAAGCTGCGCGAAGGCGCGATCAGCCTGGACCTGCGCCAGCTGCCCAACAATCTCAACGGCCTGGCGGCCTACCAGACGGTGCAGACCATCCTGGGGCGGCTGAGCAGCAGCGTGGAAATCGCGCAGCAGAGCGTGCAGGCCGCCGAAGACCTGCGCCCGTTTGAAAACGACGCCGAGCGCAGCGCCTACTTCGACGCGGCCTTGACCTCGGCGCAGACCGAGCTGTCCGCCGCGCCGCAGCGCGTCGCCACGGCGCAGGCTTCGGTGGAGGACCCGATCGAGTACGACCCGCGCGCCAATTCTTCGGCCGGACAGCTCATCACCTGGGTGTTCATTCCGCTGTTCGGCATCTCGGTCACGTTTGCCTACGAGCGCGCCACCGGCACGCTGCGCCGCCTGCTGACCACGCCCACCCGCAAGGCCACCTACCTGCTGGGCACGCTGCTGGCCGCGGTGTTTTGGGCGCTGGTGCAAATGCTGTTGCTGGTGTTGTTTGGTATTTTCGGGATGAAGCTGAACTGGGGCCATTCCCCGGCGGCCCTGGCGGTCATCCTGACCGCTTCGGCGCTGGCGGCTTCGGCCATCGGCGTGGCGATGGGCGCGTTCGTGAAAACCGAGGGCCAGGCCAACGGGCTGAGCATCATGCTGGGCATGGTAATGGCGCTGCTGGGCGGCTGCTGGTACCCGCTGGAGCTGTTCCCGGCGGTGGTGCAGCAGGCCGTCAAGGTGCTGCCAACGCGCTGGGCCATGCAGGGCATGCTGGATATCGTCCTGCGCGGCGAAGGGCTGAGCGCGGTGCTGCCCGAAGCCGCCGTGCTGCTGGGCTTCGCGGTGGTCTTCTATGCCATCGGCATCTGGCGGTTCAGGTATGAGTGAGAGAAGTTGATGGGTTTTGGACATCATGTAGGGGCGAGCCGCCGGCTCGCCCTTACTTTATTAATACCTGCTCATCCAGTAAAGAAAAATCGACCACGAACCAAACCATACCCGCCAGGTAAAAAAAACGGATGACGAATAACGCATAACGAATTACGATCTTCCATTACGCTGCGCTTTCTCAAAACGCTATAATCCAACCGCATGTTTTATCCGTGGGAGAGCGCATGGAATTGGTGACGTATTCGATCATCGCGGTTGGGCTGGCCATGGATGCCTTTGCGGTTTCGCTGGGCATTGGCACCACCGGCCAGGCCAAAGATGGGCGCGCGGTGTTCCGCCTGTCGTTTCACTTCGGCTTTTTCCAGGGTTTTATGACCCTGCTGGGCTGGCTGCTGGGCAGCAGCGTGGCCAACCTGATCGCCAATTTTGACCACTGGGTGGCGTTTGCCCTGCTGGCCTGGGTGGGTGGGCGCATGGTCAAGGAAGGCCTGGCCCGCGGCGGCGAAGAGAGCTGCCCGGCGCGCGACCCTTCACGCGGGCGCACGTTGATGGTGCTGTGCGTGGCCACCAGCATCGACGCGATGGCGGTGGGCCTGAGTATGGCCATGCTCCAGGCCAATGTGCTGTTTGCCAGCATCGTCATCGCGGTGATCACGCTGGGGCTGTCGCTGGTGGGGTTGCTGGCGGGCGGCGGCCTGGGCGAACGCTTTGGCAAGCGCATGGAAGTGCTGGGCGGCCTGCTGCTGGTGGGCATTGGCGTGCGGATTTTGGTGAGCCATTTGCTGGCGTAAACGCCGTGAAAGGTGAACCGTGAAGCGTGAAGCCGGTTCACGGTTCACCGCTCACGTCTCACGGTTTGCGGTTCACTGTTTTACTGTGTTGGTATAATAGGACACAGGAGGCCTGAATTCCATGTCCGACAGTTTTTTTCGACGCAAGGCGGATGAGATCGAGGCGCGCAGGCACGGCAGGCTGCCGCCCGGCCAGGCATTGACCAACAAATTCCCGGTGCTGCACTACGGCCCGGTGCCGCCCTTCAACCCGCTCACCTGGGATTTTCGCGCCTGGGGCGAGGTGGAAACGCCGCTGCGCCTGAGCTGGGAAGAATTCAACCAGCTGCCGCGCACAAAACTGGTGATGGATATTCACTGCGTGACACGCTGGAGCAAGCTGGAAACGGCCTGGGAAGGCGTTTCGCTGCGCGTGCTGGTCG
>JAPKMQ010000287.1 GCA_026645875.1 Longilinea sp.
GATCATCCTCTCTTTCTTTTTTCCTTTTTCTTCTCCGTGTTCTCTGTGTCTCCGTGGTTAATCCCCTCTTCTCTTTCGATTAGCACCCCGGCCATCGAACCGCCGTTGTGTGTGCGAAGCGCCGTCTGCATCTCCTCCGGCGTGCAGCCAAGCAGGATCTTGATCTCCGCATCGCGTTTGGTCAAATCCACCGTGCAAATCACACCGGTGACCGCCCCGCCGGGTAGGCTGCCGCGCCACACATCGATCCCGCCGCCGTCGGCCGCGGACGTTCCCTGCAGATAACCGTAGTCCAGCGGGTAGATTAAATCCGGGTAGCGCGGGTGGGCCGTCCCAGCCGGCCGGTCGATGACCACCTCCGCCTCGGCGACCAAACGATCGATGTGCTGCCAGAACCGTTCCGATACGTTCATTCCAGTCACAACCTCATGTGTATATTTTCGTAAGTACTTATATAATACTGGATATCAATGTGATTATTCCGGTGATGTGTTCTGAGTTGCTGGCGAAGAAATCACCATCTTCTTCTTTGACCTGATTCCACATTGACACAGAACTCATCAACGCATTGCCTTTCCACGAGGTCCCCATGCCCGATGATCCCCTGCGAAAACTGACCGCCGAACAACAGGCCGCGCTGGACGCTGATCTGACTGCTTTCTTCATCCAACTGCCGCCCGTCGACCAGAATTTTTTCTCCTCACAATTTTCCGCCAAAGACCTGCCCGCCGCGCTGACGCGCAAACGCGAGCTGGCGCAGCGCAACACCAAACGCCGCGAACGCGCCGCGCGCGTGAAAGCCGAGGTGGATGCCAAAGCCGCTGAGGCAGCCGCGGAGAGCGCGGATGACGACCTGCTTTCAGCCGCCGCGGCGGTACTGGGCATCGGCGCGGGCGCGGCCGCCGGCGCGGCCATCAGCGGCAACACCGCCTTTTTCCGCGGCGTTGAGCCGGCTGACCTGGTCGAGCCGTTGCGCGCCGAGTTCAATTCCTCGCAGACCGTGGCTGCCGCGGGCGGTCCCCCGGACGCGCTTAACGTCACCGTCTTCCTGCTCGGCCAGTTCGACCGCGTGGCCGCCATGACCATCAACCTGGTCGCCAAGGATGACGGCACCGATGTCAAGGTCAACGACCTCTCGGCGCGCGGCGTGCTGGCGGTGGTGACCTCGGGCGGCGCGAAGCTGCTCAATGTGGCCAGCAAGGGCCTGCGCCTGCTCAGCGGGCGGCTCACCCCCGGACAGGTGGTGGACGTGGCCGGGCAAACCCTGGCCTCCAGCGCCGACCTGGCCGAAGCTGTTTCGACCTTGCAACTCAAGGAACGCGCCTGGAAGGTCATCCGGCAGACGGCCGAAGCCATCGAGGCGGCCTACAAGGACCGCCTGAAGCAGGAGCGAGCAGCGCGCGCCCTGCTGGAAGCCGCCTGGAACCGCTTCAATAACTGCCCCACCTGCGGGGTGGCCTTCGGTGCGGAGGATGCCAACTGCCGGGTGTGCGGCAGCGCCCGCCCGGAGAAACCGCTCACAGCGGATCCCAGAAATGCCGCCGGCTGACACGCCACCACTGGCGTTGGCGAATGACATCGCCACGCTGTTCGGTGCTCTTCCCCAGGTGGAGGCCGTGGCCCTGGGCGGGTCTCAGGCTTGCGGCAGCCCGGATGTCACTTCGGATATCGACCTGTACATCTACACATCCGCCCCGATATCATTGGAAGAACGCCAACGCATCGTGGACCAAACCGGCGGCGCTTCCCGGGCCAGCCTGGATCTTCCCTATTGGGGACCGGGAGACGAATGGTACCACGCGCCAACCGGCATTGAGGTTGACATCGTTTATTTCGAGGCGGAATGGATGGAAGCACAGATTTACCGGCTGTTGCGCGATCACCAACCCTCCCTCGGCTATACCACCTGCTTCTGGCACACCTTACTCACATCGGTTGTTCTTCATGATCCACACAGCTGGTTCACACGCCTGCAGGACTTCGCGCGGCAGGATTATCCCGAAACCCTGCGCCAGCGGATCATTTCCTTCAATCATCCCGTGCTGCGCGGTGTCATTCCGGCTTACGCGCATCAGATCGAAAAGGCTGTTCGCCGCGGCGACCGGGTCAGCGTCAACCACCGCACCGCCGCGCTGCTGGCCAGTTACTTCGATGTGCTTTTCGCCCTCAACCGCCTGCCGCATCCCGGTGAAAAACGTCTCGCCGATTTCACGCTGCGCAACTGCAAGCTGCTGCCAGATCAGTTTGAGGCTGACCTGAACGCCGTGCTGCTCGCCAGCGGCAGCGCATCCCCAGATGTAAACCTGGCTGTGACTCGCCTACTGGATCACCTGGACAAATTGCTGGAAAATGAAGGGGTGATCGCAAATTCCGAGCCCTTGTAATTATAGAACATATTACCTATAATAGGGTAATACTCTCTTCAAGGATAACTCTATGCTTGCGATGCTCAGTAAAGCCCACGACTTCATCTTCAAGAACGCCCGCCTGCTCGACCGGCAGCTTTTTGCCTGGCTCTTCGAAGGCGGCAGCCGCGACGCCGTGCTGCGCGCGCTGCTGGCCTACCAGAACCCCGATGGCGGCTTTGGCAACGCGCTGGAACCCGACAAACGCGACCCCGGATCGCAGCCGGTGGACGTGGAGGTAGCCTTCCACCTCCTTGAAAAGCTGGACGCCTTCGACCACCCCTGCGCGCTGCAAGCCTGCAACTTTTTAGCGGGCATCACCACGCCCGAAGGCGGCGTGCCCTTTGCGCTGCCGACGGTGATGGACTATCCGCGCGCGCCGTGGTGGAACGTGCCCCCCGCGCCGCCCGCCTCGCTCAACCCCACCGCCTCACTGGCCGGCATGCTGCTGGCGCACCGCATCCAACACCCCTGGCTGGAACGCGCTGTGCCCT
>JAPKMQ010000288.1 GCA_026645875.1 Longilinea sp.
AAAACGGTCGACCAGCCAGCCGCACTGGTCGGGGCGGCCGCCGCCCTCCAGCAGCCGCTCCCAGTAGGTATCGACCTCCTCCTGCGAGTGGCAATCCACCACAAAGGAGATGGCCGGGGTAAACTGGAAGTCCGGGCCGCCGTTCAGCGCCATAAAATCCTGTCCCTCGATCTGAAAGGCCACCGTCAGCACCGAACCCTCGGTGCCGGGGGTGTTGGGGCCGTAATAGGAAATCTCGCCGATGCGCGAATTCTTGAAAATGGATGTGTAGAAGCGGGCCGCCTGTTCGGCTTGCCCATTAAACCACAGGCAGGTGCTGATTTTTTGCATTTTTGGGCTCCTTGGATTTCCTCTTACTAGTCAATTGTTTACTATTTATATCAAAATAGTACATATATTCTACAACTATACTCCCAAAAAATCCAAAATGCAAGAAATTATATGGATTTTAAGAATCGCGCACGGTTTCCCGGATGAGTCCAAGAATCGCGCGGCTATAATGAAGCGACAGCGCGGATGAATGGAAGGGAACGGATTGGAGTTTGCGCAGGCCCGCGCTGAAAAGGACGTGGAGCTCATGCAAACCGATTCGCCGCAGATGACCGCGCGGGACGTGATCGACTTTGTGCGCCTGTTGATGGAACATGACATCCCGGTGGTGCTGGACGGCGGTTGGGGCGTGGATGCCGCGCTGGGGCGGCAAACCCGCCCGCACGCCGACCTGGATATCGCCATCCAGCACAGCGACTCCCCGCGCCTGCGCGCCCTGCTGGAGGGGCGCGGTTACCGCGAGGTGCCGCGGGATGATTCATGGGCGTGCAACTTCGTGCTGGGCGACGCGCACGGCCACCTCATCGACGTGCATTCCTGCACCCATGACGAAGCCGGCAACCTCATCTACGGCGTGCCCTACCCGATTGAATCGCTGGGCGGCAGCGGCACGGTGGCGGGTTTGGCGGTGCGCTGCATCACGCCCGAATGGCTGGTCAAATTCCACACCAGCTACCCCCTGGACGAGAACGACTACCGCGACGTGCGGGCGCTGTGCGCGCAGTTCGGCATCCCGCTGCCGGAGGAGTTCCGCCGCTTTGAGCAGACGGATGGCGCGCGGACGGATTGAGGGTTAAAAAGCAGTTCCAGCCATTATAATGAATGCAAATACAATTTGTTCAAAGAAAGCATTATTTCTATGACCGCAAAAAATTACCTCATCGACATGGACGGCGTGCTGGTCAGCGGGCGCAGGCCCATTCCCGGCGCGCCGGAGTTCATCCAGCGCCTGCGCGAGCGCGAGCGCAAGTTCCTCATCCTCACCAACAACCCCATGTACACGCCCGGCGACCTGGCCCACCGGTTGCAATCCAACGGCCTGGACGTGACCCCCGAGCGCATCTTCACCTCGGCCATGGCCACCGCGCGCTTCCTGCAAAAGCAGGCCGCCGGCAACAAGGTGTACGTGATCGGCGAGAGCGGTCTGACCACCGCGCTGCACGATGCCAACTTCATCTTGACCGACATCGAGCCCGATTACGTGGTGCTTGGCGACACCTTCGCGTATAACTATGAGTTCGTCAAAAAGGCGGTGCGGCTGATCGTGGCCGGGGCGCGCTTCATTGCCACCAGCCCGGATGCCAGCGCCCCCTCCGAAGGCGGGCTGCTGCCGGCCTGCGGCGCCATGGCCGCGCTGATCGAAAAGGCCACCGGCGTGGCGCCCTTCTTCATCGGCAAACCCAACCCGCTGATGATGCGCACCGCGCTCAACTACCTGGACATGCACTCCGAAGACACCGTCATGGTCGGCGACCGTATGGATACCGACATCATCGCCGGCGTGATGAGCGGACTGGAAACCTACCTGGTGCTGAGCGGCGTCACCCGCCGCGAGGACGTGGCGCGCTACCCCTACCGCCCGTCACGCATCCTCGAATCGGTCGCCGAGATCGAACTGTAAGCCGCATCCGTGAATAAACCCTCCTTAACGGTGCAGGTCGGGCTGTTCACGCTGATTCGCGTGGGGCTCAACAGCGCCTACCGCATGGTGTACCCCTTCCTGACCGCCTTTGCGCGCGGGTTGGGCGTGGACGTGGAGACTTTTTCGCTGGTGTTGACCGGGCGCTCGCTGCTGGGGCTGGCCGCGCCGTTTCTGGCGCCGCTGGCCGACCGGCGCGGCCGCAAGGTGAGCATGCTGCTGGGGCTGGGCCTTTACACGCTCGGCGCGGGCGCGGTGGCGCTGTTCCCTTCGTTGGCCACCTTCGTCCTGGCGCTGCTGCTGACCCAACTGGGCAACTACGTCTTCCTGCCGGCCATGCAGGCCTACCTGGGCGACCGGGTGCCCTACGCGCGGCGCGGGCGGGTGATGGCCGCCACCGAGCTGAGCTGGTCGCTGGCCTTCATTATTGGGGTGCCGGTGCTGGGCTGGCTGCTGGGCGGGCAGGGCTGGCCGGCGCCCTTCGCGCTGCTGGCCGGGCTGGGCGTGGCCTGCCTGATCGTCATCGCGCTGTTCATCCCCAACGCCAAACCGGCGCTGCAGCAGGATGAGAACGGCCAGTCGCTGCAGCCCGGCGGGCTGCGCCAGGTGCTGGCCATGCCGGCCGCGCTGGCCGCGCTGCTGATGGGCTTTTCGCTGACCGCCGCCAACGAGGTGATCAACCTGATGTTCGGCGTGTGGCTGGAGGATTCGTTCGGCCTGCAGCTCGGCGCGCTGGCCGCCTCGGCCGCGGTGATCGGGCTGTCGGAGCTGGGCGGCGAATCGCTGACCGTGGCGCTGGTGGATAAACTGGGCAAGCGCCGCGCAGTGGGCATTGGCATCGCCGCCAACACGCTGGCCGCGCTGCTGCTGTGGTTGCTGGGCCGCAGCGAATGGGGCGCGCTGCTGGGGCTGTTC
>JAPKMQ010000289.1 GCA_026645875.1 Longilinea sp.
CAAAGCGAATTTGCTCCGGCGAGGCGGCCAGCTCGGCCAGGGGCGTCTGCATGATGTTGCCCAGGGCATAGCGCGGCTCCACAAAGTGGTCGCAGGCATACAGGTCGCCGTTGTGCTCCATCGCCATCGCCTGGCCGCAGGTTTCTTCGAAGATGCACAACCCGGGGCGATACCCGGCCCAGGCCGCCAGCGCCACGTCGAAAATCTGCACGAACACCTGGCCCACGTCACGCCGCACCCATTCGTCAAAAATAG
Source organism: Longilinea sp. (assembly GCA_026645875.1). GTDB lineage: Bacteria > Chloroflexota > Anaerolineae > Anaerolineales > Anaerolineaceae > Longilinea. Next base: position 256 of record JAPKMQ010000289.1, read on the forward strand.
TGTTCAAAAAGCGCCCATAAGCCACGCCGCTGACCGAGCGCACGCTGGCCGCTGCTACCCCCGCCGCGTCGCTCGCCTCGCGCTCGACAATCGGGATGAACTGGATGAAGTGCGCCCCCACCTCGTCGCGCAAGAAGCGGTAGACCGCCAGCGGCTCGCGCGCGGTGACGGCGTTGACACACGCCAGGATATTGAACTCCACCTGGTGGCGCTTCATCAGCTCAATGCCGCGCATCACGCGGTCGAAGGTGGGGTTGCCGCCCTTATCGACGCGGTACACATCGTGCAGGGCGCGCGGGCCATCCAGGCTGACGCCGATCAAGAAGTGCTGCTCATGAAAAAACCGGCACCACTCGTCGTTCAGCAGCGTGGCATTGGTTTGCAGCGCATTTTGAATGCGCATGCCGGGTTTTTTGTATTGTTCTTGCAAAGCCACGGCGCGGCGGAAGAAATCCAGCCCCATCAGGGTTGGCTCGCCGCCTTGCCAGGCAAACACCACCTCGGGCGTCTGCTGCGCCTCGATATAGCTGCGCGTATAGGTTTCCAGCACCTCATCGCTCATACGGAAGCTGCTCTGCGGGTAAAGCTGCTCCTTCTTTAAATAGAAGCAGTACTGGCAGTCGAGGTTGCAAATGGCGCCGCGCGGCTTGACCATAACGTGAAAGGCAAACGGTTTGGTAGGGGCCATAGAGGGTTATTGTACCACCCCTTACAAAGCTGTTAATCCTGTCTGACAACCGGCTTGCAAAAAAACCGGTACAATCAATAGTAGAGCTTTTATACCCGGTGCATCCATACGGCAGACAGCCTATTCATGAAAGGTGTGCAAAACGAGCGGCACAATGGTTGGAACATAGCAGCGGGTGGGCTGGCTGCAGCCGGCATTGCGCTGATCGGCGCAGCGCTGTGGAGCGGCGGCCCATCCGCGCTGCGCGCTGCGGCGGCCATGGCCGGCCTCGCTGCCCTGGCCGCCGCTCCGCTGCTGCTCATCCATGTGCGCCGCGCCCGCCGCGCCCAGGCCATCCAGGCTCAAACCAGCCGCAATGAAGAGCGTCTGCGCCTGGCGCTGGAAGGCGCTCGCCTGGGCGTATTCGATTGGGATATCGTCAGCGGCCAGGAATATATCAACCCCGAATGGGTGGCGCTGCTGGGCTATTCACCTCAAGACTACCATTCCTCGATCGATTATTGGAAGACACAGGTGCACCCGGCCGACCTGCCCGCGGCGCTGCAGGCCATGGAGCAGCACTTGGCCGGAGAAACGCCCCAGTACGAAGCCGAATACCGCCTGAAAACCGCCCGCGGCGAATGGGTGTGGGTGCTGGCGCGCGGGCGGGTCATTGAGCGCGATCGCAATAACGCGCCGCTGCGCATGGCCGGCACCCACCGTGAGATCACCGCCATGAAAGAAGCCGGCGATGCGCTCAAGCGCCGCGACGCCATTCTGGCCGCCGTCAGCCTCACCACCGACCGCCTGCTGACCAGTGAGCGCTGGCTGGATGTGCTGCCGCAGCTGTTGGCCGGGCTGGGCCAGGCGCTGCAGGCCAACCGCGCCTACGTGTTCGCCATCGAAGGCGCCCATCCGGCGCAGCGCAGCGCGCGCAAATGCAGCGAGTGGAGCTCTTCCGAATCGTGTCCGGCGCCGCCGGCCGGGCCGCCCCAAGATCGGCCGCTGGCAGAAGCAGGCTTTGGCCGCTGGGTAGAGGTGCTGGCGCGCGGAAAAATCTTGCAGGGCGATGTGGCCGATTTTCCGCCCGCCGAGCAGGCCCACCTGGTGCACTCGAAGACCCAATCGCTGATCGAAGTGCCCATTTTTTGCGCAGGCGCCTGGTGGGGGCTGTTGGGTTTCGATGACTGTGAAGCCCCGCACCGCTGGCTGCCTTCCGATGAAGACGCGCTGCGCGTGGCCGCCAATGTGTTGGCAGCCGCCATCGCACGCCAACAGGCCGCCGATGCCGAGCGCGAAGAGGGGCGCGTAGCGCAAGAAATGCTCGAGATGGTCACGCTGTTCAGCCGCAGTCTCAATTTCGACAGCATCCTCGACCGGCTGCTCGAGCAGCTGCCGCGCATTGTGCCCTTTGACGCCGCCTGCATTTTGCTGGTGCACGGCAGCTGGGCCTACGTGGCGCGCCAGCGCGGCTACGACCTGCACAGCGATGAGGGCTACCTGGCGATGAGCCTGCGCTCCTATGAGATCCGCCAGACGCCCATCCTGGCGCAGCTGGTCGATACCCAGCAGGTCACCATCGCCTCGCCCGAGGGCGAAGGCACCCTCAGCCCGCCGGGCGAAATCTCTCCCTACCGCAGCTGGATCGGCGCGCCGTTGATCTTACAAGGCAGCGTTTCCGCTATTCTTTCCATCGAAAAACTGGAACCAGGGTTTTATAGCGCGCAGCACGCCGCGCGCCTGACGCTGTTTGTCAGCCAGGCCAGCCTGGCGCTGCGCAATGCCCAGTTATTCGCCGAAACCCTGCAAGCCCTCGAACGCGAGCAGCAGATGGGCGAAATTACCCGCGCGATCAGCTCTGAGTTGGATCTGCCCTCCATTTTGCAGACTGTGGTCCGCCTGGCGGTGGAAGTGGCCGGGGCCGAGGCAGGTTCGATGTCACTGCTCAACG
>JAPKMQ010000028.1 GCA_026645875.1 Longilinea sp.
GGTAGGCCCGGTACAGGCCGTCCGCCAGTTCGTGGCGATCGCAGATCAGTTGGATGAAGACCTGCCCGATGATGCCAGATCCCGGAAGGTCAGCTACCCACAAAATGGAAAAACCGCGCTGCTGGCGTTTGAAGGCATCCGCATACATGCGCCGGAAGTGTGTGTATTCGCCGTTCCATTCGAGGGCCGGCAGGTCTGACTCTTCCATCGGACGGATGATGACATCCTCCACCCAATCGGATGGCAGCAGGCTGGTAGGGTCAACGGGAAATGAATTTATCTGGCCGGTCATGCGCGAATGGCTATTCCTTTAGCAGACTGGATAGCATGGCCTGCTCGGCTTCGGCCGAGGCGATCTCGCCGTTGATCCAGGCGTGGCGCAATTTCGCCAGGATTTCGCGGTAGGCCGGGCCAGGTTGCACCCCCAGCAGCCGTAAATCCTCGCCGCCTGTGAACGGTTCGATTTTCCGCCAGCGATGAATGTACTGGTCGAGGAATGCATCCAGATTGGCCGGCAGGCCGTCAAGCCGCATTGCATACAGCACGAGCGGCGATAGCCCCTCGAACTTCTCGGCGATCTGGCTGGGCTTGAAAACAGCCCATTCCGGCATGGAACTCGCCAGTCGGCGGGCAGCCTGCAGGGCATGCACGAAGTTCCGCGAGAGGCGCAAACGCTGCGCCACTTCCAGCGCGACCTCCTCTGGCAATTGTTTCAGCCAGAGCAGATAGGCAAGGAACCGGCGCGCGGGCAGGTTGCCGATGGTTTCGGGCAATTCCCAATCCATGGGCAGTGGTTTGAACAGCGCGGCTTCCATGCGGTTGTTCCAAGTGGAATCCCAGCGCAGCGACGGGTGAATGGCGCGCAGCAGCCCCAGCTCTTCCAGACGGGCGAGCATGTTGAGGGCGTGATCTTCCAATAAGATCAAATCGATTTCGTGTCGCAGCCGGTCGGCGGACACCTGGCGCATCAGGTCGGCGGCCTCGGAAATCAACTCGAGCGTGCGGTCTTCGATCTGAAAGCCAAAGCGCTGCTCAAAGCGCACGGCGCGCAACATGCGGGTGGGATCATCAACGAAGGAGAGCGAATGCAGCACGCGCACCGATCCGCGCCGCAGGTCGTTCAAACCGCCCCAGTAATCGTACAGGTCGCCGTAATGGCGGCCGTCCAGGCGCAGCGCCAGCGTGTTGATGGTGAAATCCCGGCGGTGCAGGTCCAATTTGATGCTGCTGCGTTCAATGGTTGGCAGCGCGGTGGGGTATTCGTAAAACTCCGTGCGCGCGCTGATTAAATCCAGGCTTTCCGGCAAGTCAGCAGGGTTAAACGGGCCGTCGCCGGGCAGATGGCGGATCAGGTCGGCGCGAATCTCGGCCATCTGCCATTTGGCGGTTCCAAAGCGGCTGTGTGAAACCATCCGGCCGCCGAAATGCTTCTCGAGTGCTTTGGCCAGGTTGATCGCATTACCTTCCACGACGACATCAAAATCGAAGCTGGGCCGGTCGAGGATCAGGTCGCGGACGAAGCCGCCGACGATGTAAACAGGGATGCGCAACGATAATGCCTGCGCGGCGATTAATTTCAGGAAAGCCAGCCTGCCTGCCGGGAGCGCTTCCTCCAGCCGCCCGCTCAGGTTTTGTTTACCGGGCAGCAGTGCGGATTCGGTACCGAGCGATTTTACCAGGTCGGTGCGGGTGACAATCCCGATCACCTCGCCGGAATTGGGGTCGACTACCGGTACCTGCCCCCAGCCGCTTTCAGCCATCACACGCTGCAATTGATCCAGAGGATCCTTGGGTTTCACGCTCACCTGGCCGGCTTCCATCAAGCTGGCCGCGTTCAGGTTCAGGCGGTGGGCGATGGCCCGGTCTACGGCGCGGCGGGTGAGCAGCCCGATCACCTGGCCATCCTGGACCACAGGGTAACCTTCATACCCATAGCGCTGCATTAAGACTGCGGCATTTTGCGCGGAGGTGTCCGGCGAGAGCACCATCGGCTTGCGCGACATGATTTGACCGACCGAAATGGATGGGCGGACAAAACGCGGTAGCATGTCCAGCAGGTTGCGCCTGGCATGCACGAGCAGTGGCTCGCTGGATGGGGGGGCGCCCCTGGCGTGGATCAGGGCCGCTGCCGCGCGCTCGTGGCCGCGGCCGCCGAATTGCGCGGCGATCCGCGAGACATCGATTTGATCGGTCGTCGAGCGCGCGACCAGGCGCACGCCTTCTGAGGAACTCACCAGGATGAACAACGCATCCGGATCCAGCAGATCGCGAATTTTGTGCGCGACGCTCGAAATTTCCTCGCTCATATCCGGCCCGACCGCGGCAGCGATGACGATGTTTTGCCCGTTGATCTGGTGCAATTCGGCCGCGGCTACCAGGCGATTGTACAGGTGGCGCTGCTCATCCGAGAGCGGCCCATTGAGATACTCGCCAAGGATGCGCAGGCTGGCACCCTGTTCCAGCAGAAAGGCGGCTGCGTGAACGTCCCGTGGGGTGGTGTTTGCATACGTCAGCGATCCGGTATCTTCATATATACCCAGCGCCAGTAGCGTAGCGTGAATGCTACTCAATGTGTCGTTGTGCTCGCGCAGGTCTTCCACGAACAATGTAGTGCACGACCCGACCCGGTCTGTGTGGATGCTCCATTCCACGGGGAAATCGGGGCGCACGGTGTGGTGGTCGATGACATGCACGCGCGTCTGGCTGGTGGTGCCTTTCAGCGTGACCATGCTTTGCGTGTCCACCAGTGTGATGGCATCGATGGGTTCAGGCGGCAAATCACGAGAGTCGATGAAGGGCAGTTCTGAACTGTAGATATTTAAGAACGCACGGACATTGCGGTTCATCCGGCGCGGCTGCACAGCATAATCGTCTTCATTCAGCAGCGCTGCCCCCAGCAATGAACCGATGGCATCGAAATCGGCCTGTTCGTGCGTCAAAATGATCTGCATACGCCAATTGTATCACCAAGGAATCCAGTTGATTTGCACGGCGAAGGCTTTTTTTGGTATGATGGCTGGGAATGGACGCGAGGATGGAGGACCAATGTTGCCAGAATTGACCCAGGAAGAGATTTTGCGTTATTCGCGCCACCTGTTCATTCCAGAAGTGGGGCTGGAGGGGCAGCAAAAGCTGAAGGCGGCCTCCGTGCTGATCGTCGGCACTGGTGGGCTGGGCTCACCGATTGCCCTGTACCTGGCTGCGGCCGGCGTCGGGCGCATAGGGTTGGTGGATTATGACGCGGTGGATTCCTCGAATCTGCAGCGTCAAATCATCCACGGCAGCAGCCGCGTTGGGCAGCTTAAGGTCGACTCCGCGCGCCACCGCCTGATGGATCTGAATCCTTATATCCAGATCGACACTTATAATGAAGTGTTCTCTTCACAAAACGCCTGGCAGATTGCCGACGGCTACGACATCCTGGTGGATGGAAGCGATAATTTTCCCACACGCTATCTTCTCAACGACCTGGCAGTGCTGTCTGGCAGGCCATACGTGTACGGCTCGATCTTTCGCTTTGAAGGGCAGGTGAGCGTATTCGATGCAGGCAAGGGTGCCTGTTACCGCTGCCTGTTTCCCGAACCGCCGCCGCCCGGCATGGTGCCTTCCTGCGCGGAGGGCGGTGTGTTTGGTGTGCTGCCTGGAACAATTGGGACGCTGCAGGCGGCCGAGGTAATCAAGCTGATCCTTGGAATCGGCGAACCGTTGATCGACAAGCTCTTATTGTATGATGCGCTGGATTCCTCGTTGCAGAGCGTGCGCCTGCGCAAGAACCCCAAATGCCGCATCTGCGGCGAGCAACCCGAGATTACCCAACTGATCGATTATGAAGCCTTTTGTGGGGTGCCGACGCGCGATACGCATGCCGGGCTGGCGGGCGAAGACCTTGACCTCGAGCCTGGCGAAGTCCTGCGCCGGATTCAACAGGGACAGGCGTTGCAACTGGTGGATGTGCGCGAGCCGGTTGAACTGCAAATCTCGGCGCTGCCGGGCGCAGTTTCGATCCCGCTGGCGCAATTGATGCAGCGCCTGGACGAAGTGGATCGCGATAAGCCGGTGGTGTTGTTCTGCCGCACGGGTGTTCGATCGGTGCGCGCGCTGCGTTTGCTGGCGGCACAGGGCTATTCGCAGGTCTTCAGCCTGAAGGGCGGCATCAATGCGTGGGCCGAACAGGTGGACCCAACCATCCGGAAGTATTGATTTTGTGGAAATTATTGGTGAGGAAAAATGCACAATCATTTTGATCAAGAATATCTTCGCCCGGCTGTCCTGCTGGCGGTGCTGGCGCACCCTGATGATGAGACGTTCGGCACAGGGGGAACCCTGGCGCTGTATGCCCGGCGCGGCGCGCAGGTTTACCTGGTTTGCGCCACGCGCGGTGAAGTGGGCGACGTGGATCCCAAATACCTGCGCGGGTTTGATTCGGTGGCCGCGCGCCGCGAAGCCGAACTGCGCTGCGCCGCCGAGAAACTGGGCCTGAGCGGGGTGTACTTCTTGAACTACCGCGATTCGGGCATGCCCGGATCGCCGGACAACCAGCACCCACAGGCACTGGCGGCGCAGCCGGTGGAAGTTGTGGCGCAGGAGGTGGCTGGTTACATCCGTCTGTTGAAACCGCAGGTTGTGCTGACATTTGACCCGATCGGCGGCTACCGGCATCCCGACCATATCGCCATCCATCACGCCACGGTGCGAGCCTTCCACCTGGCGGCGGACGTGGACTTTGCCGATTCGCGGGTGCTTCAGCCTTATCAGGCGGACAAGCTGTATTTTCACAATATGCCGCGCGGGTTGCTGCGCTTGATGGTGAGGGGGATGCGACTGATCGGCCGCGATCCGACCAAATTCGGCCGAAACAAAGATATCGACCTGGCCTCGATCGCGGAGGTCAGTTTTCCAACTCACGCGGTGGTGAATTACCAGCCAGTGGCGGTGCTTCGCGATGAAGCTTCGGCCTGCCACGCCAGCCAGGGCGGCGAGGGCATGGTGGGCGGCATCTTTGGCACGCTGCGCCGCTGGTTTGCCTCGCGCGAAACCTACATGCGTGCCGAGCCAGCGCCCCAGAATAATCGCATCGAACGGGACCTGTTTGAGGGCCTGGCGGTCACCTATCTAAACGACGGCAAGGGTGCAAAAGCATGAACCTGCGCAAATTGATCTTCGGTTTGTTGCTGCTTTCAATCGGGCTGAACGGAATTTCTTTGATCCTGGTGGCAACGGTCGGCCGGCCGCCGGCGGTGATGACGCCGCTGACCACGCTGGTCGTCTTCCTGTTCGCTGTCCTGCATGCCGGCGCGTCCTACGGCTGGCGGCGGGGTTTGACCATGTTGGTGATTGTGGTTGCCACCGGCCTTGCCTTTGAAAGCGTGGGTGTGGCCACCGGCTTTGTCTACGGGCCGTATCATTACACGGACCTGCTTGGGCCAAAGTTCCTCGGGCTGGTGCCTTTCCTTATCCCGGTGGCCTGGTTTATGATGATCTACCCATCATTTCGTATAGCCGATCAATTGGTGGCGCGGATTTTCCCACACGGGTTGTGGCGCGGCGTGCTCACCGCAGCGCTGGCTGCCGTGGCCATGACTGCCTGGGACCTGGCGATGGACCCGATGATGGTGATGGCCGGTCACTGGGTGTGGGAACAGCCTGGGGCATACTTCGGCGTGCCGATCCAGAACTTTTGGGGATGGTGGCTGACGACCTTCACCGCGCTGGCGCTTTACCAGCTTGTCCTGCGCTGGCTGCCCGGTAAAGATGAACCAACGATGCCGGTAGCCTGGACGGCCACCTCCTACGCGGTAATGGGCCTGACGACCGTGGCGACGGATTTCATGGCCGGTTTGAGCGGCCCCGGCTTGGTGGGCATCTTTGCGATGCTGCCGTGGGTGGTTATCGGTTGGATCAACGACCGGTCGAAGTTAAATTAGGCCAGCGATTTCCAATGGATATTGACTGACCGGTGGAATACTTTTTCCATCAGGTCGCTTTTCTTCGCCGCGGCGATTTCTTCCTCGATCGCGGCGATTGATTTAATTGCGCACGCGATGGTGATTTTCTTCTTTGTCGCTTCAACCTCGATGGCCTGCACGCGGCCCTGATGGGTACTGTCGAGGCCGTCCGCCAGGCGCAGGATCGCGCTCAAGGCCAGCACCCGAGACTGCTCTTCGGCTTCCAGGGCGGCGAAATGGTCATGTTTTGCCTCGGGCAGCGATTTGCGGTGGTAGCGCGCGATGGTGCCAATGATCAGGCGTTCCTTGCTGGTGAATGGCAGCAACTGGGTGGTTTGGATGATACGCAGGGTGGTCTTATGGTGGCCCTTCCAGCCTTCCACGCAGCCGATATCGTGCAGCAGACTTGCGCATTGCAGCCAGTGGCGCTCAACCTCACCCAACCCGTGCAGATCCTGCAGTTCGTCGAACAACTGCAAAGCCAGGCGGGTCACCTGGTGGGTATGCTCCGCGGGATATTCCAGCGATTGTGCCAGGCGGATACATGCCTGGACGGTACTTTCCTGTGTGGTGATGACGTTTGCCCGGGTGTCCATCTTATGCGCTTTCAGTTTGCTCACTTGCCGGGCTTGCATCGGCAGCGGTTTCGGCAGGGGAGGGCGGGACGACCAGGCAGCGCGCGGTCACCTCGTTGACTAGACGGTCCCACAAGCCTTCCTGGCGCCAGCTCGACCATTTTTGCAGGAATCCAGCGTACTCTTGATCCCTCGCAGCGCTACGGTCGGCATAATACGCTTCCAGACCGGGCAGCAGCCGCTGAAACGGGCGCTGGTTGCCAAAATAGCGCAACGTGCGCATCCGTTCCCGCTCCTCAAATTTGGGCAAGAAAACCATCCATACGTCGCAGTCATGGATGTTGCCCAGCAATTCCTGGTTCTGCCGCATGGCCTTCAGATAGGCTTTCAACTCGGATTCATACAACGGACTGAAAATTTCCAGCGTGTAGCGCAGCCGTTTGGCGGCGATACGCATGGCGTGCAATTCTTCCTTGGCTTCGGGCTGGTCGATGAAAGGTTCAAACTCGAGAAAGAGCTGCAATTTTTCGCGGACTGCCACAAAGGCCATATTACACAACTCAGGCGATTGCGGGGTGCCTTGCAATTTATCCATGATTGGGCGCAGCTTGCGCTCCATGTCCATTAGGACGTTGCTCTGAATGGCGTCATCCAGCGCGTTCTTGACGTCATCCTGCAACTTTTGACGCTGCTGGCGCAGCCGCAGCAGCAGCCGGCGGGTGCCGGGGCGTTCCGGACCGGGGGGCAAGGCGGGCCGCGCCGAGCGCTTTTGTTAACCAGCCGATGTGGCGAATCCATTCGATATGTTTTTTGGGGGCAATTACCGGCCCAAACAGCGGCAGGGCAGCCCGCAGGCGGCGCGAGGCAACCCGCATGCGGTGAATAGCTTCGATGTCTTCACCCTTGCGCACGCCTTCAAATTCGCTCTCCAGCGCGCTGAGATTGTTGAGGAGGATGCCCGCGCCAAACTCCTGGATGCTGAGATCTGTCCTGGTTTTCATCCTCAATTTTCCGGGTGAACGCTACAAATTCTGACTTAGAGGGTCTCTTCTTCCAGTAAAGGCTTGATCTTGCGTTTGAGGTCTTCAAAGACTTCGGTAATGGGGCGGGTGGCATCGATGGTCACGAAGCCGTATTCTTCCGCCATCTGGTCGAATTGTTCAATCAAGCGGGATTGGTACAGGCAGAAGCTGTCATAAAGGTCGTCGGCCAGGTGCAAATCCATGCCGGATTCCCAGTAGTTGAATCCGCGCCCGTGGATCATGCGTTTGATCAGGGTGGGGATATCGCCGCGCAGGTAAAAAACGACATCAGGTTTTAAGGCGATCCCGTACAGTTTTCTGGCCCAAACCGGATCCGCGCCGCGCACGATATCGCGAGCGATGATGGAATAGAAATAGCGGTCGGAAAGTACATGAAACCCGGCGCGCAACGCCGGAATGATCTGATTTTCCAGCCGGTCGGAAAAATCTGTCGCGTAGAACAGGCTCATGGTCTGGCGGCCCAGGGTGTGGCCAACCTTGGCGGCGTCCAGCCCGGGTTGGGTCAGGTTCGACCGGCGCAGGCCAGTATCCGAAACGGCGTAGCCCTCGGCTTCCAGCCAGGTGCGCAGCATATTGATTTGCGTGGAGCGTCCAACGCCGTCCGAGCCTTCCAGGACGATCAATTTGCCCAGCAATTCGCCAGTTGGGCGGTAGGGGAAGCCGGCGCCGTAGAATTCGGTGGGTGTCATTGGGCAACCTCCTCTTTGCTGGCCTCAACCTGGGCGGATTTCCGCCGCCTGCGTGGTGTAACCATGGGCTGACCCAGCCCTTCCCAGCCCTGTAGAATTTTTCGCACGATTTGGCGGACGTTTTTTTGTTGTTTTTGTACGGGGGATGTGCCGTCAACCACGGTCAGGTTAAATTCATCCACCATCGCATCGTATTCGCTGATGATGCGCTGCTGGAAAAGACGGAAGCTGGTCACTTTGTTGTCAGAGAGACCGAGGTCCATGCCTGCTTCGTAGTATTTTAGATTGGCACGGCCCGAAAGGATGCGTTCCACGGCGATATCCACAGGCACGCGGAAGTAAAGCGCCAGGTCGGGCATTGGGGCAAAAGAGTAGAGGTTGCGCACCCAGTCACGGTCCACGCCGCGGGCAACATCCCGCGCGAAAGCAGTAAAGGCATACCTGTCGGCCAGGACGATGACGCCGGCCTTGAGCATGGGCAGGATGTGATTCTCCCAGCGATCAGAAAAATCGGTGGCCTGCAACAGGCTGAAGGTTGTGGGGGTGAACATCTTTTCCGATTTTCCCAGCTTTGTGGTGCTCTTTACCAGTTCCGATGAGTTCCACTCGCTAAAGTAAACCTGTTTGCCCTGGTTAATCAACCACTTATTCAGCAGGTCAATTTGGGTCGATTTTCCGCTGCCGTCAATGCCTTCGACAACGATCAGCTTGCCTTTATAACGGTTTGGCAACAACATGGCTCATCACCCCATGAATCATGAGAAAAGTTTGTACTGATTATAGCACTTGAGACCAATTATTTACCAATTGGCTAAATAAAATTCTTTTAAGGAGAAAAGGCCTGCCCGAAAAGGCAGGCCTGCTGGTTTTGCTCGGGGTCTATTCGCCGTCGCTCTCTTCGTCGTCGGTCGTGTCCATTTCGAGCATGTCGCCTGTGGCGATGAACACGGTGCGCTCGCAGATGTTGGTGACACGGTCGGCCATGCGCTCCAGGTTGTGCGCCACCCACATGACCTGGTTGTATTGATCGATGGTGGCTGGGTTGGCAATCATGGTTTCAACCAGGTGGTGGTAAATGTGGTTGTAGAGATCGTCAACCACCGCGTCCTCGCCAGCAATCGCCGAGGCTTCGTTGGGGTCTTCGTTGACAAATGCGCTGAGTCCGCGGTGAAGCATATTCACGGCCTGGCTTGCCATGCGTTCCAGATCCCGGTTGGGGATGTTGATGTCTGCATCCTTCAATTGCAGGGTCACCTTGGCAATACCTTTGGCGTAATCGCCCATGCGCTCCAGTTCGGTGATGATTTCAAGCGTGGCGGCCAGCAGGCGCAGATCATGTGCCATGGGTTGTTGGGTGGCAATCAAAATGAGGATGGCGTTTTCAATGGCGAAGCGTTTGTCGTTGATCAGTTGGTCGTTTTCATACAGGGTCGCTGCAGCTTTCAGGTCGCGCTGGCGCAGGATATCCACAGCGCTCAACGTAGCCTGTTCTACCATGCTGCCAAGCAGCAATACTTCGTCCAACAGGTGATGGATCTGTCGCGTTAATGTATCGCGGGGCATATCAATCCTCTCTTGCTGCCTGATCTAGCCGAACCGTCCGGTAATATAATCTTCCGTCCGTTTGTCCTTGGGACGGGTGAAAATCTGGCTGGTTTCGCCATATTCTACCATCAAACCTGCCCGGTCCTCATCCATTGTGAAGAAAGCGGTCAGATCCGAGGCGCGCGCAGCCTGTTGCATGTTGTGGGTGACGATAATGATAGAGTATTTTACCGACAGTTCACGCATCAGGTCTTCAATCTTCAAGGTCGCAATCGGATCCAGCGCTGAGCAGGGCTCGTCCATGAGGATGATCTCAGGTTTGACGGCCAACGCGCGGGCAATACAAAGGCGCTGCTGCTGGCCGCCGGAAAGCGCCAGCGCGCTCTTCTTGAGGTTGTCCTTGACCTCATCCCACAGGGCGGCAGCCTGCAACGTGTTTTCTACCAGTTCATCCATGTTGCCCTTGTAGCCGTTAATGCGAGCGCCCCAGGCAATGTTTTCATAAATGCTCTTGGGGAAGGGATTGGGCTTTTGAAAGACCATGCCGATCATCTGGCGCACCTGGACGGGGTCGACTTCCGGGGCGTAAATATCCTGCCCGTGAAAAAGGATCTTGCCGTCGTTGTGAGCGCTTTGGACGAAGTCGTTCATGCGGTTAAACGCCCGCAAGACGGTGCTCTTGCCACACCCCGACGGCCCGATGATGGCTGTGATCTTATTGCGCTGGATGCCGAGATTGACATTCTTTACGGCGCGAAAAGAACCGTAGTAAATCGATAAATCATTTGCCTGGATGATGATGTTGTTTTCGTTTGTCTGTGTGGTCATGCGTGTTGCCTGCTAAATCGGTTGCGCAGCAAGATCGCCGCAGCGTTTAGGGTTAAGAGCGATATCAATAAGACCAGGATGCCTGCCGCGGCGATGTTGCGGTACACTTCCTGCGGCCGTGTAGTCCAATTATAAATCTGAATGGGCAAAGCAGTGAACTTGGAAAATGGACCGGTTGGATCGCTGGTGATGAAGGTGGCCGCGCCGACGATGATGAGCGGAGCGGTCTCGCCAATGGCGCGCGAAACGGCCAGGATGGTGCCGGTCAGGATGCCGGGCAAAGCCTGCGGCAGAACGTGATTCCAGATCGTCTGCCATTTGGTAGCGCCCAGGCCATAGCTAGCCTGGCGCAGCGAGTTGGGAACGGCGCGGATGGCTTCCTGCGAGTTGATGATCAGCACCGGCAGGATGAGCAGCGCCATGGTCAACCCGGCGGATAGAATCGTCCGGCCGTTGGCATCCGCGTTGCCAAACAACGCACCGCTTGTGAGCGGCGCCAGCGTGCGCACGAAGATGGCAAGACCGAGAATGCCGTACACAATTGAGGGGACGCCGGCCAGGTTATCGATGTTGGTCTGGATGATGCGATTGTACCATTTGTTTTTATCGGCGTATTCTTCCAGGTAAATGGCAGAACCCACGCCGACCGGGAAGGCAACCGCGATTGTGATAAGGATCAAGAAGAGCGAGCCCATCAGGGCGGTGCGCACACCGACCAGCAACGGGTCGCCGGAGAGCGGGTCGATTAGAAAATCGCCATTGATCCAGGCACGAAACTCCAGTTTTGCGTCAGGATACTTTTCGGCCACCTCAGCGCGGATTTCCTGGCTGCTGGCGATCCATTGGCTCATCGAATAGCTGGCCAGCGCGCGCGGTTCAACGATGTTGTCGTAAATAAGGGTCAGCAGGTCAGCATGGGTGCGCTCGGTGAGCGTCTGTTTGCGGTCGAGGGTGCGAAAGCGATTCTTGCTCAGGTTTGCTTCGAGAAGGTTGACCAGTTCCGCGTTGGTCAGTTCCTGGAGCGGCTTTGAAGACAGGGTGGCAGGGTCGACTTTATATTCAATGGCCACGTAACTGAAGCTTTTATCCAGGACGGTCCACAACAAAGCCACCAGGGCAACCAGGCCGATGACGGTGGCGCTGAAGAAGATCGCCTGCCAGATCTTGCCCGTGCGATGCCGCCTGGAAAGGCCTGAGGCGACGCGGTTGTGTTCGGTGGCGGCAAAGGGATCGCTAATCATTCGTAGACCTCGCGGTATTTGGCCACCAACCGGCGGCTGACGATGTTGAGGATCAAAGTAATGCCGAAGAGCAGCAAGCCGATGGCGAAGATGCTGTTGTAATCGGGGGTATCATAAGCCAGGTCGCCGCCGCTGATGCGTGCGATGTAGCCGGTCATGGTCTCGGCGCCCTTGAACGGGTTGAAGGTGAATGCCGGGCCGGAGCCCGCCGCCACTGCCACGATCATGGTTTCGCCGATGGCGCGCGATATGCCGATGATGAATGCCGCGATAATTCCGGAGAGCGCCGCCGGCAATACGATTTTGATGGCTGTCTCAAGCCGGGTCGCGCCAAGCCCGTAAGCGGCATCACGCAGCGAACGCGGCACCGCACTAAGTGCGTCTTCGCTCATTGAACTGACCAGCGGCAGGATCATGATGCCCATGACCAGACCGGCGGAAAGCGTATTGTAAATCTGGACGTTGTCTTCACCGAAGATACCGCGCAACAAGGGCGTCATGAATGTCAAAGCAAAGTAGCCGTACACCACGGTTGGAATGCCGGCCAGGATTTCGAGAATGGGTTTGAGAATGCTGCGGGCTTTATGGGATGCGTATTCGCTCAAGTAAATGGCGGCAGCCAGGCCCAGCGGCAAGGCGATCAACATGGCAAATATTGTGGTCATCAAGGTCGAGTTGACCAACGGAAGCACGCCAAACTTGCCAATGGACGGCTGCCAGGTGGTTGTGGTAAAAAATTCGATCAGTTTGACTTCGGGGGTGCTGAAGAACAGAAGTGATTCTTTCCCCAGTTCAAAAACGATGCCGATCGTGGTGAAAATCGAGATCATGCCGCACAGGAACAGGAATCCCTGGATCAGGTTTTCACCGATGCGCGTTTGCCTTCTTAAGCGGGTTGAAATATTTTGGGCCGAACTTTGGTTTATATTCTGTGTGATTTCCATGCTTGCCATGAGAGATCCTGTCACTGGCGTAGGCGGGGTAAAGGCTGGCCTTCTTTTTCAGGAGGCCAGCCTTTATTTCAATCAGGGTTGCCTGGATTTATTTCATCGCGTCGAGCCAGGCCTGTTTGGCTCCGTTCAGGGCTTCTTCGCTGGCGGGGAAGTAACCCACCTCGGTGATCACGTCGTTGACGTAGGTCAGGAAGTAATTGATGAAAGCTGCAACCTGGGGCTTTTCCTTCATAATGTTGGCATCGGAGTAGATGTAAAGCGGGCGGGAGAGAGAATATTCGCCGCTTTCAGCCGTTTCGAAGGAGGGGGTCACGCCGTCAACCGAGATCGAGGTGAGCTTGTCAGCCTGTTCACTAAAGTAGGCAAAGCCGAAGTAGCCGATGGCGTAGGGGCTGCCTTCCACACCCTGCACCAGCACGTTGTCATCTTCGGAAGTTTGCAGGTTCTGGGCTTCGAGGGCGAGCTTTTTGGCGTCATCGAGTTTTTCGAGCCCCAGAATTTTCTGGACGGCGACTTCATTGAAGAAGTCAAAGGTGCCCGAGTCGGTGCCAGGAGTAAAGCGTTGAATGGGCTCAGCCGGCCAGGAGGGATCAACATCCGACCAATTGACGGCAGTGGTGAAGATCGTGGCAAGTTGTTCGGCGGTAACGTTGGTCAGGAAGGTGTTTTCCTTGCTGACGACCACGGCGATGGCATCGGTGCCGACGCGGAACTCGATGGGTGCGCGAGCCGGGCTGAGGGCGGCGCAGCTCTCGCCTTCGCTACTCTTGATGGCGCGGCTGGCGTTGGAGATATCGGTTTCACCGGTCTTGCAGAAGCGCTCAAAACCGCCGCCGGTGCCCACGCTGGCCAGGTTGACATTGCCGGCAAAGCCGTCTTTTTTGAAATCATCGGCCAGGACTTCAGCCAGGGGATATACGGTGGACGACCCCGCCATGTTAATGTCGCCGCTGACGGTCGAAGGATCAACCTCAGGCAATTCGATGGCCGAGCCGGCTGCCGGCTCGCTGGTTGGTTCAACCGGGGCGGCAGTTGGTTCAACCGGGGCGGCAGTTGGTTCAACTGGGGCTGCGGTTGGGGTGGCAGCCGGGGCGCAGGCAGCCAGGACCATGCTTAAAGCAGTTAAGACAAGTAAAGCAGTAAAAGAACGACGCATTTTCTCTATTCTCCTCAATGTGATCAAGTTTTTCATTCCATTTCACTATACTTTGACACCGTTAAGGGCTCAGGAATGTTTTGTTAACATCTTATGAACAACCTGATAATGATTGGCAAATAAATAGAGCATGGAATGTTGCGATTCCATGCTCCAGATTGCCCCTGCTCAGATTATGCCTGGGTGGTGGGAATGGCGATGAAGAAAGTGCTGCCCTTACCGACTTCGCTTTCCGCCCAGATGCGGCCGCCGTGCGATTCGACCAGGTGGCGCGCAATCGACAGCCCCAGGCCTGTGCCGCCGCCGGAGCGCGCACGGTCGGCCTTATAGAACCGCTCAAAAATGCGCTGCAGGTCCTCATCTGCAATGCCCGTGCCAGTGTCGGCGATCGCCAGGACCACATCCTTATCCTGCGCCCAAGCGCGCACCTGGATGGAACCACCCGGCGGCGTGAACTTGATGGCGTTATGGATCAGGTTGACCAACACCTGTTCCATGCGGCCGCGGTCGACAAGAACCCTGGGGAGGTCTTCCGGGCAATCCACCGTCAGGGATAGACCCGACCGTTCAGCCTGAATGCGCATTCGCTCAGCAGCCGGCTGAATCATTTCCCAGGGCGAAATGTACGTCCGCTCCAGCGGCACGCGGCCGGATTCAATCTTGGAAAGGTCAAGCAATTCCTGCACCAATTGGGTCATGTTGTCAATTTCCACCGACATCTGTGCCAGGAAGCGTTTGGCCGCTGGAGGGTCATCCAACGCGGTTTCCTGGACAGTTTCGGTCAGGGCCTTCAATGAGGCCAGCGGCGTGCGCAGTTCATGCGATACGTTGCTGACGAAATCACGTCGAACCGTTTCCAGGCGCTTCATGCGCGTATAGTCCTGCAAAATGAGCAGCGCGCGGCTGCCTGTTTCGTCCTCCATCGGCGAGGCTATGGCTTGCAGCACTAGCCGGGTGGGCGTTTCCAGCGCGGTGAATTGCTGTTCGCCCGTCGATTGGGCTTTCTGCCATAAGTCTACAATGATGTGGTTGCGCACCACCTCAGCCAGTGATTTTCCGGTCGATTCGCTGGCGTTCACGTTCAGGATGGTTTCCGCGGCCGGGTTGATCAACTCGACGCGACCTTCGCCGTTGACGATCAGAATCGCGTCGGAGATGGTGGAAACAACCGCCGACAGTTTGCCGCGCTCGGCGCTCAGTTCTTCGATCTGCTGGCTGATTTGCGCTGCCATGCGGTTGAACGCATTGGTCAGTCGGCCAATTTCATCCAACCGTTTGCCCGGCAGCGTTTCGACGTACTTTCCGGATTCTAGGTTCGTCACCGCCTGGGTGAGCGACCGTAACGGCAGGATGGTCTGGTAGGTGATGCCAAATGCCACCAGCAGCACCAACAGAGCCGTCACTCCGGCCGTCGCAAAGATAATTCTGCGGAAGGAACTGGCGGTCGTCTCGATTTTTGAGAGCGAGATCGCGATGCGCGCTACGCCGACGGTTGTTTCGCCATCACGGATGGGCACGGCCGTGTACAACAAACGCGACCGGACCGTGTCGCTGTAACGCACCTCGCTGGTTTCCTGGCCGGAGATGGCCGCCTGGACTTCCGGGCGATTGGCGTGATTTTCCATGCTGGCCGGGTCGCGTTCCGAGTCTGCAATCACAGTGCCGTCCGGCAAAATCACCGTGATGCGCGTGCCTTCAAGAAAGGATGCCTGGAGGGTCATGTCCGCCAGTCCCGGGT
Source organism: Longilinea sp. (assembly GCA_026645875.1). Lineage (GTDB taxonomy): Bacteria > Chloroflexota > Anaerolineae > Anaerolineales > Anaerolineaceae > Longilinea. Next base: position 15,714 of record JAPKMQ010000028.1, read on the forward strand.
AAGGGGCGCCCTTAATGACAACCGGCGCCACTTGATTGGCAAACAAGCGCGTGGAGGCTTTTTGCCCGGCTGTCAATTGCTCAATGTACGAGCGTTCCATGAAACTGGACAGGAACCAGCCCAAAGCGCCCAGGATCAACACAACAAGGATCAGGTAGGGTAATGCGATTCGCCAGACAAAAGAATTCCGCATAGGTTTATCCCTCAAAACGGTAACCAGCGCCCCTCACGGTGATAAGACGCGTTGGGATGGAAGGGTCTAGTTCAATTTTTTCGCGCAACCAGCGAATGTGAACATCCACGGTCCGGCTGTCTCCGGTGTAATCCCATCCCCAGACGTTTTCCAGAATGTGATCACGTGAAAGTACGATGCCGCGGTGCTGAGCGAAATAGACGAGCAGTTCATACTCCTTGGGCTTTAAGGCCAGCGGCTGATCATTCAGGCGGATTTCATGCCGTGAAAGGTCCAAAACCAACGAGCCAAACACCAACACTTGCAGCGCTACTGCAGGCTCGGTTGCCGGCGCAACGGTGGCAAGCTCTTCGCGGATCAGGCGGACTCGGCGACGACGCGATCAATCTCGTCATCCCGGGCGGTCAGCATGAGGACCGGCGTGTTCATGTCCTTGCGGATTTCGCGGCAAACTTCAAAGCCGTCCATGCCCGGAAGCATGATATCCAGCACGATCAAATCCGGATGGCCGCTGCGTGCCAACTCGAGCGCGGTGGGGCCGTCGCTGGCCATTTCTACCTCATAGCCTTGTTTCTTGAGGTTATAGGAGAGGGTTTCCAGCAACGTCATTTCATCATCCACGACCAGAATTTTTTCAGGCATGCATCCTCTCCATTTCTTCCAACAGGAGCAAAAGTTTCTCGGCGACCGCGGCGCGGTTGAATTCTTCTTCGACGCAACGTCTACCCGCCCTACCCATCTCCAGGCAGCGCGGGCGGTCCGCGGCCAACGCGCGGATGGCCTGCGCCATGGCCTGCGAGTCGCCCGGGGGAACAGCAATACCGGCTTGCGCACCTTCGACAACTTCACGGATCACGCCGTCGACGGCCAGCACAACCGGCCGCCCGGCAGCCATGTAATCAAATACCTTGTTGGGGTAGGTGGTTTTATATAATTCCAGCGGTTTCAGAATGGCGATGCAGGCATCCGCGGCAGCCAGCACCTCGGGCATATCGTTCTTGGTCACCGCCGGCGTAAAAAACAAATTGGTCAGTTTTTTCGCGGCAGCCTGCTCCTGCAGGCGGGCTTTCTCTTTCCCGTCCCCCACGAGCACCAATGATATTTGGGGTTGATCAAGCAAATGCCCAGCGGCATCCAACACCACTCCCAGGTCATTGGACAGGCCGTGCGCACCGGCATACAGGGCCACAAAATGATTGTTCAGGCCGTATTGCTCACGGAAATGCTCGCCGTGGCAGTCGGGGTCGAACATGGCTGGGTCCGCACCGTTGGGCACCAGTTCCACCCAACGCGCGCCGCGCTGTGTGACGTGGTCGATAAAGCCAGGGGAATTCACCATCACCAGGTCGGCGCGGCGGTACAGGAAGCGCTCCAGCCCAAGGGAGAGGCGGATGAGCAGCGGGTTGCGCAGCACGCCCACGGCAATGGCGAATGCCGGCCAGAGATCGCGAACCTCGAAAAGGAATGGCACGCCCTTCAGCCGAGCCAGTAGCCAGGCGGTGATGCCCTGAAAGATCGGCGGGGAAGTGCCCCAGACCAATGTGACGTTGCGCACGCCCAGTCCGACGAAAAATGACGACAGCATGAAGCTCAAGAAACTGATCACCCGGTGGAAGAAACTGCGGTGCAGTGCCGGGTAGGTGTAGGTGCGTAAAATCGTGATCCCGGCTTCAGACTGTTCCTTTTCCACCCAGCGGTTTTTGGCAGAGCGCGATTTGCCGGAAAGATAGCTAACCGGGCTGGAAATGATGGTCACCTGGTGGCCTTTGTGCGCCAACGAGCGGGCCAGTTCGATGTGGCGCGTGCCGCCGGCTTCATCCAGCGCGGCAAAAGCCTGGTGAATCAGGAGAATATGCATGCTCACATTTTATCTTAAAGCGCGGCGGAATTCGGCCGTCTCAGCCTGGCAATTGCCAGACGGAATGAATTTCCAGGGGCAAACCCGAGCGGCAGGTGAAACTGAGCGACAAGGCTGGCTTGCGGACGCCGTAAGTGGGTGAGTGCCAACCAGCAATGGGCGCAGCCGCACCTTCACCGTAAAGCCGTTCGCCCGCGCGGTCCAGGTGAATCTGACCGGCGGCTTCACATTCGATTCGCAGGTGCACCGGCCCGGCCGGGTGGGCAAGCTCCACCTGTTGGCCGGTGACGGTCCAGGGCAAATCGTCGATCAACCAGTGCAGGCGCAGGCTGTGCGCGCCCGGCTGGCGGCCAGTGGGCAACAGCCGGTCGGTAATGCGCCACTCCCGGGCGTCCATCCGGCACAACCGGCGCTCGTGGAGCACCCCAATGCGGCGGTATCCATCCCGCCGGGCGGCCAGAATGCCGCCAGCTTCGTCGCGCATCAGGAGCGTTGCCTGATCCCAATCCAACCACAGGAAACGCCCGGCGCGCGTCATGGGCTCAAGCCCATCCACCTGGATCGTGTTGTGTACGGAGACGCCTGCCAGGGCGTTCTCCCAGGGCTGCGGCGCGTTATACAGGTAAGTGCCGGCATCCAAAGCCAGGGGCTGACCCCGAAACCACACATCCACATGTAACTGGTCGGCATGCGCCGGGCGGGAATGGTAACGCGCGCTGCGTAATATCGCCCAGGATTGCGGCGCGTCCAGACGCAGGATGGGGGATTCTCCGGGCGTGTTAACCGCAGCGTTCTTCGGTGGCTGCGCGCTACACAACCACAGGGGAGCTTCATCCCAGGCGCCGGACGGAAATGATGCCTGCTGCAGAAAAAACTGCATGGCTGCCTGCAGGACGGGCCGCTGGTCGCCGTAACTTCCGCAGGCCAGCGGGAGAATGTTCGCGCCGTCATTGTGACCGTAATTGGGCGCCAGGCCGGTGCCGGTATCGGTTTGGATGCGCAGCCACTGCACCGCCGCCCGCAACCTGGCAAGCGCTGGAGGGGTGAAGATTTCGCTGGCCGAGCGCTCGCCCTGGTACAGCGATGCGACCCACAGGGCGGTATGCAGCATCAGGCGGTGATAGTTGACCGAATGCTGCGCGTAACTTCCGTCGAGGGCTACCTGCTTTTGAATTCCGCGGTTGAAATTGGCCTGGCCCAGCGCATTCCAGCGGCGCGCAGCCGGGTGGTCAGGCAGGAGGCGCGCGGCGGTCCACATGCCAGCGGCTTCGCTGAGCAGGTGGTTGTTATTTTGCGCCTGAGCGTAGCTGAGTGTGGGGGGGATGCGCTCGGCGTGGGCGATCAGAAAGCCGCGCAGAAGATCCAACCGGCCCGGGGTGGTATGCGGGGACGCCTGGAAAATACCGGCGGCAAACCCTGCCGCCATCAGGCGCAGAGCCACCTCCTGTGCCGAGGCCCAGTTAGGTCCGGCATTGGCAGGATTGTAGGCGGTGAACTCTTCCAGTCGTTCCCAGAAGGCCTGTGGGTAGCTTTCGTCACCAAACCGCGCGTAAGCGCGCGCCAGCAGGATCGCCCAGCCGAAGCGGGCGGGTTCCCACACCGACTTGATGTCGCCATCCGTTGCTTCCGGGATGGGGATGCTCCAATGCCGCAGCTCGGCAGGCGGACGAAGCTGGATGGGGCGCAAAGCGCCGCCAAAGCAGCGGAAATTTCCGGCCAGTATTTCATCGGCTTCGGCCTTCAGGTCATCACAATAACTGCCCTGGATGGCGGCCAGTGTTTCGCCGGGTACTCTGCGCCAGGGAAAGGTTAGGCGAAATTGTTCCACCGGCTGGATCGGATGCACCGGCGTTTGCCGCGCAATCTGGCCGGTTTTCAGGCCGAGCTGATAGACTCCATACAGCCCGGTTTGTTCCACGCCGAGCTGTAACAGGGTCTTGAGTTGGACCTGCCAGTTCCTGCTGCTCATTTCGGGCTGATTAGCGTTGCTGCCGGATCATTCCAGCACATCATCCAGGAAACGGCCCAGCGCCTGCATGCCTTGCCGGAGGGCATCAAAGGTGCCGTCTTCATCGCCGCCTAATTCCAGCGAGTGGTCGGCTTTGGGAACAACGCAGGCGATGGCTTTTGTCCGCGCTTTCAGAATTTGATCTAGGGAGTCGTGCAGGTAGGTGGTATCTGCGCCGCCGCACAGGAAGAAAGCCGGACCTTCGTCGGTCATGGCGGCATCCATGACGACCTTTTCGCGGAAGAGCGGCGTAAGCCACACGGCCACGCTGGGCAGGCGCGCTTCAGCCTCGCGCAGCGCCAGCGCTAATCCGATCGTCCCAATCGATTTTCCCACCAGGAGGATGCCGCGGTAATCGCGCTGCGCCAGACCAGCTTCCAGTCCGGCGAGCACATCCTGGCGCAACCATTCCTGCCGCCCCGCCGCGTCCAGCGCCTGGAACTCGGCTGAGAGCGTCGCAGGCATCAGTTGCAGCACGTCCACGCTGCGATTTAGCAAAAGTAATTTGCTGTAATACAGCAACGGCATATCCGCGTTGTAGGCAAGCCCTGGCAGCACCAGGGCCAACCAGCCGTTGGAAAGCCCGGCGTCAAAGAAGCCGTTTTCCAGCACGCGGCCGGAGGCGGATTGAAT
>JAPKMQ010000290.1 GCA_026645875.1 Longilinea sp.
ATTCTACCTGGTTTCCTGCTCGTGTTCTTTGGCTCACCGCTCGAATTCTCCTATCTGCCGGTTTCGGTCCCCCACGGGGTTGCCCTCGAAGGTTTGGGGCTCCTGCTGTTTGGCCTGGGGTTGGGGCTGTTCATTTGGGCTCGTCGAGTCGCGCGTGACCAGTATTCCGGTCATGTTCAGATTAAAGTCAATCATATCCTGGTGAAAACAGGACCTTACCACTATGTGCGACATCCGGCTTACAGTGGCTACTTGTTGATGACGCTTGGTATTGCAATCGGTTATTCCAGCGTGGTCGGAGTAACCTCTGTCTTGCTTTTGCTTCTTCCGGGGCTTCTATACCGATTGCGCCTCGAGGAAAAATTCTTAGCAGACCGGTTTTCAATGGAATACCGGCAGTATGCGCAGAAAACGGGTTGTTTATTTCCAAAGGTATTGTGATACTGCCATGCACACTGCTCCCTGCCAAAATTCCCACCCCAACCTGGGATCCTGTCATACCCTTGAAGTGGAAGGTATTTCAATCCATTTCGTTTCGGAGGGAAAAGGCACCCTCGTTTTCTGTGTGCATGGCAGCCAGTCCTGGGCCTTTACCTGGCGCTATCAGGTCAAGCCCTTTGCTGAGGCAGGATACCAGGTGGTGGCGATTGACCTTCCTGGCAACGGTTACTCGGCAGCGCCCAGCCATCACGATTATTCTGTGGCGGGGAATTCACGCTTGATTAGCCGGGTGCTGGATGGCTTGCATGCCCAGCAGGTAGTTTTTGTGGCTAGTTCTGCCGGCGGTCTCCCTGTTCTGGATTTTGCTATCCGCCATCCGGAACGCACCGGCGCGTTGATCCTGTCATCCACTTGCGGCGTGCATCATTCGTTACCAGGGCTTTGGAACCTGGTTCGCCTACCACTGGTAGGTGAAGCAGCGCGGCTGTTTTTAAACCCGCCCTTGATCCGCAAAAATCTAGTCGAAGCTTTTGCCGATCCGCAGAAAGTAACCGCGGAAATCGTTGAGGCCTACCTGCGACCGCTCCTCCGACCTGGCAGTTGGACGACCAACCTGCGCACCGAGCGCAACTCGGATCCCACGTTTGTCGAACAACATCTTAAAGATATTCACAGCCCGGCGCTGATTATCTGGGGCCAGGAGGATGCCTGGCATCCGGCGACAATGGCGGAAGTGTTTCACCGGCAGCTGCCCCAGGCAGAGGTTGAAATACTTTCCAACTGCGGTCATCTCCCGCACGAAGAACAGCCTGAAAGTTTCAACCAACTGGCCCTTTCATTCTTAGAAAGGATTGGCAAATGAAAGCAGTAAGCTTTGATCTATTATATAAAGATGTTCCAGTTGAACAGCGCGAACGGCTGCAAACCTTTCGTGCGACACACCCTTACCAGACGCTCCATGCCGATGGCGTTTCGTGGGAATATATTGTCAGCGGTGAAGGTTCTCAAGCCATGTTGCTCCTGGGCGGCGGCCTTTCTGTTGGAGAGACATCTTTCCAAAACATTCTACGTCTGGAGAAGCGCTTTCGGGTGTTTTCGCCTTCGTATCCGCCGGTTGGAAAAGTGCGCCGGGTGGTGGATGGGTTGGCAGCCATTCTCGACAGAGAAAAGATCAAGCGGACGAACATCTTTGGACATTCGCTGGGCGCTGGGATTGCGCACGCTTTTGTCCGCGCGTACCCAGAGCGCGTGAATAAGCTGGTGTTGGATGGTTTTGGGCTATATAACGCCTCCTCGCTGAGAGCAGCCAAGTTCTTTTTCAAACTTCCGGCTGCCTGGCTGAAGGGCTATTACCGGCGCAGGTTTGGTACGCTTTTGGCGTCAGCAGATGAAGCCACCCGAGCTTTTTACCAGGCCTATGTGGAAGAACTCTTTACCCGGCTGCATACCAATGAAACCCTGATGGGGCAGATGAAGCTCTTGCTCGATTTTTTTGACCATCCAGACGAATACCGTATATACCAGCCAGTTGAGCGGCCTGGGCAGATCTTGCTTATTTTAGCGGAGGATGACCGCGGCTTCAAGTCAACGGAGCGGGAAGCGCTTATAGCCAGTTACCCAGGTGCGCAGGTGTATTCATTTCCCAGCGGCGGGCATCTGTCCGGCTTTACACACCCAGAAGAATTCAACGGGGTTCTGGATGGTTTTCTGGAAACCTCAACGATAAAACAGCAGGTTGATTGAAATAAGAGACTCACATGCAACGTGCTATCCTTGATCTCCTGGCCTGCCCGGTATGTCACGGGCGGCTCGAATCCTCAGGCACTGGTGACCTGGAAAGCGGCGCGCTTTGCTGTACCCGCTGCTCCAGATCCTACCCAATCGTACGGGGCATCCCCCATTTCATCACGCCCGAAGCGCTGACCGGCTCGAACGGCCGCTTCACCCGCCTGTACAACTGGTTTTCATGGGTCTATGCGCCGTTCTCCAGGGCGGCCCTGGCTTTTCTAGGTATGAACGAGGACCAGGCTCGTCGAGAAATCCTCGACCGGCTTGACCCGCAAGGCGGGCGGGTCCTGGAAGTGTCCATTGGCCCGGGTGTAAACCTGCCCTATCTTATCCACCGCGCCGATGTGGGCGAGGTCTATGGGCTGGATATTTCCCCCGGTCAAATTCGGCGCTGCCAGGCGTACACGCAACGCAAGGGGTGGGATGTGGATTTGTTCCTGGGCAACGGCGAGCAGTTGCCATTCCAGGGTGAAGCCTTTCACAGTGTCTTTCACATCGGGGGCATCAATTTCTTCGACGACAAAAGGGCCGCCATCGAAGAGATGATACGGGTCGCCAAACCAGGGACGCGCATCCTGATCGCAGACGAAACCGAAAAGGGCGCGCGTGGTTACGAGCGCTTCCT
>JAPKMQ010000291.1 GCA_026645875.1 Longilinea sp.
CCAACGGCGAGCGAAAATTCGGCCACAACCAGCGCGCGTTCGGGTAGGGGACCATCCAGTAGAACACCCACACGCGCCCCAGGTGGATCAGCGGGTACAGCGCGCCGGCTGCCAGGCCGAAGGTGGTCATCAACTCGGCGGCGCGGGTGAATGGGCGGCGGTATTCGGCTTTGAACACGCGCAGGATGGCCGATACAAAGGTGCCGGCATGGGAAATGCCGATCCAGAATACGAAGGTGACGATCAGCACGCCCCAGAACACTGGCCGGCGGATGCCCAGCACGCCGTTGCCCGTCGCAATCATATTACCCCACGCACCGAACAGGCACACCGCCACCAGCAAGGCCAACACGCCAACGGTGATCCAGTAGCGTTTGGAGGTGTGCGTCATGGCATCCATGACCATGCGGTTCATTTCTTCGCGCGGTTTGGGATCGAGCATCAGGTGTTCCTGGCGCTCTTCCTCCTCGCTGTGTTCCGCGGATTTGGCAGAATTGCCCAGGATTTTGACATCAACCGCCATAGTAGCCGCCTCCCTTCAGGTAAGTGACCTTTGGCATGGTGCCCAACTCTTCCAACAGGTGATAGCCGCGTTCGCTGCGCGCCAATTTGCTGACCCGGCTTTCGGGATTGCTCAGGTCGCCGAACACAATTGCATCGGTGGGACAGGCTTGCTGGCAGGCGGTCATCACTTCGCCATCTTCCAATTCGCGGCCTTCCGCCGCTGCAACATCCTGACCGTGCTTGATGCGCTGCACGCAGAAGGTGCATTTTTCCATCACGCCGCGTCGCCGGACGGTCACGTCGGGGTTCAGGTAATAATTCATCGGTGCAGGGATCTCATAGTCAAACCAGTTGAACGTGCGCGCGATGTATGGGCAGTTGTTGGCGCAATAGCGCGTGCCAATGCAGCGGTTGTAAACCTGCACGTTGATGTGTTCTTCCTCGCTGTGTACGGAGGCGAACACCGGGCACACCGGCTCGCAGGGTGCGTTGCCGCATTGCTGGCACATGGCCGGAGTGTGATCGGGTTTGACCTCGGGATATTCACCCGTCCAGTAGCGCTGCACGCGGATCCAGTGCATGCCGCGCCCGTAGGCGACTTCATCCTCGCCGGTGAAGGGGATATTGTTTTCCATGGCGCAGGCGGTGACGCAGGCCTGGCAGCCGGAACAGCGGTCCAGGTCGATCACCAGCCCCCATTTTTTTGCTTCTTGTTCAGCCATCGTTCCGCTCCTTATGGATGTGCTAACGATAATTAACCGGCATGATCGCCGTAGACGCCTTCGCGGCTCTCGAAGCGCGCCAACGGGCGGCGCTTGCCGGTGGGGGTGATGGTGACTTGCAGGTCGCCGCAGGCCAGGTCGCCGGCTTCATTCAGAAGAAGCTCCATCACGGCAGCCGGGTTGGCGCCGCGTCCCTCGGCGAAGCGACCCAGGGCGGTGTGGCCCTGGCCAAAGGGGATGGCGACGGTATCCGGCCGGATGGCCGGGAAGAGATACACAATGGCCTCCAGTTCGCCGGCCGCGGAACTGACCCTGACCACGTCGTCGTCATGCAGGCCGAGTTTCCCGGCGGTTTCCGGGTGAATCTCGATCCAGGAATTCCACATGGCTGTGGTGGTGGGGTCGGGGGTTTCCTGCAGCCAGGGGCGGTTCGCGCCGCTGCCGTCGCCCATTTGCGTGCCGTAGGACAGGAAATGCAACTTCCCTTCCGGCAGGGCAGGAGGTGCGGCCACCGGGATGCTTTCGCCCAGCGCGCTGCTGAAGTCGATGGGCGCGGCCTCTGCGCTGCCTTTCCACCAGCCGCCGTATTGCAGCCAGGACGACCAGAAGGTGAAGATCTCCGGCGCCGAATAAAAGCCGCCGGCGTTCATCAAGGGCAGGATTTTTTGCTGGATGAAATCGACCTCATCCTGGTAGGTGATCGCCGCGGCCAATGCGCCGCCGCGCGAGCGGGCTGCTTCGATCAGCACATCGGCTGTGGCGCGCGTATCGTAAAGTGGCGCGACAACCGGTTGAAGTGCTGAGAGTGCGGGGCGGTCGCTGCCCGCCAGGACGCGCTGGTAGCCGAAGGATTCCAGCCCGGTGTGATCCGGCAGGATCCAATCGCTGAGCAGCGCGGTCTCGTCCGGGAAGGAGGAGAAGCTGACGACCGCCTTGACGTTCTTCATTGCGTCCGAAAAGCCGAGCGCGGCTGGCAGTTCAAAGACCGGATTGACGCCGTGAATGAAGAGGGTATGGATTTCGCCGCTCTTCATGCGGTTGACCAGGGCAACAACGCTTGCCAGGCTGCCAGCACTGTCATCCTCGGCGGCCAGCCAGGCCGATGCCGCGCCTTTGAGCGCGTTCAGCGCCAGGATGGCTTTGGCGGATGCCAGACCGTTGACATGCCCCAAGGCCGCGCCGCCCGGGATGGCCAGCGGTTGCTGCGCCTGGGCGAACAATTCGGCCAGGTGGTGCAATTTTTCCTCGCTGACGCCGGATTGCTGGACGGCCTGGGCAAGATCCAGGTCGGCAAACGCGGTGGGGATGGTTCCGCCGTTGATCTGGGCAGCCAGACGGCCGATGGCTTTCGCCACCAGACCTTCGCTGCCTGGAATCACCGGGATCCATTCGTCCGCCACGCCTGACGTGACCGACTGGCGTGCCTCGAAGGAAACCAGGTAGCCGCGTTTGCCCAGCTTGCCCTGACGCAGGTTGCCGTAGCCGCGGCTGTAGGCCAGCGGCGAGAGCCAGGTCTCAAGGAAATTTGCGCCAAAGGAGAAGACCACGTCCGCGCTGCCCAGGTCAAAGAAAGGCAGCCCGGCCGTGCCAGTGGTCTGACGCGCGGCTTCGATCAGGGTGGCGC
>JAPKMQ010000292.1 GCA_026645875.1 Longilinea sp.
TCCACTTCCACGCACAGTCCCACGCCTTCATTCATTGTAATGGCCAGCGGCTGCGCGCCGCCCATGCCGCCCAGGCCGGCTGTGAGGACGAATTTGCCCTTCAACGAAGGCCAGCCCTTTTGCACGGCCAGCGAGGCCAGGGTTTCATAGGTGCCCTGCAGGATGCCCTGCGTGCCGATGTAAATCCACGATCCGGCGGTCATCTGGCCGTACATGATCAGGCCCTTCTGCGCCAGTTCGTCAAAATCCTTCCAGGTGGCCCAATGCGGCACCAGGTTGGAATTGGCGATCAGCACGCGCGGCGCGTCGGCGTGGGATTTGAAAACAGCCACCGGTTTGCCTGACTGCACCAGCAGCGTTTCGTCGTTCTCAAGATTGCGCAGGCTGTCGAGGATGGCGTCAAAGGCTTCCCAACTGCGCGCGGCCCGGCCGCGCCCGCCGTACACCACCAGGTCGTCCGGACGTTCGGCGACTTCCGGGTCCAGGTTGTTCTGGATCATGCGGTAAACGGCTTCGGTTAACCACGATTTGCAGGAAAGCTGCGTGCCGCGCGGGGCGCGCACAGGGCGGGGACCAGACATGAAAACCTCCGGATCAGATGTGGGACACCTCGCATTTGATTATAAACCGAAGCGGGTTTTTCGCAGGGGTTTTGTGAATGTCAGGAATCTAAAGGCGGCCTCCACCGCCGGAAGCCGCCTTTTTATTCAAGACCGGGATGTCACTTGCGAATGCGCTCGCTCATTTCCTTGATGGTTTCGCGCTGCCGGTAGATGATATCGCGCACAGCGTCGCCGATGGAAACCATGCCAGCCAGGTGGTCATCCTCCACCACGGGCAGGTGACGGATGCGGTGATGGGTCATCATTTCCATGGCTTCCTCAATGGTTTGATCGGGGTGGATGGTGAAGACCGGGAAGCTCATGATCTCCTTCACGAGCGTGTCTTTGGATGCCTTGCCCAGCAGGATGATCTTGCGGGCATAGTCGCGCTCGGAGAGCATGCCGACAATTTTGTCGTCCTGAACCACCACCAGCGCTCCGACATCCTTGTCGGCCATCAGACGCAGCGCGTCGAAAACGGTCTGATCCGGGCCGACCGTCCAAACAAAATTTCTCTTGAGCAATAGAATTTGACGAATGGTATTCATGCGGGCCTCCTTTGGCTGAGTGCTCATCTTTTTTGGCTTACAATGATTGTAGCAAAGCTGCGCGTTGACTTCAATGCAAAAACCGGTCAATTTCTATCAATATTCATAAATATATTTATTATCGACCTTTGTATAATGAGAGTACGGGGGTGAAATGATAATAAAATGATACAGAAGACAGCCTATGTTAATTTTTCGCCCGGTCAGACGATGACAGGAGTTTGTTCTTGAAGCATATTCCCTATCCACGCCTCGCTATTTTACTGCCGCGCTTCCCCGATCCGGCGGATCTCTGGATCCAGCGCGAGATGGAAATGTTGACGCGCCTGGGTTGGGAGTTGAGCATTTTCGCGCTGGCCTACGACAGCCGGCAGATTGCCGATTTGCCGGCTGAACTGCGTGCGTTGGCCGCCGGGGTGGGCGAGCGCACCCGGCCTGCGCCGTCGTTGGCGGGCTTTGAGCCGCCCAGCGACCCGCTGCAAAGCCTGCCTGGCAACCCAGCCCAGGTGCGCAAAGAGGTGATGAACAGCTTCCGCGGTCAGCCGTTGAAGATGCTGGAAATGCGGGCGTTCAGCGGCAAAGCCACCGGTTTGGCAGCCGAGATGCGCGCCAGACGCATCGGCCATTTGCATGTTCAATACGGCACCCGTCCCGCGCTGGCCGGGTGGATCATCCACCGCCTGACCGGCATCCCCTACAGCGTGCGCGTTCACGGGCCTGAACTGTCTGACCGGAACGAAGTTGTTCCGCAGGCTTTGAAAGACGCGGCATTCCTGGCGACGGCCACTCAGGCCACACGCGAAACCCTGGGCAGCCTGTATGGCGCCTCGGACCGCGCCGTGGTGGTGCATTACGGCATCGAGGCAGGCACGTACGCGCCGCGGGTGGGTATTTTACGCGCCGAGCCGCCCTTTGAGGTGGTTTGCGCGCGCCCGTTGGAAGCGGACAACGGCCTGGAACTGCTGCTGAAGGCGTGCGCCGAACTGCTCAATGAGGGGCTGCCCCTGCACGTGCAGATCATCGGTGAGGGCAAGCTGCGCAAGGCGCTGCAAAAGCAGGTTGATCAGATGGGTTTTACCGGCGTGGTGGACCTGCCCGGCGATCTGCCGGCGGAGGAACGCGCCAGGCGCCTGGCTGCGGCCGACTGCTACATCGACCCTTTGACGCAATTGCGCGGCGAGCGCGAAGCGCTGCCGCTGGCCCTGTTTGAGGCGCTGGCCTGTTCGCTGCCGGTGGTGGCAACCAACCTGCCAGGTCGCAACGAGCTGATTCGACATTATGAGACCGGCATTCTCGTTCCGCCGGGCGACCCTTCGACGCTGACCGCGGGCATCCGTGACGTGTACAACCAGCCGGCCAAGGCGGCGCGCATCGCGCGCGCCGGGCGCGAACTGCTTTTGCAGGAATTCGATCCGCTGGTGAATGCCCGACTGCTGACCAGCCTGATCCTGCGCCAGAGATAGTCATCCGTGTGGCCCCGGTAGTCATGGGGAAATATCTACACAACGAAAAAGCGCGCAATCCACAGGGTTGCGCGCTTCTGGATTGGCAATCCGACTGTTGGCTTAGGGCGCCATGATCTGGCCGATTTCGCTGTCGTTGACGAATACCTTGTACTGGCCGGCCGGATAAGTGCCCAGGTTGAGAGAGATGTTGAAATTCTCAATCTTTTGAATGCAAATTGCCTCCGGGTG
>JAPKMQ010000293.1 GCA_026645875.1 Longilinea sp.
CAGCGGGTGATTGGACTGCGGCCGTCGGCAACAAGCAGGACGTGCATCTTCTATCCCTTCAACACGGCGAGCACCGCCCGCTCGAATTGGATGACCATGTGTTCCAGGTTGATCTCCTGGGCGACGATGCGGTAGGATTCCAGCCCCATGGCGCGCAGGCGGGCCGGGTTGCTTAGCGCCTGTTCCAGCGTGCGGGTCAGGCTTTCCAGGCTACCCGGGATGAGCTGCCAGCCATTGGCGGGCCGCACCAGGTCGGCCTGGGTGCCGTCGGCTTCGGCGGCCATCACCGGCAGCGCGTGCGCCATGGCCTGCTGCAGTGCCAATCCACCCGTGCCCGGCAGGACGAAAACATCGGCGGCGTCAAACAGCGGATCGAGGGCCGCGCCGTGGCGCGCGCCGAAGAACTGGGCGGCCGGATAGACCTGTGCGGCCTGTGTTTCCAGCGCGGCGCGTTCGGGGCCATCACCGACGATCCACAGCGCGGGTTGCAGTCCGGCGGGCAACGCGGCGCAGGCGCGCAGCAGGAGATCGATGCGCTTGCGGGCCTGCAGGCGGCCGACAAACAGCAGCGTGGCGCGTTCATGGGCAAATGAATCCGGGCGCGCGGTGGCTGGAGCAACCGGGCGCGGCGCAGCGGCATTGGGTGCGACAAATATGCGCTCGGGCGCAAATCCCGCGGCGCGGTATTCAGCCGCGCCGGTCTGGCTGTAGGTGAGCATGGCGTCGAACTGGTCCAGGAAGGCGCGCCGGATCAGGCCGCGGATGCCGCTTTGCGCGCCAGGCGCACCCAGCCCCCAGCCAATCACCTTGCGCCCGCGGGCGTGCATCCAGCGCACGGCTGCCGGGGTGCGCAGGTAGCGCGGGTTGGCCTCGACGATCAGCACCTGCGGCTGCCAGGTTTCCAGCCAGCGCAGCAACCCGCCCTGCCAGCACAGCGAGAAGGGCAGGTGCAGGTTGGCGGCCGCCTGGTGGCGGGCAACCTGCAGCGTGCCGGGTTCAATCATTTCCTGTGGGCGTGCCTGACCGGCGAACACCGACAGGCCGGACGGGCAGGCTTCGGCCAGCGCATCGAAAAGCGGCACGCGGTAGGCGGGCAGCACGCGCTGAACCAGGCCGAGCCGGACCGGGATGCTCACGAGGCAATCACCTTGACGGCGGAGCCGTGCTGGGTCTTCTCGACCTCGATGCGCGCGGGGAAGGCATCCTTGAGTTCTTCGAGGTGCGTGATGACCAGAATCTTCTTGAAATCAGCGCTGACCAGGTTGATGGCCTCGATTAAGCGCTGGCGCCCATCGGCATCCTGGCTGCCAAAACCCTCGTCGATGACCAGGGTTTGCAGGCGGGCGCCGGCGCGCTTGGCCAGCACGCGCGAGAGCGCCAGGCGGATGGCGAAATTGACGCGGAAGGCTTCGCCGCCAGAGAACATTTCGTATTCGCGCGTGCCAATCGAATCGCTGATCAGAATATCCAGCGTTTCGCGCTTGTCGTCGCGTTTGCTGTCCTTGTAATCGCGCTGGGTGGCAAAGCGCACCGACATGCCGCCCGCGCTGAGCCGGTCGAGGATTTCGTTGGCCTGCATTTCAATCTCCGGCAAAGCCTGTTCGATCAACAGCGCGGGGATGCCGTCCTTGCTAAAGGCGCGCTCGAGCATCTTGATCTGGGCAATCTGGCGGGTGGTTGTTTCGCGTTGGGCGCCCAACGTCTTGTGCCGGGCGCGCAATGATTTTATGGCTTCCACCTGCTGGCGCGCGGCTCCCACCTGGATGTAAACCTGGCTTTCACGCTCACGCAGAGCTCGCAGTTCTTCCTCGGCGCTGTCCAGGTCGGGCAGGGCGGCGGCAGCAGCCTGGTAGCTTTCCGCTTCGGCGTCATATTTTTCCTTTGCCGCGGCGGCTTCTTTTTCTTCCGAGCTCAGCTTCTTTTCCAGCGAAGTGATTTCGCGTTCCAGCGGCGCCAGCGCGGCGCGGGCCGATTCGAGCGCGCGCAGGCGATCCTGGCTGCTGCGGGCGGCCTGCTCCTCGCGTCGCAGGGCGTCGTGTGCGGCAGCATCGTAGCCCAGTTCCAGCAGGGCGGCGTCCACGCGAGCCAGTTCGGCGCGGGCCTCTTGCGCATAGTCTTCCGATTCAAGGATTCGTTTGACCCGCTCGATTTGTTGCTCGTAATCCTGGATGCGCTTGTTGGTTTCTTTGATTTCCTTCGAAAGGATATCCAACCGGGCTTTGGCAGCCTGCAAGTCAGAGTATTTCTGCTCGCTTGCGCGCGCCTGTTCCTCTTGTTTGCGGACCAGATTGTGCTGATCAACGCTGTAATTCAGCTTTTGCAGGTCCCGGTCGATGGCTTGCAGCACCTTGCGTTCCTTGCCGGCGAAGTCTTCCGCGGTCAGGGATTGCTGGATTTCTGCCAATCTTGTTTTTCCAGTATCCCAGTCTTTCAGGGCCTGTTGATAGCCATCCAGTTTGGTTTGCAGGCTGGCGATTTTTGCCTGTTGCTGGCGCGCGTCGGCATCCACCGTTCGCAGGTCATTCAGTTCCGTGTTCACATGGACCAGGCTGTTTTCAATATCTTTGAGTGCGTCCTGGTTATCCCGATAGCGATCGCCCAGTTCTTTTCCTTCAGCTTCCAGGTCAGCGATCAGTTGATCGCGGTGGGACTGGGTGAGGGTCTGACCGCAGAGCGGGCAATTTGCGCCGGTTGTTTCGTGGATCTTCGCAATGCGGCCTTTAATGAGCATCATGTCCTCATAAAGGCGTTTGTTTTCCGCGGAGGTATTGGATTGCGTCTGCAGCAGGGTTTGTTTGATTTCCTCAAGTTCCTGCCTCCGCTCCAGTTTCTTGCTAAT
>JAPKMQ010000294.1 GCA_026645875.1 Longilinea sp.
GAGTAGGTTCCCAGGCTGGCGGCGCCGTAGGCGCGCGCCAGTTTGAGCAGGCTGCTGGTGGGTGGTAAATTGAAGCGGATGCCCTCGGCGCTGCTTTCACGGGCGCGCCGCGCCAGTTCGTTCAACACTGTCAGGCTGGCCTCGAAGCTCATCTCCGAGCATTCATCGATGGTGACCAGGTTCTGGTAAAAATGGCTGAGTGGCAGGCGCGCGTAGCCGGCCGGCTCACCCTTTGGCGAAACCACCAGCAGCGTTTCGTGTTCCATCTCGTCCGGCTTGCGCAGGTCGCTCAGCAGGTAACGCCAGATGCCGGCGCTGCGCCGTGAACTGATGTCGAGGCAACCGGCCTGCGATTCATACAGGGCTGCCAGCAGCGGGGCTTCCTCGGGGGTGGCCGGGTGGAAGCTGTAGCCTTCGCCGATGGGCGCCGGCACCTGGTCGGGCTGCAACCGCCAGCCGCCTTCCAGCGGCAGGTGGGCGTATTCGTAACCGTACTTGCGGTAGAAGTAGGGGATGCCCTGGATGATCGAGAGCAGGCAGCCGCGCTCGGCGAAGCGCTGCCAGAAGGCGCCCATCATGTGGCGGTTGATGCCGCGTCCGCGGTAGTCTTCGCGCGTTCCCACGATGCCCAGTTCGCCCACCGGCAGATCCACGCCGGAATAGTGCAGCGTCCAGGGGATCAGGCAGGCCGAGGCGATCACCTCGCCGGCGTCGTTTTCCACGTACAACAGGTCGCGGCCGCGCGTGTCAGGGTGGGCGGCGAACAGGTTGGCGGTCATGCCGGTTACCCCCTGGCCATGAATCAGGCCGTTGAAGGCAGCCACGCGCTGCAATTGGCCGTTGGTGGCCACCGAACGCAGCGTCAGGCCGTCCGGCAGGTCAACCGAATAGATGGGTTCGTTCGATTCAATCACGGCCGCACCTCCTGTTGCAGGAATCTGGCGATAAATTACTAGGCGGTCTCTCAATCACATTCATTATAACGTTCCCGCCGCGCGGCTAAACACCGATTTGTGATTTTTGACAGGCCGACAGGTGAAGATTACAGGATGAAATCTACCTGAAGGCGAATTACAATTACAAAGATGGGGCGCTACCCCTTGCAGTACATTGTATCTAGCTTTTACGCACGCCGCTGCGCCCCTGTTTTGTTTTACCAATCCCCATGAATATTTAATTATTTTCCACTAAGGAAGATGCCATGAAAAATCGTACTTTGTTGATGATCCCTGGACCGATCGAGTTTGACCCGGCCGTTCTATCCGCCATGGGCGCGCCGACTACCAGCCACCTGGCGCCTAACTTCGTCGAAGCCTTCGGACAGGCACTGGAGCGCACCCGCCAGCTCTTCCAATGCCCCGATGGCCAGCCCTTCGTGCTGGCCGGGACGGGCACGCTGGGCATGGACACCGCCTGTGCCAATCTGGTGGAGCAGGGTGACCGCGCCCTGGTGGTCAACACCGGCTACTTTGGCGACCGCATCGGCGTCATCCTCGAGCGTTACGGCGCTCAGGTGACGCACGTCAAGGCGGCGCCGGGCGGGCACCCCGGGCTGGATGAGGTGGAAGCGGCGCTCAAGGCGGGCAGCTTCAAGGTGATGACCGTCACGCACGTGGATACTTCCACAGGCGTGCTGGCCGATGTGGCCGGGCTGGCTGCGCTGGGACAGCGCTACGGCGCGCTGGTGGTGGTCGACGGGGTTTGCTCAGTGGCCGGCGAGGACCTACGCATGAGCGAATGGGGCGTCGATGTGGCCTTCACCGCTTCGCAGAAGGCGGTGGGCGTGCCGCCAGGCCTGGCGCTGCTGGTGGCCGGGCCGCGCGCGCTGGCCGCGCTGAAGGCGCGCAAGTCGCCGGTGGGCAGCTATTACGCCGATTGGAACAACTGGCTGCCGGTCATGGAGGCCTACGAAGCCCGCAAGACGGCCTACTTTGGCACGCCGGCGGTCAACCTGGTGTTTGCGCTCAACGTCAGCCTGGGTCAGATTTTGCAGGAAGGCCTGGAGGCGCGCTTCGCGCGCCACGCGCGCATCAGCCGCGCGGTCAAAGCGGGCATTGCCGCGCTGGGCATGGGTCAGGTGCCGCTGAGCGACGCGATCGCCGCGCACACCATGACCGCGCCGCGCTTCCCGTCCGGGGTGAGCGGCGCCGACCTGCTGCCGCAGGTGGGCAAGGCAGGCGTCACGCTGGCGGGCGGGTTGCACGCCGCCATCAAGAATGAATACTTCCGCATCGGTCACATGGGCGCCGTGAACCTGGGCGATGCGCTGGCCACGCTGGGCGCAATCGAAACCGCACTGGCGGCCTGCGGCTATGCCTTTGAACCGGGAGCCGGGCTGGCGGCCGCGCAGAAGGCGTATCTGGCCTGATTATTTTATTCATCTGTAGTGGCGGGTCTCAGACCCGCCACTACTTTTTTATTTGCGCTGTCTCGCTTTTCTTCTTTTTTCGTGTTTTTCGTGTGGTTTGTGGTTTATATTCTTTGCTTCCGCATAGTTGCCCAGCCGCTTATTTCCAGCGCAGCGCCGCCTCGAAAGCGCGCGTGCCGTTGGCGAGGTTGATGCCCTCCAGCGCCCACAGGTTGGCGTCGGGCGGCACGAGGTTGGCCAACACGACCACCTCTTCCCCCGGGCGCACTTCGCGGTCGTAATTCACCTGCAGCCAATCCAATTCACGCCCGGCAATCATCTCCATTGGGACCGCGTCGCAGATCCATTCGACGTAGCGGCTGTTGTTGACGTGCCCCAGCATATCCACGGCCGAGTAACCGGCGCGCAAACGCAGCCGCTCTTCGCCGTCCTGTGCCAGGCCGATCCGCTCCAG
>JAPKMQ010000295.1 GCA_026645875.1 Longilinea sp.
ATCCTGAGATCGCAGTGGTGGCATTCGTTTACAATGGCGATGAAGGTTCGAAGGTCGCAGCCCCAATTGTTCGCCGGGTGATGGAAGCGTACTTTGAATTGAAATCGGGCGAGAATACCGCGCCTGCACCCTAAATAGAACTAAATTTCCGATTTTTTGCTATAATTAGTCTTCTATCGCGCAGTCGTTGAATCGACTGAAGCTTTTTGGAGGAATACCCGGAGCCGGGTTCGTTTATGACGGTTGAAACGCAGATCGTACACATCAAAGGGATCAAAGACGGTTTACTGGTGACAATCGGAGAAGGTGATTGGCCTCGCGCGCAGAGCACGCTGCTATCCAGTATCGTTGAGAAGGCGAGTTTCTTTCAGGGTGCTCGTCTTGCGATGGAAGTGGGCAACCGCGTGCTTCACGCAGCGGAGCTTGGCGCGCTGCGCGACCGTTTATCCGACCAGGGAGTATCGCTTTGGGCGGTGATCAGTTCAAGCCCGGTGACCGAACAGACTGCCCAGGTTTTAGGGCTGGCGACGCGATTATCCATGCCGCGACCGGAACGCAGCGTGCGTCCGTTGGATACAACCCTGGAAGGCGAGAACGGCGTGTTCATCCGGCGAACTCTCCGGTCGGGTTTTAGAATCGCTTCGCACGGTCATATCAGCGTAATGGGAGACATCAACCCAGGCGCCGAGGTGATTGCCGGCGGCAGCATTGTGGTGTGGGGGCGGGTTCGCGGATCGGTGGTGGCAGGCGCGGACGGCGATGAAAGCGCGGTAGTGTGCGCACTTGCGTTGGACCCCACTCAACTTCGTATAGCCAATCTGGTGGCTAATTTGCCAGGTAAAAAAGCAGTATCACAACCGGTATGTGCAAGCATTCGAAACGGTATCATCACGGTTGAACCATGGAAGCCAAAGGAGCGTTAACGAAATTATGTCTGCGACGGTTGTAACGGTTACATCGGGGAAGGGCGGCGTGGGAAAGACCACAACCACCGCCAATCTGGCAGTGGCACTGGCCGCTGGTGGTCAGAAGGTTGTTTGCATCGATGGCGATATCGGTCTGCGCAACCTGGATGTTATCCTGGGTTTGGAAAACCGCATCGTCTATGATCTGGTTGATGTAGTGGAAGGCCGCTGCAGGCTCAAGCAGGCTATGATTCGTGATAAGCGCCTGCAGGAATTGTATTTAATCCCGGCCGCTCAGACGCGGGATAAAAACGCCGTTTCACCGAGTGACATGGTCCGCTTGACGGATGATCTGCGCGAGGAATTCGACTGGGTATTGATTGATTCTCCTGCTGGAATCGAACGCGGTTTCCGCAATTCCGTTGCCCCGGCCGACACTGTCCTGGTGGTGACCAACCCGGAGGTTTCTGCAGTGCGCGATGCGGATCGGATCATTGGGTTGATTGAATCGGAAGAGAAAGGCCCAGCCAGGCTGATCCTCAACCGGGTTAATTACGAAATGGTAAAGCGGGGCGACATGTTGACTTCCGACGACGTGCTGGAACTGCTGGCAGTCGAATTGATCGGAATTGTCCCTGAGGACGATCATGTCATCATGAGCTCCAACCGCGGCCAGCCGGTTGCGTTGGACCCAAAGACGCGGGCCGGCACGGCTTTTCAGAATATAGCCCGCCGGTTAAGGGGTGAGGATGTGCCCTTTATGAACCTGGAAGTGAAGGAGGATATCTTCCAAAAACTTTCCCGGCTGATCCGGCCAGGAGGGAATTGACATGGCAGACTGGTTAGCCTGGCTGGCAAGCAAGAAGACGAACAAGAGCGCCAGCGCGGCCAAAGACCGTTTAAAACTGGTATTAATCAACGATCGAACGGATCTGACGCCCGCGGAACTAGAGTCAATGAAGAATGAGCTTTTACAAGTCATTTCGCGGTATATTGAAATTGATTCCAACGCAGTTCGCATTGATATGACCCAGGAAGGGAGACAGCAGCGTCTGCTGGCGGATATTCCCATCCGCGCGGCAAGCCGTAAGGCACGATAGGTTGTGTCATGTTTAATAAGGAAGTTTGGCGGCATTTCGATTACTGGCTGTTTGGCGCCGTGGTGGTCCTGTCCATTTTTGGGATCGCCATGATCCGCTCTGCCATCGCGGGGAATATTGACCTTGCGACGATTGATCGCAGCCAGACCATGTTCGTTGCATTGGGACTGGTCATCATCTTGATTGTGGCAGTGATCGACTACCGCTACTGGTCGTCCCTGGCGAATTTACTCTATTTTTTTGGTATTGGATTCCTGATCATCATCCTACTGATTGGCAATATCGCCTTCGGCTCGACGCGCTGGATTGTGATCGCAGGGATTAATATTCAACCCTCCGAACTGGTGAAAATCATCATGATCATTGTGCTGGCGGATTTCTTCGCCCGTAACAAGGATCGGGTCAGTGGGCTTACCACGATTATCAGGAGCTTTGCGCTGACAGTGGGCATGGTGATCTGGATTCTCCTGCAGCCAAACCTGAGCACTTCGATCGTGATCTTCGTCATCTGGGGAGCCATGTTGTGGCTGAGCGGATTGCCGGTGAAATACATCGCGATTTTTGCCGTTGCGGGCGTTGTGGCCTTTGGGTTGTTGTTCCCGTTCCTGGAAACATACCAGCAGCAGCGCATTTTCAATTTCATTTTTCCAAACCCAAATGCCAGTTATGGTGATAACTACAATGTCGAGCAGGCGCTCATCACGATTGGTTCCGGCGGTTGGTTTGGCATGGGCTATGGACACGGCACGCAGGTGCAGTTGCGGTTTCTCAAAGTCCGCCATACCGACTTCATCTTTGCTTCGATGGCCGAGGA
>JAPKMQ010000296.1 GCA_026645875.1 Longilinea sp.
GCAAAGTGATCGAGATGATGCGCGATCCACAGCAAATCACGTTTGCCTTTGTGATGTACCCCGAAGCTACGCCTATTCTTGAAGCCTGGCGTGCTGCAAAAGAACTGAGCACCGTCGGGATCCGGCCAGGTCTGGTGGTCGCCAATCAAGTGATTCCAGCGCAGCAAGCCAATACGCCCTTCACCCATGCCCGCCGCGCCATGCAGGAGAAGTACCTGAGTGACATCGTGGATCGGTTTGGACTGCCGCTGGTACAAATTCCCCTCCAGCCGCAGGAAATCAAGGGGCTGGCCATGCTAGCCGAATTAGGTGAGCAAATTTATCAAAACGACTTTGCTGTTGAAAATACAATAGGTCATTAAAAAGGAGCCTCGGAATGGTCGAAACAACCTGGAATGATTTAGAAGTTGCTTCCAAAGAAGTGGTGATGCAAGCTGCCAGGCAGTTTGCCGAAGTCCTTGCGGAAGCGCCGCAATTTCAGGCGTTTGAACAGGCCCTCTTCAACTTCCGACAGGATGCGGAAGCTCAAAGCGCCATTCAGGAATTTCAGAAAAAGCAGGCTTCTTTGAAAGCACTGTTGATGTTGAATGCAGTGAGCGCTGAGGATCGCCAGGAACTTCAGACTCTCCTCGACCGGGTCAACCAGCAGCCATCCGTCATTGCCTACAACCAGGCACAAGGAGCATTGGTGGCTTTGTCCCAAGAGCTTGGCGATCTGTTATCGAAGGCCATCGGGCTGGATTATGCCAGTGTCTGCCGGACAGGAGGCTGCTGTGGCTAAGGAGATCGAAATGACATCGAACATCGCCGGGGTTTCCATCACTTTACTGGAAGCAACGTCCAGTCTGGCGGAAAATTTGACCCAATCTGAACCATTTCTGCGCTATATAGCCGCAGTACAAAGGTTGCATGCCGATCCGCAGGCGATGCAATTGCTTTCTGACCTTTCTGCATTGCAGCAGAAAATTCGGAGGCAGCAAAATACAGGCGCTATTTCTCAAGTAGACCTGACGCAGCTGCGCGCACTACAAAGCGCGGTCGGCACAAATGAAACCATTCAGGAGCATCTGATGACGCAGGAACTGGCTGTCGCCTTCTTGCGCGAAGTGAATCAGGAAATCAGCCAACTGTTGGGCGTGGATTTTGCCTCACTTGCCCGCCGTTCCAGCGGCTGTTGCTGAGCAAGCGGATCGGAGAGGAGGTGCTCTGTGCATCAGGTTGTTATCATCGGCGCGCCGGTGGCCTGCAAAGAAGGCATTCAAGAAATCTGGCGGGAGGTAGCCGAGTGGGCAGCTGGGCAGATCAAAGCAAGGTATGGGAATGAAGTCACCGTTCGGTACCATGATTTGTTTGACCCTGAATGCCCAGCGCTTCCAGACGAGGGTCAATTGCCAGTCGTTATAATAGATGGAATTGTAATTAGCTGTGGCGGAAAAATATCGATCCCACTCATCTGCAAAACGATCGATCAATCGCATTAAAAGCTTGGTTTAAATATCACTATATGGCATTTGTATAGTAAAGCAGGTCCCGCCTTTTTCTTGCACTGAATTAGAATAAACCGGAGACTTGACCAACACCTTTCCACCATGCGCTTCCACTAGCTGCTTGACAATCGCCAGTCCGATCCCCGATCCGCCACTGCTTCGACTGCGTGACTTATCTGCCCGGTAAAAACGATCAAACACATAGGGGAGGTCCTCAACGGCAATGCCTCGGCCGGTGTCCGTAACATTCAGGATCGCTTCCCCATCCTTTTGAGATGCGTGGACGACAATTTCCCCATTTTCCGGCGTGTATCGCAGCGCGTTCGAAATCAGGTTTCGAAGTACCATATTCATCCTGTCGGCGTCTACGAATACCGGCGGTAAGCCATCCGCCACGTCTGTCACGAGATTAACCTTCTGTTCGGCAGCCTGCATCTGGAACCCTTCGATAGCTTGTTCGACGATCCGTCTGGCAGGGACCATCGTTTTTTCGAGCTTCAACTGGCCAGCCTCCGCCAGGGACAGCAAGCGCAGATCGGCGATCAGGCGGGAAAGCAAATCGACCTCATCGCGTAGTGAAGCGATTTCTTCCGGGCTGGATGGCAGGATCCCATCCAGCATTCCTTCCAAATTTGCCTGCAGGATGGTGACTGGCGTGCGTAATTCGTGGGCGATGTCCGCGATCATGCTCTGGCGCAGGTGCTGGTCGCGTTCCAAGGAATCGGCCATTTGATTGAAGGTGCGCGCCAGGGTGCCAACTTCATCATTGGATTTTACCGGAACACGCTGGTGGAGCTTGCCGTTCGCAATGTTTGACGCGGCCTCGGTTACCGTCCGGATCGGCGAGACAATTTGCCTGAACAGGAAAAATCCTAGAAGAAGCCCGAAAATGCCGGTCATTAATCCAGTGATCCAGGTCGTTCGCTGGACCGCATTGAGAAAATTGGCGCTAATCGAATTGCTGGCCGGTGTGCTGGAGACGGCTAGCAGGGTTCCAACTGGCTGTGAATTGACTTGCAGTGGAATGCCGGCCTGCAGATCATTGGCGGAGAGCTGCTGGTTCACCGCAGTTTGGGCGGTATCAGCGATGACCTTACCCTGGTTATCTGCCAGGATCAGGCGTACATCCATTATCCCCCACATGTCGCCCATCATGCTGCTTGACCCCATCCAGTCTTGCATTCCCCCGTTCCACATCCCGTTATCGCCCATCATGCCTGGTCCCATGCGTTCCGATGGGGAAGTGGTTTCCCCGGTTCCACCCATCATCATTGAACTGGAATTGCCCAGGTACTGATCCACGCCCTGCCAGGTGCCATTTTGCGCA
>JAPKMQ010000297.1 GCA_026645875.1 Longilinea sp.
ACACGCAATTAGAAAAG
Organism: Longilinea sp.; assembly: GCA_026645875.1. Taxonomy (GTDB): domain Bacteria; phylum Chloroflexota; class Anaerolineae; order Anaerolineales; family Anaerolineaceae; genus Longilinea. The sequence goes on from JAPKMQ010000297.1 coordinate 18, forward strand.
CGTTTAGCACAGGATTGGCTCGAACAGTTTGCGCTGGCAGGCTCTACGCCAGCTCAAAACGCGCTGTGCGAGCTGTTTTTATTATGGGACGATCAGGCAGCCGCCAACGTTGCCGCCAATCAAGGCTGGCTTCCTAACCATGCCGAACGCAAAGCGCTGTTCTTGTTTCTCACCGGCCAATGGGAGCCCTATGAAATTATTGATTTCTCGTATCGCTATCTCATCTCCGCCTACGAATCCGGGTCGCCCGGTTTACGCCAGCGCTTGTTAAGCCATTCTCGGCTGAGCGGCCACAACGAGTGGCTGCAAAGCCTGGGCGAAGTCCGTCGTCGGCGCTGGCTATCTGACCTCACCGATGTGGATTGGCGCGCGGCCGTGAAGCAACTAACCGGGCGGCAAGCCTGGGACGAAGCCTGGCGGCTGTTGATCCATGCGCCGCCGCTGTGGAGCGCTGAACTGATTCAGATGCTATTTCAGTCCAACTGGCAGGCAGCAACGGAATCAGATCGGCTAAGTTTTTTGAACCTGGTCGCGCTTGCGCAACAGGCGCTCAAGAGACCGCCCGAAGTGTTCGCCAAAAATATCCTCAAAGCTCCCTCGCCGAACCTCGCCGCGACGGCTATGCGCGCCGATGGGCAGGTAATCGCCGCGGGCGGCCAGGAAAACCGCATCTACCTGTGGAATTGTCCCTCCGGCGAGCGGCGCAATGATTTCATCTCCAGCCCGGCACCCGGCGTCCGCGCGTTGGCGCTCAGCCCGGATGGGTTGTATCTGGCGGCGGCCTTTACAGATCAGGCCATACGCATCTTCCGGTTGGAGGATGCCCGCCTGGTCAAGACGCTTGAAGGTCATTCCGCGCTAATCCGTTCCCTAATGATCCACCCGGATGGACGCACCTTATTCAGCGCTTCCTTTGATGGCACGCTGCGGACCTGGCGCTTCCCGTTAGGCCCGGAATCAGGCCGCATTGCGCCTGAGATGGGCGAGCTATTCGCAGCCGCCGCAAGCCCGGAGGGCGACCGCTTTGTTGTGGCGGGCAGCCAGGTTGAAGTGTGGCGCTGGCCATCCAACGATCGAGTTCACACGCTTTCAATTGACGGCGTAACCGTGCTGCACCTCTCCCGCGCCAAAAACAAGCCGCTGGTCGCCGGGACGGGCCAAAACCAGGCTCTGTACCTGTGGAACGACGCCAGCGGCCGACTGCTCGAAAAAATCGACGTACTGGATGCTCCCATCAGCGCAATCGCGCTTTCGCCTGACGGCGACTTCCTCCTCGGCGGAACCCGCCAGGGCGCAATTTACCTTTGGAACGCGTTCACTGGAGAAAAACTGGCCGAAATGCAAGGCCATGAGAATCCAATCGTGGGACTGCACTGGCATTCCGACGGCGGTTTTGTCAGTGCCAGCCAGGATGGCCGCCTGATCATCTGGGACGCGCGCCTGATCCGTTGGATTCGCCAGCCGCTGGATCGTCTGGCAGAACCTGAAATTACCGAAATTCGCACGCTGTCGCGCGATAAAAGTCTCTCCACCCAATCCCAGGCCTGGATTGCATTCCTGCTGGAACTGGTTCAATTTAAGCAACGCTTTGACATCCTGCTGGATGAGACTGACAAGATACAACTAACCGAATTTGATATCGAATTGTAAACCCGCGGCTACTACCCCGGCATTATCATAACCATCATGTTTTGTAGTATTAGATACCCGGACACGGATTCCTGCCTTGAGTTTATTACGCCGTTTTGCTGCACCGGCCGAGCTTGACCCGGTTCAACGGAAAAATTACATCAATGTTCAGATCGATGCGATTGGCGTTGGCCTGGCCAATGCCGCCGCGCCGTTTCTGCCGGTGTTTCTCGCCCGCATGGCCGCCACCAGCTTCCAGATCGGCCTGCTCACCTCCATGCCCGCGTTGACTGGGCTGCTGCTCTCGATACCCTTGGGCGGTTTCCTGCAGCGCCAGCGCAACATCGTACCCTGGTTCAGCGCAACCCGCCTGGGTGTAATCCTGTGTTATGCCCTGACAGGCTTTGCGTCCATGCTGCTGCCGGAGCGTTGGATTATCCCGGCGATTCTGGCCATCTGGGCGCTGGCGACCATCCCGCAGAACATGCTATCGATCTGCTTCTCGGTTGTGATGAACGCGATCGCCGGGTCGAAGGGCCGCTTTGAACTGATGACCCGACGCTGGTCCATCCTGGGGTTGACAACGGCCATCACTGTTTTTCTGATTGGCCAGCGGTTGGAAGTCATCGCTTTTCCGGTAAATTACCAGCAGGTCTTCATCGCGCTTTCCATTGGCGGTGTCATCAGCTTTTTCTTCTCCCGCCGGATTGTGATCCCCGACTCGCCGCCCCAGCCTGAAGCGGTCGGGAAATCGCTCCGCGCCAACCTGTTGGCCTACCTGCAACCGGTTCGCTCTGAAAAGCCTTTCTTGAGGTTCGTTTCAAAACGCTTCTTCTTCACCGCTGGCATTGCGCTGGCCACCCCGCTCTTTCCGCTATATTTTGTCCGGGAAGTTCAGCTTCCCGACAGTTGGATCGCGACCATCAACACTACCCAGACGGCCATTCTCATCGTAGGTTACCTGTTTTGGACGCGCCAATCGCGCGCCCGTGGCGCTCGCAACGTCTTGCTTTGGTCGACCTTTGGCCTGTCTTTGTATCCCTTCCTGGCTGCCATCACGCACATACCAGTGGTAATCACGGTTTTTGCAGGCCTGGCGGGCATATTTCAGGCAGGCCTGGACTTGGTATTCTTCGACGAATTGATGAAAACCGTTCCACCCGAGAG
>JAPKMQ010000298.1 GCA_026645875.1 Longilinea sp.
GTCGGCCGGCTGGTGCAGGAAACCAATCTGCCCGATACCACCCGGCGCACCATCAGCCACCAGTTCTACCAGATGCGCAACGACGTGGACCAATGGATGCGCCTGGCGGCTTCGGTGCTGGCGTTTCAATCGCGCGGGGCCTCGCTGGTCACCGCGCCGCACCCGGCGCGCGCGCTTTTGAAACATCTCGAGTTGATCTCCACCCGCGGGCGGCAGGTGCTGCTGGTGTTGGTGTTGGTGGGCGGTGAAGTCCGCCAGCGGCTGATCAACCTGGCCGAACCCGTGCCGCAGGAGACGCTGTCAGTATCAGCGGACCACCTGACGCGCCTGTTGGAAGGCAAGGATGCCGACGGCTTGCAATCTTATTCGGGGCAGTTGCCGCCGCTGGAAAACGAGCTGCTCAGTTGGGCGGTGGAAGAAATGAACCGCCTGGACGCGCTGGTTTCGGGTGAGGTATACCTGGACGGGCTGACCAACGTGCTGGCTGAACCGGAGTTCTCTGGCTCAGACGATGCCCGCCGCGCCATTCGACTGCTGGAAGAACGCTCCATGTTGCAGGAACTTCTGGCACAAACTGTGCTATCCCCCAGTTCATTGAACGGCGTGCAGGTGCTCATTGGCGGCGAAGGCACTTCGTGGAACGAACTGCGCCAATGCTCGATCGTGCTGGCACGCTACGGTTCGCCCAATCTGGCCATCGGCACGCTGGGTGTTTTGGGGCCCATGCGCATGCCTTACGGCCGGACCATATCGGTTGTGCGTTTTCTTTCCGGAATGCTGAGTGACATGGTTTCTGAAACCATGACGGATGAATTAACCAATGCGTCGCACGAGGTGAATTGATGGAAGAAGATAAAAAGAAACATACCAAGCCTGCTGCCGGTTCCACGGGGAAGAGAGCCGCGGCCTCTGAAGCACAAACCTCCCCGCTACGAGAAACAGGTGAAGATTTGAAAAAAGAAACCGCCTCGGCAGTCGAGGAACAATTTATCGCCGAATATGCAGCCCTGCGCACCGAACTGGACCAGGCGCTGGATAAGGCAAAAGAGAACGAGAACGGCTGGCTGCGCGAACGAGCCGACTTTATGAATTATAAGAAGCGTATCGAGCGCGAGCAGTCGTTTTTGAAGGAAAATCTGGCCGGTGAAATCCTGAAAAAGTACCTGGTGGTGCTGGATGACCTGGAGCGAGCGATGAAAGTGCGCCCGACCGAGGGCGACGCCGCCGCCTGGGCCGACGGGATTGAACTGGTCTTTCGCAAATTGATTGGCATTCTCGAATCGGAGGGGGTAAAACGCATTCCTGCAGAGAGCGAAAAGTTCGATCCAACCCGCCACGAGGCCATCACTCATGAAGACAGCCCGGATCATGAGAGCGATGACATCATCGAAGTTGTCCGTCAAGGTTACACCATCGCCGACCGCGTGCTGCGCCCGGCCCTGGTGCGAGTTGCCCGCTAGGAGGAATTAATCAATGTCAAAAATCGTCGGTATCGATCTTGGAACCACCAACTCTGTTGTCGCCGTCATGGTCGGCGGCGAACCGACCGTCATCCCGTCCGCTGAAGGCGAGCGGTTGGTGCCCTCGGTTGTGGCCGTGAACAAGAATCACGAACGGCTGGTCGGGCGCTCGGCGCGCAACCAGGCTATCACCAATTCTGAAAACACGGTTTTCTCCATCAAGCGCTTTATGGGCCGCAAGTTTGATGACCCCGAAGTGCAGCGCACCATCAGCCGCGTACCGTACAAGGTGGCCAAGGCCCCCAACGGCGACGTGCGTGTGGTGCTGGACGGCAAGGAATACTCGCCGCCGGAAGTCTCGGCGATGGTGCTGGCCAAGTTGAAGGCCGACGCCGAAGCCTACCTGGGCGAGCCGGTCACGCAGGCCGTCATCACTGTGCCGGCTTACTTCAACGACGCTCAGCGCAACGCCACCAAGGATGCCGGTAAAATCGCCGGGTTGGAAGTGCTGCGCATCATCAACGAGCCCACGGCCTCCTCGCTGGCCTACGGGTTGGACAAGAAGAAGAACGAAGTCATCGCCGTGTATGACCTGGGCGGCGGTACCTTCGATATCTCCATCCTTGACGTCGGCGACGGCGTCTTCCAGGTGAAATCCACCAGCGGCGACACCTTCCTGGGCGGCGATGATTTTGACATCCGCGTCATGGATTACCTGATCGACGAGTTCAAGAAGGAAACCAGCATCGACCTGCGCAATGACCGCCAGTCGCTGCAGCGCCTGCGCGAAGCGGCCGAAAAGGCCAAGATTGAGCTTTCGTCGGTCATGCAGACCGAGATCAACCTGCCCTACATCACCGCCGATGCCTCCGGCCCCAAGCACATGGTCAAGACGATCACGCGCGCCAAGCTCGAGCAGATCACGGCCGACCTGGTGCAGCGCTCGCTCGATCCCGTGCGGCGCGCCATCACCGACGCCGGCCTGCGCACCTCCGACATCAATGAGGTGGTGCTGGTGGGCGGCATGACCCGCATGCCCGCCGTGCAGGAAGCCGTCAAGCGCGAATTCGGCAAGGACCCGCACAAGGGCGTCAACCCCGATGAGGTGGTTGCGATCGGCGCGGCCATTCAGGCGGCTGTGCTGGGCGGCGAGGTGAAGGACATCCTGCTGCTTGACGTGACCCCCCTGACGCTCTCGGTGGAAACCCTGGGCGGCGTGGCGACGCCGTTGATCGAGCGCAACACCACCATCCCCACACGCAAGAGCCAGATC
>JAPKMQ010000299.1 GCA_026645875.1 Longilinea sp.
ACTGGCGGAGCGGTTGAAGGCCTCCTGGGTAGGCAAGCCTGCACAGCTTCAAATCTACGACCAGGCCCAGGATTGCGCCAACCGTTTCCGCGCCTTCTGCCTGGAGAACAACCTGTTGGACTTCTCACTGCAAATGGAATTGTTTTCCCGCCATTTGTGGCCGTCATTCCTGGTGCAAACGTATTTAAAGCGCACCTACCAACACCTGATCTACGATAACATCGAGGAGGATGTGCCCGCCGTGCACGACATCCTGCGGGAATGGCTGCCCTCCTTCCAATCCGCGCTGCTCATTGCGGACAGCGACGGCGGTTACCGGGCATTCCTGGGCGCGGATGTGGACAGCGCCGCAGGTCTGGCTCAAACCTGCGGGCAACAGATCCGGTTTTCCGGCTCGTATGTCGAAAACGAGAAATTATCCCTGCTATCCGCCTACCTGACCAACGCGCTCCTGCGGCATGCATATCAACCCAGCCCCGCCGTTGAGCAGGCACACCAAATCCACTTTGAGCGTTTTTACCCGGCAATGGTTGATTGGATTGGCGCAAGCATCGAAACGCTGGTGCGAGTCGAGGGCTTGCAACCGGGCAACATCGCCGTGCTGGCACCGTTTGTTTCCGATTCGCTGCGGTTCTCACTCATGACCAACCTTGAAAACCGCGGCATCCCGGTTCGCTCGCACCGGCCCTCGCGCTCGCTGCGTGACGAGCCGGCATCACACTGCCTGCTCACGCTGGCCAAACTGGCCCATCCGCAGTGGGAGTTGCCCCTCAACCGCCAGGAAATCCGCCAGATGCTCATGCTGGCAGTGGGAAACATGGACCTGGTTCGGGCTGATTTGAGCGCGCAGACGCTTTTTTCACCGCGCAAACCAAAAGAGGGGCTGGCCTCATTTGATCTCCTCGTGCCCGCCATGCAGGAGCGCATCACCCACCGGGTCGGTGATAAGCTCGAAATCCTGCGTGCCTGGCTGCATGACTATCAGGCCGAACCACACCCTCTGGACGGCTTTCTGGCGCGTATCTTTGGCGAGTTGTTAACCCAACCCGGGTTTGGCTTTGCCAAGGACCTTGAGGCAGCCGCGGTGACCGCCCGCCTGGTGGAATCGGTGCAAAAATTCCGCCGCGTGACGTCAAATGAGGATTCTGGCAAGCTATACCTGGAGATGATCGCGAGCGGCGTGATTGCCGCCCAATCACCACAAGCCTGGGAGGAAATTGGCCGCACGGATGCTGTATTGATTTCTCCAGCGCACACCTTTTTGATGGTCAACCGCCCGGTTCAGGTGCAATTCTGGTTGGACGCCGGCAGCCTGAACTGGTGGCAGCGTTTGATGCAGCCGCTGACTCACCCGCACGTGCTCAGCCGCCGCTGGCCCGAAGGGCGCAAATGGACCGACGCCGACGAGTATGCCGCCAACCAGGAATCGCTGGCGCGCCTGGTGCGCGGATTGTTGCGGCGGTGCAGCGGGCAGGTGATCGTGTGCAGCGTCACGCTCAATGAACGCGGTGATGAAGAACACGGGCCGTTGTTGCAGGCCTTCCAATCCCTGCGCCGCCGGTTGAATCTGACAGAGGAGCCCGCATGAACGGATTACGCCCCGCGCAGGAAGAAATCGTCGCTTATCAGGGCGGTAAAATGGGCGTTTCAGCCGTTCCAGGCAGCGGCAAGACCTTCACGCTCTCCTACCTGGCCGCGCGCTTGATCGAGCAGGCCGATCTGTATGACGATCAGGAAATCCTGGTGGTCACGCTGGTAAACTCTGCGGTGGATAACTTCTCCACCCGCATTTCCGCCTTCCTGAAGGAAAAGAAACTCATCCCCAACCTGGGATACCGCATTCGCACGCTGCACGGCCTGGCGCATGATATCGTCCGGGAACGGCCCGATCTGGTCGGACTGTCGGACCGCTTCACAATCGTCGATGAGCGCGATTCACTGGAAAAGATGGATTCTGCTGTGACAAGTTGGCTGCGTATCCACCCCGAATTCATCACCGATTGGACCGCACCAGAAGTGGACCTGGATTCGGACCGGTTTATACAAAAACAATGGCTCGACCTCGCCAACAACCTGGCGCGCAGCTTCATCCGCCAATGCAAGGACCTGCAGTTCACCCCGCTCGAGTTGCAACAGAAATTGAAGCAGCTTCAATCCCCGCATCCGCTGCTACAATTTGGCGCGGATGTCTATGCCGATTATCAGCGCTCGCTTAACTACAGCAGTGCCATCGATTTTTCCGACCTGATCCGGCTGGCGCTGCAGGCGTTGCAGGCTGACCCCGAGTACCTGCGCCGCCTGCACTACCGCTGGCCGTACATCCTGGAGGATGAAGCCCAGGACTCCAGCAGCCTCCAGGAACAGATTTTGCGCCTGCTTGTCGGATCAGACGGCAACTGGGTGCGGGTTGGTGACCCCAACCAGGCCATCTATGAAACCTTCACCACAGCCAGCCCACGCTTTTTGCGTGATTTCCTGCGCGAACCGGGTGTGACCGCTTGCAGCCTGCCCAATTCGGGCCGCTCAACCCGCAGCATCATCAACCTGGCAAATCGGTTGATCGAATGGACCAACGCCGCCCACCCGGTGACCGAACTGCGCGACGCGCTCACCCGCCCGCTCATCCAGCCCACCCCGCCCGGCGATCCGCAACCCAATCCGCCCGACGATCCGGATGGGATATTCCTGTCAGGCCTGGCTTATGAGGCCGAAAAGGAAATTGACACGGTC
>JAPKMQ010000029.1 GCA_026645875.1 Longilinea sp.
CGCCATGACCACTGAGACCGGTGCCGGCCAATGGGGCTCGGCCCTGGCGATGGCCTGCCAGTTTTACAGCCTTGATCTGGAAGTGTACATGGTCAGGGTCTCCTACCAACAAAAGCCATACCGCCGCCACCTGATCGAAACCTACGGCGCACAAATCTTTCCCAGCCCCAGCAATCAGACCCGGATCGGCCGCGAACTGCTGGCGCAAAACCCCGATCATCTCGGCTCGCTCGGCATCGCCATCTCCGAGGCGGTCGAGGTCGCCGCGGGTTCAGGCGGCAGAAAGAAATACGGGCTGGGCTCGGTGTTAAATCACGTGCTACTTCACCAAACCGTGATCGGCGAGGAAGCGCTCAAGCAAATGGACATGGCAGGCGAATACCCGGATGTGGTCATCGGCTGCGTGGGCGGCGGATCGAACTTCTCAGGGATTGCTTTCCCATTCCTGCGCGAGAACCTGCGCGGCGGGCAGCGCACGCGGCTTCTGGCGGTGGAACCCGCAGCTGCGCCGTCCCTTACCAGAGGTGTGTACGCCTTTGATTTTGGTGACAGCGCGCAAATGGCCCCGATCGTCAGAATGCATACGCTGGGGCATGATTTTATTCCCGCGTCCATTCACGCCGGCGGCCTGCGCTATCATGGCATGTCGCCGGCACTCAGCGCTCTGTACGATGCCGGCCTGATCGAAGCCCAGGCGGTGCGTCAAACCGGGATCTTTGAGGCCGCCGTGCAATTCACGCGAACCGAAGGCATCCTGCCGGCGCCCGAATCCGCGCACGCCATCCGGGCCGCCATCGATGAAGCCCTGCAGGCGAAACTGACCGGCGAAAAGAAGGTCATCCTGTTCAACCTTTCCGGTCATGGTCACTTTGATCTATCCGCCTACAACAGCTACCTGACCGGGCAGCTAGAAGACGATGCGCTTCCGGAAGAACAAATTGCCAATATTTCCGCCCGGTTGCCGCAAGTGAGCCTTGTGGCCTGAAATTAACCAGCTGGTCTGTTGCCACGCACAAAAAACAGGCGGTCTCCGATGGTGGAGAGCGCCTGTTTTTCATTACGATTGCGCTTCAGCATCCCCAATCAAAGCGATCAGAGCGTGCTGGTTCACCAGTTGTGATGAGACTGAGCCGGTGGCAGGCCAGCCTAACTGCCCCAGGGTGTAACCGCCAATCCAGGGCACGCCGGGCAGCGTGGCCTGCAATTGCTCATAGATGGGTCCCGAGTGCCCTTCCAGCAACGTCCGCCAGGCTTCATCCACCAGCAGGATGCCCAGCAGGGGCGCAGCGGAACCCAACGAGCGAACCGCCTCATCGGCGGCTGTTTTCAGCGCAGTCTGACAGGCAGCCGGGTCGCCAACCATCAGGTGGGCCATTTTTCCCTCTGCAATGTGGGAGTTCATACGCAGGTTGCCGTCCACTTCCACGCGCAGCGGACTGCGCAGCAGCAGCGATTTTCGTCCATCCGTCTCAATGCCCAATGGGTACAGACGCACGTATTCAGAGAGCGGTGGCGAGAACCAATCTTTTTCAGGATAGCCCAGCACCTCAGATAATGCCGCTGCCGGCGATTTGTCGTCCAGGCCCTGCACCCACAGGTCGCGGACACGTGTCACCTTCCACAGCCAGCCGGTATCCTTCCAACCGTGCGCCTGGCCCAAACCCAGCCGGAGCCGTCCGCCCAGGAGGAGCGCGGAGAGCGCGCCGCTGCCGGCATGGTTGCCGCCAATGCAGATCGTCCGGCCGCTGCGGTAATCGCCGCTGGCCAGGCCGCCAGCAACATGCAGGTTCATTTGATCAATGGATTCACACAGCAGGCTGGCGTCGCCGTTTACCCCGTCCGCGGCCAGCAGGATGCCCTGCGTGTTTCCGGTTTGAGTCCGCACGACGCGTGCGAACTGGGTTGCCACGCCGTGGCCGTCCTGCACGAAATTTGGCCACCAGTTGATGCTGGCTTTATACCCGCTGCCCGCGATCAACGCCACGCCGACCGTTCTCGGCTGTTCTCCTTCGGCAGAAAGCGGGCATGTGGTGTGGAATCCCCATACAGGCACATTGCCAAGCAAATTGCCGGCAGCCTGTAAGACGTCCGCGGCGGTGTAGTCTTGCGACACAGACAGCAGGGCCAGCGCCGGGCGGCTGTTGCCCAATTGGTCCAGCGCACTCTGAACCGCCTGGCGGGCGGCTTCACGTCCATCCCAGTGACGGGAAAAACCAATCACCGCTGATTTTGTCATCGCCTGTTCCCTTACCCTTCCGCTACCGGCACGGTGATGTGGAAGGTGGTGCCCACGCGGTACTCGCTCTCGAACCAGATTTTACCGCCCTGCATTTCCACCAGCGCCCGGGTGATGTTCAACCCCAGGCCGGTGCCCGGCGCTTCGCGCGTCTTCGGGTCTTCGGAGCGGAAGAACTTTTGGAAGATCTTCTTCTGATCTTCCTCCGAAATGCCGATGCCGTTGTCTTTCACCCAGATATGCACAACCTCGGCCGCGCCTTGCGCATCCCACTGATTGGCGGTCCGTTCGGCGCCCAGCAGAATCTCGCCGCTCTTGTCGGTGTATTTATTGGCATTGCTCACCAGATTGACCAGCACCTGGGTCAGGCGCACACGGTCAGCCCACAACAGGGGCAAGTCCTGCGGCAGATCGACCTTGAGGTTCTGACTCTTCTCTTCGATTTGTTTGCGCGTGGAACGGTTAATTTCTTCGACTACATCGGCCAGCTTGATGGCCTTGAAGTCCAGCCGCATGCGGCCGACTTCAATCTTGGACACATCGTTCAGGTCCGAGATGAGCGTATTCATGCGGTCGATGTTCGAACGGATGGTGGAGAGAAAATTGGTCTGGGCCTCGTTGATCGGCCCGACCGCGCCGACTGCCAGCAGCTCGGTATAACCCTTGATGGACGTCATCGGATTCTTCAACTCGTGCGCCACAAAGGAGACAAATTCGCTCTTGGCCAGGTTGGCCGATTGCACCGCGGCGTAGAGCTGCGCGTTGGCAATCGCAATCGAGGCGTGGTCGCTCAGGCGCAGCAGGAAGCTCACCAGTTCCTCGCTGTACGGATCGGCCTGAACCGATTCGAGCAAGATCAGCCCGGTCGTGGCGGTTTCGCGGCGAATAGGGATGACCGTTTGGACGCGCGCGCCTTTCAGCAAACCGCCGTCGCGCGGTACGGTGAGTTGGCGGGGTGAGCCGCTCTCGACCACTTGATCCAGCTGGAATTGATCCGAGGGCATGCGCCCTTCCGCGAAGGTTTCCAATTCGTTGGAATAGCCCTGCGAGGCCATAATTTGCAGGCTGCCTTCCTGGACCATCACGATCAGGCCGGCATTCGCGCCTGACTGCCGCATCGCCCATTCCAGCGTGATGCGCATGGCGCGGGAAACATCCAGGCTGGTATTCAGTTCGCGGTCGATGCGCTGCATCACCTGCAATTCTTCCACGCGAGCCGTCAGGGCCTGATCAGTGTTGGTGTACAGGCGCGCGTTCTGAATGGCGACGCCGGCCTGCGCAGCAAATGCCGAGAGCAATTCCTGGTCGTCCGCCGTGAAAGGAAGGCCATCGTGCCGGTTGATCACTTCGATGACGCCGATCACCTTCTCCTTCACCATTAAGGGGATGACCAACAGCGCGCGCGTGATAAAGCCAGTTTTCTGGTCCGGTTCCGAGTACCAATCCGACGATTTTTGCACATCGTTCACCATCACCGCCTGGCGGCTGCGCACAGCTTTTCCCACAACCCCCGAACCCGCCGGAATGCGCTGGCCGACCAGACTGCCTGCCACCGCCCCGACCGCCACCGAAATCACCAGATCGTCCGTTTGTTCATCCACCATGAACAGGCTGCCCGCCTCGCAATTGAGAATTTCCACCGCGTTGTTCAGAATGGTGCCCAACAGGGGCTCCAGGTCCAACGTGGAGGTCAATTTGCGGGTCACCTCGTTCAATGTGGTCAATTGGCGGGTGCGGCGCTCGGCTTCGCCCAGCAGACGGGCTTTGACAATCGCGCCCGCCACCTGGTCAGCAATCGCCTGCAGCAACCCCAACTGGTCCTGCGTGTACAAGATGCTCGGGTCGCAGCTTGCCAGACTGAGCAGACCGATCGTTTCCGCGCCGGCGTTCAAAGGCACGCACAGCCAGGCATGCAAATCGCTGGTGCTGGTCAGCAGGCCGCGCCGCTGCGCTTCCTGATTGTAATTTTCGGCCACAGCCGGCAGCCGTTGCCGCAACACTTCATATTCCAGGGTGCGGTTTTCTTCCAGCGGCTTGTTTTCCTTGCCGGTCACGCGGTCATTTTGCTCTACCACAAAGACAGGGATCAATTCAGAGCGGATGGGATCGTTAAGAATTAACGAAAAATCGTCCGCCGGGATGATTTGCGTGGTCTGCGCGTAGATCAACTCGAAAATATCATCCAGCGAGATGGTCACGTTCACGCCCTGCGCCACGCGCGTCAACACGTTCATCTCGTGCATGCGCTTTTCCATGCTCGAGACCACCTGGGCACGTTCAATCGCCAGCGAGGCCTGGTCGGAAAGCGAATCCAGGTAGCTCAGATCGCGGGTTGTGAACACTTCGCCCGAAAGCCGCTGTCCAAGCGCAATCCAGCCCATCAGGCGCTGCCGTCCCTGCAACGGCACAAAGACCTGCGCGTCCAGCAGGGTAATGCGCGGCGTTTCCGGCACCAACGCAGAGGGCAGCGATTCACCGGCATTGATGTACAGCGGTGTTTTTCGGCTGCCGAGTGCCTGCACCAATGCACTGTTCTGTGAAAAGCGCAAATCGCTGGTGCGTTTCCCGGTCGTGTCCTTCGCCGCGATATATTGGTCGGTAAATGGATCCAGGACGAAAATGTGCAACCGCTGGGGCTGCAAAGTCTCTTCAACATAGCGGCGCAATACTGCCAGAATCTGGGTTAATTCCACCGCACTGGTCAACTCGCCCGAAAATGTCTTCAGCCGCTCCTGAAAAGCCTGCTCGCCCCGGAAGAAGGTGCGGTCCAGCAGACGTTCCATGCGTTCGCGCAGAGGCAACAACGCCAGCGCCAGAGCAAAGATCACAATACCGGAAATTAACGGCGTGGAGGGCCTGAGGGCGCCTTCCGCGGCAATGCCCAGGCCTGTGACCAGCAACGCGTATCCCAGCGCAATGATGATCGCCAGCAATCCATACAACACGCCGCGGCTGACCACAAAGTCGGCTTGAATGCGGTTGTGGCGCTGAATGGTGTAACCCGCCACCAATGGAAAAATCGCCATAGGTACCATGAGCAGCGGCGTAAAGGTATTGCCGGACCAGAACGGCACACCCATCAACCACCCGATGATCAGACCGAACGAAAGCAAGCCACCCAGCACCAGCCAGTGAAGTTGTTCCCGCTCCACCGGCGAACCCGTGCGGAAGGACCGCCGGGCCAGAATCACCAGCGCGGCCAGCACGCTCGCGGTGGCAGCGCCCAGCAACAGGTTCAATCCCAGGCGCGAAAGCTGCGCATCGTTGCGGCTGAAAAAGGCAAAGCTGGCCAGCAACGCCGCGATTATGAACGGCAGGTAGCGCAGCCGCGGCTGGCGGGCAATCCAGGGGTACATGCGGGGGAATAGGGTCGCCACGGCCAGCATGCCTGCCCCACAAAAAGCCACAGCCAGGTACCACAGCCAGGAAAATGCGTGCGTGGTGTAAAGATCAAAGAGGCCCGCCGTGCCCACCGCCACTGAAGCCATGAAAACGCTGAACGCCCGCCCACTGGGCGAATTGCGCCGCATCAGGAAAAACCAGACGCCGGAGGCCAGCAGGATCAGCCCGATGAAAAAGGGCAGGTAGAAGAATGTGAAACGGTCCGACAATGGGAAGCTGGTTAATTTAATCTCAATCGACCGCTCTTTTCCATTGGCATTTGCCAGGGTCAGACTGACCAAATCCCCGGGCTGAAACTCCTTGAGCTTGGCAGTTAATTCCCGGCTGGAGGTGACGGTGGCGCCGTTAATGCCAGTCAAGCGGTCTCCGGAGGCGACACCTTGCGCCTGCGCCGGCCACTCAATGGAAATCTGTGAGGGTTTGGCGCCCTTCACCAGCAGGCCGGGTTGTAAAAGCGCGCCAATGAACGGACTGGAATACCAGCGGACAGCCAAAATCGGGTAAGCGACAAAGGCGACCAGCGCTGTGAACAAGTAGATGAGGACCAGCAGTTGCGGCAGCCAGACTTGCGACGGTTGCTGTTTTAATGTGCGTGGAGATGTCAATCGCGCTTCAGCCATTCGGTTTATCTCTCAGCGTTTTGGATCTTTGTTCTCAACAGCGCGATTCTTCTTGCGAATCACGCCAGCATCCAGCTCCACCGGGAGTTGGGTTTTATTAAGCAACTGCAGCAGCACTCTGACGCGCTCGCTACCAGCCACGCGCAAATCAAAAATCGCCTCGTATCCGGCAAACGGGCCATCATGGATGAAAACCTCATCCCCGCGCTTCAAACCGTCAAATAGCTCACCGCCGGCTTTGGATATTTCGCCCACGCGCTGGCGAATGGCATGGATTAATGAATCGGGCACAACCGCGGCTTCGCCGCCAAATGAAACCAGCCCGCGGGCCTGCGGCATCCATTGCAGCGTGGAAACACCCAACGCTTCCAGGTCAACGTGCACGAACATATACCCCGGGAAATAGGCTTTCACTTTCTTCGCGCGCGGGTTGACTGTCTGCACGCGGACGCGCGGGAAAAACACCTCAATTTCGCGCGAGCGCAACTGATCCCAGAGAAAATCTTCCTTATTTGGATGACTTTGAATGGCGTACCAGAAAGACGGCATGTTTCCCTCTGCCCGGAATGCGTCTACGCTGTATTATAACAGCCGGACTTTGAAAACTTTTCCCGCACGGGCTTACAGAAATGTTGGGTTAGCCGCCCACCGCTTTTCAGTTGGTTAACAACAATTCGATGCGCATTCTGCGCGCCAATTTCGGCTTTTTCCGATATACTGATTATGAATAAATCCGGTCATCAATGTTCGCCTGAAATGGTGGCCCATGAGCATCCCCGACCTCTCTGCCCGTTTCTATCCGGGACCTGACCCGGAAATCGATTGGCCACTGGCGCGCTATCTACCGCCGGTGCGCGGCGGCATTTGGAGCGCCTGGCTGCAGGCCAATCTTCCGCCCGGCAGTTGGATCCTGGATCCGCTCGGTTCTCACCCCGCTCTGGCGATGGAAGCAGCCCGCGCCGGCTACCGTGTGCTCACCACGATCAACAATCCCATCCTGAGTTTTTTGCTGGACGTTCTTGCGCGCAACCCCGGGCGTGATGATTTTCAGGCAGCGCTGGTGGAACTGGCGGATTCCCGGCGTGGGGACGACCGCATGGAAACGCACATTCAATCCTTGTACATGACCCGCTGCCCGGGTTGCGATCAGGCGCTGCCTGCACAGGCCTACCTGTGGGCACGCGACGCCGAGATGCCTTACGCACGCGTCGTCAAGTGCCCGCATTGTGGTTTCAATGGTGAAGCGCCTGTCACCGAGTACGACCTGGGCAGGCTGGCGCTTTCCGGCCGCGACGCGATGCACCGTTCGCGCGCCATCGAGCGAATCGGCCCGGTGGACGAACCGCAGCGGGAGGCGGTGGGCGAAGCCCTGAAGACGTACGCGCCGCGCCCGCTATATGCACTGACCACCCTGATCAACAAGGTCGACGCGCTGGCCCTGCCGGCGGCCAAACGCCAGCTTGCCCAGGCGCTGCTGATCGCGGTATGCGATGCCGCCAACACCCTCTGGCCGGTCGCCGGGGGGCGCAGCCGCCCGCGGCAGTTGGGAATTCCACCGCAATATCGCGAAAATAACCTCTGGTTGGCGCTGGAAAGCGCGGTGAATGACCTCAGCAGCGCTGCCAGCGAAATCTCGATCACCACCTGGCCCGATCTGCCCGCCCCGACCGGCGGAATTTGCCTCTTTGCCGGGCGCGCGCGCAACCTGCTGCCGCTGCCAGACGAGCTCAAGCCCGGGGCGGTTCTGCTGCTGTTCCCCCGCCCCAACCAGGCCTTCTGGATGCTTTCGGCGCTCTGGGCAGGATGGATCTGGGGGCGGGACGCCGTTCAGCCGATGCGTGGCGTGCTGGATCGCAAGCACTACGATTGGTACTGGCAGACCAACGCCTTTCACGGCGCGCTTGCCGCGCTGGTGCGCAACCTGGGTGCCGAAACGCGCTGGTTCGGCGTCATCCCCGAACTGACCCCCGGCCTGCTGCTGTCTTCGCTGACCGCCGCACACTGTTCGGGGCTGGAGCTAACCGGGACGGCCCTGGAGAGCGAGGACTCACTCATTCAATTGGTCTGGTCGCCAGCCGGCTCATCCCGGCCTTCCGGTCGAAAACCCGATATCATTTACCGGCAGGCCGTCCGAGAAGCACTGCAAAAACGTGGCGAACCGGCAGCCTATTTGCCGCTGTACACCGCCTGCCTGACCGCCCAGGCTGCCGAAAAAAGCCTGCCCGGCGAGATCAGCGCCGTCCAGGTTGACCTGCTTAGCCGCGTGCAGGCTCAGCTCTCGACCATCTTTTCTGACCACGGCACGCTGGTCCATTTTCCTGGCCCCTCCAAAAGCGGCGAAAGCGGACAGTGGTGGTTGAAAGGCCAGCCGGAAACCGAAGCGCCACTTTCAGACCGGGTGGAAATGGAAACCGTGCGCTACCTCCAAAAGAATCCGGGTTGCCACTTCACGGCGGTATATGACCATCTGTGCGCCCAGTATCCGGGGTTATTGACACCTTCAGTCGAGCTGGCACAGGCCGTGCTGGCATCTTATGCCGAAATCGATCCCGACCGCCAGGACGTGTGGATGCTTCGCCCGCAGGAGCAGCCCGCTGCCCGCCGCGCCGATCTTGATTCGGCCCGCGAATTACTCTTCCATGTCGCCGCCGGGCTGCGCCTGCAGGCCGCCGGCGATACGCCCATCCTCTGGCAAAACACACAGGGCGAAGTGTTGTATGCCTTCTACCCATTGGCTTCCAGCCTGGTCAGCCGTTATGTGCTCAACCCGCCGCCCAACCTGCCTGCCCAGCGCTGCGTGTTGGTGATTCCCGGCGGGCGGGCCGGGTTGCTGGCCTACAAACTCAAGCACGATCCCCGCCTCGAGCAGGCTTTCCAGGGCTGGCGCGTGCTCAAATTCCGCCACCTGCGCCGGCTGTCGGAATGGGCGGATCTGACTCTGAACACCTGGAACGATCTACTGGATGCTGACCCGCTGGGGTGGGACGAAGCCACGCAACTATCCATCCTGTAACCAAAAACAGCGGGCATAGCTTACCCGCTGTTTCAGGTTCGATGGATGTCCGGCTTCCGGAAGGATCGCTACGGTGCTCCTGCCATCGGATCGGTGGCCGTCGGCGAGGGCGTGACCGTGATGGTGGGCGTCAGCGACGGTGACGGGGTCACCGTGATCGTCGGCGTCATGGTGGCGGTCGGTGTGAGCGTCGGCGTGGGGGTGGGCACCTGCAGGTTGATGTGGATGCGCCGCTCAGCATAAGTATCTTCCGTGCTTTCCATGTAAATCCGCAAGGTAATACGCCCGGAGGGAATGTCGGTGACATCCCAGGAGTAAACCATTTCGGGATTCTGGTATTGCGCGATTTGATCCATCAATAATGGCTTCCATTCAACCGGTTCATCGCCCAGACCATACTCCAGCCGCCAGCGCCGCAGATCATCCGGCGTGTTCACCACCAGGTAAATATCCAGCGGATTAACAGTCAGCGTGTCGCCGTCCTTCATCGCCGCGAACTGGATGGTCGGCCGGGCATCGCTTAACTGGCAGTCGCGCTCTGGCACAAAAAAGATCGGATCGTCAAAGCCATGATCGGATGCCCAGTTGCGCCCTTCATCGGTCTCACGCAGCCACTTCCGCGCAGATTCATCGGTCACGTTCATGGCGATTTTTTCATCGACGTAGTCCGAACAGGCGGCCGAGGCGCGCAACCCGGTCCAGGTATCCACCGTCACGCGTTTCCACAGGTCGTCATCGCGATTCGGTGGGAGCTGGTCGTAGGCGAACAATTCAGTACGCTGATCCGGGCACCATTCCGAAGGTTCGGCCCCGGAAAACGAGCACACCACGCGCTCGACAATGCCCGCCGGGCGCTGGAAGGCAGTAGCGCTGCCGCCAGTAAGCTGCGGCACGGCAAATTGCATAAAGTTCGCCCAGATCGGCGCCGCACCGGTCAGGCCGGTGGTGTTTTGCATGGGGGTGTAATCTGCATTGCCAACCCACACGCCCACCGCCAGGTCCGGGGTGTAACCCACTGTCCAGTTGTCGCGGTAATCGTTGGTCGTGCCGGTCTTAGCCGCAGCCAGGAAAGGCAGCGCCAGCACCGAGTTGGTGCCAAACATCGGCGCGCGTGCCTGGTTGTCGGACAAAATCGAGGAGAGCAGGTAGGCATGCTCCGGCCGGATGACCTGCTCGCCCGCGGGCGGTTCGTACTGGTACACCAGTTTGCCCTGGTAATCGACGATCTTCGTGATGGTCACCGGTGGCACCTGTAAACCATTGTTGGCAAACACCGAGAAAGCGCCAGTCATTTCCAGCAGTGTCACCTCGCCACCGCCCAGCGTGAGGGCCAGACCGTAATCGTTACGCGTCAGCGAGCGGATGCCCAGCCGCTCCGCCAGGCTGATCAGGCCTTCCTTTTGCGCGGTCGCGGGATCATCGTAAATGCCCACGTACTCCAGGGCCTTGACCGCCGGGATATTGTAGGAATTTGCAAGCGCTGAGCGCACAGACACCGGCCCGTGAAAACGTCCGTCATAGTTCACCGGCGCGTATTTCGGGCTCGGATCGGAGGCCAGGCCAGAGGGTGGAAACTCGCTGGGCACGTCCCACAGCAGTGTGGCCGGTGTCCAACCCTTTTCAAAGGCGGCCAGATAGGTGAGCGGCTTGATCGACGAGCCCGGCTGTCGCGGGCTGATGGCCATGTTGACCTGCCCGGAGATGGCTTCATTATAGAAATCCGCCGAACCGACCATCGCCAGGATCTCGCCGGTGTTGGGCCGAATGGCAACCAGCGCGCCGTCGGTTACATTCCGATCCGCCAGGCCCAGAACCTGCTGTTTAACAATCTGCTCAGCCTGTTCCTGTAAAGCGGGATCAAGTGTTGTGTACACAGTGAAGCCCGAACGATATATCTGCTGGGCATCATACATGCTTTCCAACTGGTCGGTAACGTAGAACACCCAGTGCGGGTAACGAATCGAGCCGTTATTCTGCTGGAAGGCATAGCCCTCGATATCGCCCACCGCGGTCGAGAGCATGTTCGCGTCCACGCACACTTTTTGCACGTTGGTGCTGACAAAAATGCAATCCTTCTCCTCGCTGACCTGGTACATCAGCACCAGCACCGTTTTGAAGCGGCTCAGCGTCTGGTCGCGGTTGGTGAAAACATCATACACGGCCGGCGCCTGTGGCAGTCCGGCCAGGAAGGCCGCCTGCCCCGGCGTCAGCTTCTCGGCGGTGGTGTTGAAATAGGTTTCAGCCGCAGCCTGGATGCCGTAGGAGCGGTTGCCGTAGAAATTTTCATTCAAGTACAGCTCAAGGATTTGCTCCTTGCTGTAGCGGCGGGTGATTTCAGCCGCGAGAACAATCTCGCGCGTCTTGCGCTGCACCGTGCGCTCGTAACGCTCATCCGGCAGCAGCAGCGCGCGCGCCAGTTGCTGAGTGATGGTGGACGCGCCGCCGGCGTTTTCGCCGGTGGTGTAGTTCAGCACCATGGCGCGCGCAATGGCCACCAGGTCAAAACCGGGATGGTTGTAATACTCTTTGTCCTCGGTCGCCAGGGTCGCCGCGATGATGTATGGGGACATGCGTTCCAGGGGGATGTAGGTCCGCCGGCCTGCGTTGGGATCAAGGATCTCGTAGATCGTGTTGCCGTTGCGGTCGAGGATACGCGTGGTTTCAAACTGCGAAGCGCGCGCCTGCAGGTCTTCAACGCTGGGCAGGGTCGCGGCGATGGAATAATACTGGTAAATCAAAAACGACCCGGCGATCACCAGCAGGATGATGCCGGCGAACAGGAGCGCGATCAATCCTTGTAAAAAACACCCCAGCGGCCGCTTGCGCGGAGCCGGTTTTGAGGGGCTGGCGGCCGCAGCCTGGCGCGGTGGCGCCCCGCCCGGGCGCTGCCCGGTGGTCTGAGCGGTCCGGTGGGGACCGGTGGAAACCTGGTTGGGATACAGCGGTGGCGGCGTGGAATGGGACGGCCGCCGTGAACCGTAGGCCGAAGGTGAGACGCGCGTGGCATTCGGGTCCACCTGTTCAACCGGCCTGGGTAAATGCCCGCCGCTCGGTGGCGCACCAGCCGGCGGAAGGGTCGGTTCCAGACCACCGGGTCTGGAAGGCGGCGTGGCTTGGGTGGCCTGCTGGTTGGGCGGAACGACCGCCTGAGTGGGTTGCTGGCTGGTGGGCAGGCTGGCCTGGGTGACCTGCTGGTCAGGCGGAACAAACGCCTGGGTGGGCTGCTGATCGGGCGGCAAAATGGCCTGTGTTTGAGCCGCGTACGGCGAAGGCATTTCCATCTCCGCGTACCAGCCGCCCGTGGCATTCGGATCGCCGGTTGGATGATGTTCAACAGCGCCAGGGGCCGTCGGCTGCGTGTCACCGGGGTCTGCGGGCGCAGGGTTCTCTTCAGGCGCAAGCGGGGCCGAGGTTGGCTGACCGGCCGCGCCGTTGGTCAGTATTGGCTGAGTGCTTTCGTTGGTTTCAGCCGGATCATTCGAGGGCTCCTGCCGATTCGGCAGATCTTGCGGGGGGTTCTCTAATTCATCCATCATAAAAACCATTTTACCAGAAAGGAACATCACCGGGTTCCAGCCACACCGTTTTGAATTGACCGTATCGCCAACTCATTTTACAATGAACGCATGCCGGTGGAAAAAAGTTCCGCGACAACCCGAAGCCGTATCATCCTGGCAACCGACGCACGCTTTTCTCAGCCTGATTATGCCAACGACATCAGTTGGCTGGTCTCGCTCGGCAAAGGTCAGGTCGATCCCTTTTCATTAAACACCACATTCGGGCTGCGCGCTCGCTCCATGCAAATGTTTCCACGCCTGGTCGATGCAGAAATCGGGCCAGGCGGTTCAATTTCTTTGCCGCAACCCTTTGATCTTCGCATCGTGCGCAATTACCCCAATTTCTTGCAACTGGTGTACAGCCCACTGCCCGAAATTGAGGTGAACATGGAGATCTGGGTACCCTCTTCGCATGTAATCACCGGGCAGGTCGAAATCAATAACCGCAGCGTATTACGCCGGAAATTGCGGTTCGATTGGGCCGCGCTGCTCTCTCCCATGAAACACGGCCACGGCATGGCCGCGGTCTTAATGGAAAAAGCCTATGTGTTGGAGGGCAAGACCTCCGAGCTGTGCCCGGTATTTCTCTTGACCGGCGGCCCAATGCCAGGTCCCAGCTCGTTTCCCACGCT
This sequence comes from Longilinea sp., assembly GCA_026645875.1. Classification (GTDB taxonomy): domain Bacteria; phylum Chloroflexota; class Anaerolineae; order Anaerolineales; family Anaerolineaceae; genus Longilinea. The sequence continues at coordinate 13,461 of JAPKMQ010000029.1, forward strand.
CGGATTTGACATGGACCTCTATCCGGGCAATCAAAGCCGTTTCCGCTGGGCCATGGGCATCCTGGGAAGCGCGGAAACATCCCTTGAGTTGGCCCAGGCGGCTGTTTCACGCGATTGGGAACCAGAAATTGCGCGCATCGAGCTGGTGAACGCCAGCCAGCATCTCACCATCACCACCGGCAACCCCGCCTGGAACGAGGCCTTCCGGAGCGCGCAGGACACGGCGTTCCAACTTTTCTTTCCGGGTGGTTCGGCTTTTCCCGCGCCATCCTTCGTCCAATCGCGCACCCCAGACCGCGGACACTCGCTGCGCGGCGATGGCGGCGATTACGATCCAAACTGGAGCGGACAGACCGCTCTGGACGCATGGTATTTAAACCAACTCATCCTGCCGGCAGCGCCCGAACTGGCGGCCGGCGTGGTGGATAATTTCCTGGCGGTGCAGCAGGAAAACGGCGAGATTGACTGGAAACCCGGTCTGGCGAAGCAGCGCATGCATATGCTGGCGCAACCGCTGCTGGCCACCCTGGCCTTGCAGGTGCAAAACAGCCGTCCCGACCCCGGCTGGGTGGAATCGGTTTTTCCCGGACTGCTGCGCTTCTTCGATTCGTGGTTTGCTCCGGCGCACGATCAGGATGGTGACGGTTTCCCGGAATGGGAAAATCGCGTCCAGGTCGGATTGGATGACCATCCCCTATTCGACCGCTGGCTCCCGGCCAACCAGGGCGTCAACCCCGCGGACGTTGAAACCCCCGTCCTGGCGGCCATGTTGTGCCGCGAAGCCCACAGCCTGCTCAGCCTGGCGGCGACGATCGGGCGCGAGGAGGAGACTGACCGGCTGCGGCAGCGCATTCAAAGCCTGACAGAACAGGTCGAATCGACCTGGGATGCACTGGAAAGCACTTATTGCTACCGCGACATGTTCACCGGCCAACGCCCGCGCGGCACCCATTTGCTGACCTTTCACGGCTCCGGCCAGCACGAAATCCGCCAGTCGCTGGAATCGCCGCAAAAGCTGGTCATCAACCTCTACGGTGAATCCAACGACACGCGTCACGCGCGCATCACCATTCACGGCCTGCTGGATGGGCAGCCGGTCGATGAGACCATAAACCCCGGGCAGGTGCAATGGATGAACCTGATCGGCCACGCCAGCACCGTCTCGCGTTTCACTTACGTGGAAGGAGTTGACATTGACGGCCTGTTGGCGGAAGACTACGGCCGGCTGCGGACGGCCGACCTGACCCGCAAGGACATCACCCTGCTGCTGCCACTGTGGGCGCGCATTCCGTCGCGCGAGCGCGCCCGGCAGCTCATCCAGGAAACCATCCTGCCGCAATTCCTCCAGCCCTACGGCCTGCCCGTTTGTCCCAGCAGCCATCTGCTGCCCGAACAACAGCATCTCAACCGGGTCTTCCTCCCCTGGAATGTCTTCGTCCTCGAAGGCCTGCTGGCATACGGCTACCAGGAAACCGCCGCTGACCTGTTTACCCGCCTGATGAACGCCATCTGCCAGAACCGGGCAACCGAAGGCCATTTTTTTACCAGCTTTTCAGCCTCACACGGCAAACCGGACGGAGACGTCGACTCGCTGGCAGCTTTGCCGCCAGTCGGCCTGTTTCTGCAAATCTTGGGCTTGCGCAAATTGTCAAACCGCGAAATAATCCTTGAAGGTCTTAATCCATTCCCCTGGCCAGTTACGGTACAATATCAAGGGATGCATTTATCCTTTCATCCCGGCCGCACAGAAATCCGCACGACCAACGAAAACCCTGTCACGCTGAACACGCCGGGACCGCACCGCATCATCCTTCCATAACGCATTGTGGATCTGCCCGGCAAAGGAGCGCAAAAAAAATGGATCAACCGCGGTCAAAAAATGATACGATGTTGTTAGCCATCGTCCAGGGACAGGATGCTGAAAGCGCCGAGCTGGCCCTGCACGGGTTGAACCTGCACGTCACCCGACTGCCGAGCATCGGCGGATTCCTGGGGCGGCGCAATGCCACCCTGATGATCGGATTACCGGCTGAAGTTCAGACCCAGGCAATGGCTGCGCTCAACGAGAACTGCCGTCAGCGGGTGGAGTACATCGCCGTGCCGCTGGAAAGCGCGCCTCTGCCCTTACCGGCGCTCACGCCCATCACCATTGGCGGCGCAACGATTTTCGCGCTCGAAGTTGAACGCTACGAGGAGTTCTAGCCATGAAACTGATCATTGCTGTTGTTCGCGATATCGATAACGATCCGGTTTCGCACGGATTAACCTCGGCCGGGCTGCGGGTCACGCAGGTGGCATCGACGGGCGGCTTTTTGCGACGCGGCAACACCACCCTCCTCATCGGCCTGGAGGATGAACAGGTGGAATCTGCTATCGAAATTATCCGCCAGGGCTGCTCGCCGGTCACCGACAGCGAAACGCGGCGCGCCTCCATTTTTGTCCTCAACGTAAACCAATACATCCACTTCTAATTCAGGCATGCACCCATGAACGAGACCCCTTTGCTCTCTCCCAATCCGCCGCAGCGACCCGGTCTGGTCACCACGCTGGCCGCCATCACCATGGCCAACGGCATCCTCAACCTGCTGCTCTCCCTGACCATCACCACCCTGATCGTGATCGGCACCATCGGGATCGGCCTGATCCTTTGTGCGCCGATCACGCTCCTGCCAGCCGTGCTGGGTGTGTTTGAAATCATCTACGCCGCCCGGCTGTTTTCAGAAGTTCATCTGCCACCGCGCCCCAACCGCGTCCTGTCGTACTTTGAGATCGCCGCCGTGCTCTTCGCCAACCTGATCTCGCTGGTGGTTGGCATCATTGCGCTGGTGATCTACGACGACGCGGAAGTGAAAGCATATTTCAACCGCGCCGCATAAATCCGGTCGCCAATCCAACGTCGAATCAAACCGCCAGGGTTTACGCCCCGGCGGTTTCTAGTTTTATTGCAACATAAATCACTCGTGGAACTCTTCGACCTGATAGGTCCAGACCGCCAGAGGTTTCCTTCGCCAGGCGTTTTCAGATGCGCCCATCTTGGCGCACAGGTGCGATAGAAAATCCGCCGGGTCGGGCAGTTTCTCCCACACCTGCGGCAAAAAGGTGGCCCGGCGCATGCCATCGCGCAAAATGACGCCGTCGATACCCGGGCGCAGCCGGCGCACCAACTCATCCGCCGAGGCATACTCAAGCGGCTGCGGTTGCGTCAGGCGGGAGATTTCAATATTTATGAAAGGCACTTCCTTGGGACGCAGAGGATAAAAGCGAAAATCTTCCTGGGCCGCTGCAACGGCATGTTCGCGCACATCCTCGGCCAGGGGTTGGTAGGCCTCCAGCGCGCCGATGCAGCCGCGCAATTCGCCGTCCTCGGTCAGCGTCACAAACGAAGCCCCCGGTTCGCTCAACGCTGGCGGCAACTGCCCCAGGTCCAGGGGTGGCAGCGGGCGGTCGTTCACCGCCGCATCGATTGCCTCGCGCGCCAGCTTCAACAGCAGCGCGCGCTCGCCGTCAGAAAGTTGTGCTTCGCTCATGGTGCCAACTTTCGGTACAAACGGTTATGATAAACCAGAGGGTCTGCTTCTTGCAACGATTCAACCGCGTTCACTTCGCCAATCAACAGCGTGGAATGCGGCAGCGGGTAGCGGAATACCACCCGGCAATCTAAAAAAGCCAGCCCGCCGCGAATGAATGGCGCTCCGCTGGAAATGGAAAAAACTTCCATGCCTTCAAAACGGTTGTCCTCGTGATTGTCACGCCCGGCAAAGCGGTCAGACACGAGTGCCTGATCGGCAGCCAGGATGGTGACGCCGAACCAACCGGAACGCTCGATCAGTTCCAGCGTGCGCGTCCCATGCGCCAGCGAAACCGATACCATCGGCGGATCGAGGGAAAGGGAAGCCAGCGAATTGACTGTCATGCCGTGGCATTCATCACCGAACCGGCCGGTAACAACGGATACCCCGGTAGTCCAATGGCGCATGGCCTGACGCAGCAATTCAGAAATAGTTGGCATCTCTATGATCATACTCCTTCAGGACGTAAAGTCAAACGAACTGGTTATCCAGATTTGACCCTTCAGAGTCAAGTGGAGAATTTACATCCGAAAAAGGCTTGCGTATAGCAGGCGATTTAAGGTACTATCATACTACTTATGAGCAATCCACCCTTTCCCGCCCCGCGTAGAAATTCCACCCCTTCCAACCGCTTTAGCGCCTGGAACACGGTTTCCACCGTCCTCGGCATCGGCATTATCCTGGCGACGCTCTTCACCTTGTTTACGCCCGCCGTGCTGTTCTCCAACGATCTGCTCAACCAGATGTTTGCCTCCTGGCAATCGAACAGCCCCGCGCAACTGGCCGGCACGCCGGCCACCACGCCGCTGCCTTCGGCACGCATTGGTATCGTTGCCGGGCATTGGGGCAATGACTCTGGCGCGGTCTGCCCGGACGGTCTGACCGAAATGCAGGTGAACCTGGAAATTGCCACACGGGTGCAAAAAGCGCTCATTGCCGAGGGCTACCAGGTGGATTTGCTTGAAGAATTCGATCCCCGCCTCAGCCAGTACCGCGCCGCCGCGCTGCTATCGATCCACAACGATTCCTGCGACTACGTCAACGAGGACGCCACCGGGTTTAAGGTGGCGGCAGCCTCGTCCAGCGCCTACCCGGAAAAAGCCGCCCGCCTGCGCGACTGCATCATCGACCGCTACCAGGCAGCCACAAATTTAAAGTTCCACTTTAACACCATCACGTCGGATATGACCAGCTACCATACCTTCACTGAAATTCACACCGATACCACGGCGGCCATCATTGAAACCGGCTTCCTCAACCTGGACCGGCAAATCCTCACCCAGAACACAGACCAGGTAGCGCAAGGCGTCACCAACGGCATCCTGTGTTATTTGCGCAACGAGCCCATCTCCAACAGCGTTCCCACCCTCGCCCCATGAGCCAGCCCGCCACCTCACCAGCTCAACAACTCGCCCAACTCGCCAGGCAGGCCATGGGCCAGGGCAACCGCACCGAAGCGCGCCGCCTGGCCATGGAAGCCGCCCGGCTTGACCCGCAATTGGAAGATGCCTGGCTGGTTTTGGCCGCCCTGGCCAGTCCAGAAGCCAGCATCCGCTACCTGCAGCGCGCCCTGGAGATCAACCCCCACAGCCAGCGCGCGAAGCGCGGCATGGAATGGGCATTAGGCCGCCAGACTACCGCGCAAGCCGCGCCGGCCGTTCAGCAGGCGCAGGCACCCAGGCCGTCCCCGGCGGTGGTTGCACCAGCGCCTGCAGTCTCCCCGGCCCGCGAAAGGACTCAGCCCGTCCCGGTTGCCCGGCCCAGAGCGGCGCGCGGCGGACGCGGCTGGTTGTGGGCCTCGCTGGCGGTCGTCACCATTATTTGCCTGGCGGTGGCAGCCTGGCTGATGCTGCCTGCGCTCACGGCCGTGGCACGCAGCGCTTCGGCTGTGCGGCCCGCAGGCGTGCTGGCCAAACCCAGCCTGACCCCAACCAACACGCTCACCCCCACGCTCACGCCCACAACCACCGCCACCTTCACGCCCACCCCCACCCCAACCGAAACCCCCACGCCGGTCCCCACCGACACACCCGAACCCGAACCCACGCAACCCGGCGAGATCACCTCCCTGGCGCGTCCCGACGGCGTCAACGCCGACCAGATCTGGGTGGATGTTGACCTGACCAACCAGCGTGCCTACCTGGTGGATGGAAACGTGGTCATCGGCTGGTTTGTGGTTTCGACGGGTACCTGGCAACACCCGACCGTCACCGGCCTGTATAACATCTATGTCAAATACCGCTACGCGGACATGTCCGGGCCGGGCTATTACCTGCCGGATGTGCCCTACGTGATGTATTTCTATAAAGGCTACGGCCTGCACGGCACGTACTGGCACAACAATTTTGGCGTACCCATGAGCCACGGCTGCGTCAACTTCCGCACGGAAGATGCCGGTTTCGTTTACGAACGCGTTGAAGTGGGAACGCCGGTGAACGTGCATTATTAGGGGGCAGATTGACCGCGACGGCAACCCCTCACTTCACCCGGCGCGATTTTCTCAAACTGGCCGGTGTTTCGCTGGCGGCATTTTGCCTCCCGGTGGGCGTCCGTTCAGCCAGTGCGCATCCGCTGGCCCAACAGGAGGAAGCTCCCAGGCTCGGGCGGGTGATTGCCAACAATACCAAAGTCTACGAAGCACCCAGCCTGAAATCCAAAATGATAACGAAGTACTTTGCCGACCACGTGCTATCCATCACGGATGTCACCGTTGGCGACGAGGAACCTTCGTACAACCGGGTGTGGTACAAAATGAACGGC
>JAPKMQ010000002.1 GCA_026645875.1 Longilinea sp.
AGAATCTTCAACGATATAAAGGATGCGTCGATCGTCACCAACGATACAGGCTCAGGAAAGCCTGCGACGTAGCGCGCATTTTTGCGCTCCATCACCATCACGCGGGGATCGTTACGCAGCTTCCAATGCAGAATCCCGTAACCCACATCCACAGCGTACACCCGTGCAGCGCCGTGCTGCAGCAGGCAATCGGTGAAGCCGCCCGTGGAGGCTCCCAGGTCGGCACAGATTCGACCCTGCAACTGCGTCAGGCCGAAGGCCTGCAGCGCACCTTCCAGCTTATCGCCGCCCCGTGAAACATAGCGCGGGCCGTGCTCCACCTGCAGATCTGCAGTTTCCAGCACCTGATCCGAGGGCTTGCTGGCCACCTGGCCATCCACGCGCACCTGGCCGGCCATCACCAGGCGCTGTGCCTGGCTGCGGCTTTCCGCCAGGCCTCGTTCGGTCAGCAGGAGATCCAATCGGGTTTTGTGAACATTCGACATCGCGGAACCTGCTCGCTCCCAACAGAAATATCAAACGGCGAGATGTGATATCATAATGGCTATGCTGAAGGCCATATTAAAGACCATGCGTCCACGGCAGTGGACCAAAAATGTTTTCGTCCTTGCCGCCCTGGTCTTCGACCGGCAGCTATTTACGCTCGACTCAGTCCTGCGCTCGGTGGGAGGCATGCTTCTGTTTTGCCTGCTCTCCAGCAGCGTATATATTATAAACGACATCCGTGACGTCGAAGCCGACCGCCAACACCCCACCAAGCGCAACCGACCAATCGCATCGGGCAAATTGCCCGTGCCGGTCGCCATCGGCACGGTTGTGGTGCTGCTCGCGGTCACTTTCACGTTGGCGTTTTTGCTCTCCCGGCAATTTTTCATCATTGCCGCGTTGTATTTTGCAATCAACCTGGCCTATTCACTTGGCTTGAAGAACGTGCTGCTGGTGGACGTGCTGATCATCGCGGCCGGATTTGTGCTCAGGGTTGCAGCCGGCGTTTCGCTCATCGAGGTGGAACGCTTTTCGCCCTGGTTGTACGTGGTCACCACGCTGGGCGCGTTGTACATTGGGTTTGGAAAGCGCCGCGCCGAGGTGATGCTGCTGGAGCAAAACGCCAACCAGCACCGAAAAGTGCTGGACGGCTACACCCTGCCCTTCCTGGATCAGATGATTACCATCGTCTCCAGCACCACCGTCATTGCCTACAGCCTGTACACCTTCTCGGCGCCCAATTTACCTTCCAACCACGCCATGATGCTGACCATTCCGTTCGTGCTGTACGGGATCTTCCGCTACCTCTGGCTGCTGCAGGTGAAAAAAGAAGGCGGCGCACCGGAAGAAATCCTGCTTTCGGACCGGCCCATCCAGGTTGTCGTCCTGCTGTGGGTGATTTCAGTCCTGATCATCTTCTATTTCCTCAATCCATAAACCGCTGCCATGACCGCTTTTTCTGCGACAGCTTCGGGCAAAATTATCCTGTTCGGTGAGCACTCCGTAGTGTACGGGCAGCCGGCCATTGCCGTTCCAGTCGACATCGTCCAGGCGCGCGCGGTGGTCGTGGCTGCGCCGCGCAGCCCAACCGGAGCCGTGCACCTGATCGCCGCGGATATCGGCCTGGATGCGCTGCTCGCGGATTTGCCTGCCGACCATCCGCTCGCGCTGGCCATCACATTGACATCCTTGCAGCTCAACATCCCGCGCTTGCCCGCGATGGAAATTCGCATCACCTCCACCATCCCGGTAGCCGCCGGTTTTGGTTCCAGCGCAGCCACTTCGATCGCTTTGATCCGTGCGCTGGCGGCCTTCGCCGGCCAACGGCTTAGCCACGCAGTGGTGTCTGACCTGGCCTACCAGGTGGAACGCCGCCATCACGGCAACCCATCCGGCATCGACAACACCGTCATCACCTACGGCCAGCCGGTGTACTTTGTGCGCGGGCAACCCTTCGAGCCGCTCGAACCGGCGCAACCGTTGATGCTTGTGATCGGTGACTCAGGTGTTCAAAGCTCCACGGCTGGCGTCGTCGCGGACGTGCGCCGTTTGTATGAAACCCAGCCTGAACGAACCCTGGCAGCTTTCCAGAGCATGGGAGAACTGGCCCGGCAGGCGCGCGCGCTCATCGAGGCCGGTCAGGTGAATGAACTCGGCACGTTGATGAAAAGCAACCATGCGCTTCTGCGCGGTCTGACCATTTCGTCGCCAGAATTGGACCGGCTGGTGGATGCCGCCCTGGCAGCCGGCGCGTTGGGCGCGAAGCTCTCTGGCGGCGGCCGCGGCGGGAACATGATTGCCCTGGTGACCGAAAGCTCAGCCGGCGCCGTGGAAACGGCCATCCGCTCAGCCGGCACAGCACGCACCTGGGTGACCACTGTCACCGCCCACCCCCGGCGATAGGATCGTATGATGATTGACCAGAATTTGCTTTTTCTAAAGCTGGGCGGTTCATTGATCACCGACAAGCTCACCGCGCGCACAGCCCGGCACGACGTTCTAACCCGCCTGGCGGTTGAAATAGCCGCCGCGCTAGCCAGCCAACCCGGGCTGCGCCTGGTGGTAGGACACGGGTCTGGGTCGTTCGGGCACTTCGCCGCCAAACAATTCGGCACCTATGACGGCGTGCGCACGCCAGAAGAATGGCAGGGCTACGCACGCGTCTGGAAGGATGCCCGCGAATTAAACCAGTTGGTCCTGGAAGCGCTGGCGCTCGCCAGCCTGCCGGTCATGGCGTTCCCGGCCTCGGCAATTGTCACCACCGCCCGCCGTGGGGTGTTGCACTGGGAAACTGAACCCATCGAAAAGGCCCTCGCCCACCGGCTCATTCCGCTGATACAGGGAGACGTGGTCTTTGATTCGATCCTGGGTGGGACGATCCTTTCAACCGAAGATCAGTTCTTTCACCTGGCCGCGCGACTTAAACCGCGGCGTATCCTGCTGGCTGGCATCGAGCCTGGCGTCTGGGAGGATTTCCCGGCCTGCACCCGGCTATTGGATCACATCCAATTGGATGACTATGCGAATATAACAGTCTCCCTGGGCGCATCTGCCGGAGTAGACGTCACCGGCGGGATGGTCCACAAAGTGACCCGCATGCTGGATGTCATTCGCGCCAACCCCGGAATGGATATACGCATTTTCTCCGGGGAAGAACCAGGCAACCTGGAACAGGCGCTGTCGGGAGCTGAACTCGGCACCCTGCTTTCTGCATAACCGATTGGGAGGTGGTATCCATGTTGTACACACGCGATTTACTGGAAGCCAACGAGGATCGAAGCCTCGCTCCCTATGCCCTGCACAGCAAACAGAGCAAGGGGCGGCAGTTCCCGGACCATGAACCCGATTACCGCACCGCTTTTCAACGCGACCGCGACCGCATCCTTCACACCACGGCTTTCCGCCGCCTGGAATATAAAACCCAGGTATTCATCAACCACGAGGGCGATTATTACCGCACCCGCCTCACCCACACCCTCGAAGTGACCCAGATCGGGCGCACCATTGCCCGCGCGCTGGGCGCAAACGAAGACCTGGTCGAAGCCATCTGCCTGGCGCACGATCTCGGCCACCCGCCCTTTGGCCACTCCGGTGAAACGATTCTGGCACGTTTGATGAAAGACCACGGCGGTTTCGATCACAACAAACAATCCTTCCGCATCGTCACCTTCCTCGAAAACCGTTATCCCGATTTTCCCGGACTCAACCTGACATGGGAAGTGCTGGAAGGCATCGTCAAACATGAGACCGAGTATGACATCGCTGACGCCCGCGATTTCAACCCGGACCTGCGCGGCCACCTGGAAGCTCAGATTGCCAACGTGGCCGACGAACTGGCCTACACCGCCCACGATCTGGACGACGGCCTCCGCTCTGGCATGATCACCCCGGCTATGCTGAGCGGCATGGAACTGTGGGAGATCGTCACCGACCTGGTTCGTTGGCATGGAGGCGAGCTGGCCGATCTGCATCGACATCGCATCATCCGCGAGCTGATCGGAATCCAGGTCAGCGATCAGGTCACCAGCACCGACCGCCGCCTGCGCGAATCCAGCGTGCGCTCAGCTGAAGATTTGCAGCGACTGTCCTATAACGTCGTCGGGTTCAGCGATGAAATGCGCCAGCGCAACCGCCAGCTCAAAGATTTCCTGTATGCTAATCTGTACCGGCAATACCGTGTTGTGCGCATGGCGGTCAAGGCCGAGCGCATCCTTAGCGAAATTTTTGCCGCCTACCGCGCACAGCCCAACACGCTCCCGGCCCACGTCCAGGCTCAGATCACAGATCGCGGTCTGGAGCGCACTATTTGCGACTACATTGCCGGCATGACCGACCGTTACGCGGTGGAAGAACATCAAAAACTGTTCGACCCGCTCATCCTTCCGTAAACAAATCCCGGAATGATAATCGCAGGGCTGGCAGGATCACAGTCTTAATGTTATTATCCAGCCCTGATCGATTACAGGATGGTGGAAAAATGGCTGACGTATCTTACTTAACCCAGGACGGCCTTGATAACATCAAGGCTGAACTTGAAAACCTCAAAGGCCCGGCACGCGAGAACCTGTCGGTTCGCTTGCGCGCGGCTATTCAGATGGGAGACCTCTCGGAAAACGCGGATTACATTCAGGCAAAGGAAGAGCAGGGCTTTTTGGAAGGCCGCATTCTGGAGCTAGAACAGATCCTACGCAACGTGGTCATCATCGACGAAAACGTGAAGAATCGCGAGATCGTCGATATCGGTGCGCACGTCACCATCCGCGAGGGCAGCTTTCCGGAAGAGACTTACCATGTTGTCGGCCCCAAGGAAGCAGATCCGCTCAACGGACGTATCTCGCATGAATCGCCCATTGGCAAAGCGCTGCTGGGACACCGCGTTGGCGATGATGTGGTGGTCGATACGCCGGGCGGTTCGGTCCGTTTGAACATCGTCAAAATTGAGTAATCCCTACCGATTTTCCAAAAAAACGCGCCTTGAAGGCGCGTTATTTATGGTCAATCACACAAAAAGACCTGCCCGTTCACCCGGGCAGGTCTTTTATCATTTACTCCAATTGATCAGGCTTTTGCCCGCGGCCAGACGGCCAGTTCAAGCGTCAGCCGGTCAAAATTGCTCTCCGGCGGCAGCGCGCCACTGCCGTAACCCAGATCGACAGCGCGGGCTTCCAGCGTCAGCGTCGCGGTCTCGAGCAACACTTTCGTCCCGGGCTCCACCAGCACCGGCTCGCCTTTGGAGGCCAACCGCTGGTTGATGGCGGGGTCGTTGAACGCATGCGTGCTCATCAACACCTTGGTGATCGTCTGGATGTCGTTCTTATCGAACAGCCACACCTCAAACGCAGTCACCTTCTTGGGGTCGCCGACGCCAATGGTTTCGGAGATGCCCACGCCGCACTCGCCCAGGAATTCACCGCTGGGAGAGTCAATGCTGAATGAGTCGTCATACAGGTCGTCGCCAGCCATGTAGGTGGTCATGAATTGCGCCACCGGTTGATCCTGGCCTTCAGACTGGAAGTCCGTGCGTTCCGCGGCGCGATTCATTTCCTGCGCGCGTGAAACCGGCGTTCCGCCTGCGGGCTGCCGTTTATTTTTGAACACCAGGTTGTATGCCAATGCAGCGCCAATTCCCAGAACGGCCAGCGTGGCGACGATCAACAGGACGGGAGATGGGCCTTTGCCTTCTTCTTTATCCGGTGTTACCGGTTCCGCCGCACCGGGTGTGGTTACGGGCAAGCCGGCCGCGCTGGTCGGTTGCGCAGTAACCGGGGACTTGACCACGGTCTGGAAAGCCATCAGTTCAGCCTGTGAAGCAGGACAATTGACCGAGTTGACTTCGATCAACACGTCGGCCGCTTTGGGGCCCAATTCCTGCCAGCGCTGCAAAGCCAGGTCAGCTCGTTGATCTTTGCCAAACGATTGGATCGCCATGCACAGGTAATCCACTTTGGCATCATCACGCAAATGCGACGGGGCCGCGTCTGTCCATTCGACCGGCCACAACCCCCAGCCTAGAACGAAGAGACCGATGATCAGGCCGACAACAAGTCCAACAGCGGCGGCGATTTTTGGATTGCGAAGTTGTTCAAGAATCTTGTCCATAATTCAACTCCTACAGGTCTGGTTCTCCTGCCTGGTGATCTGCTTTCCACGCTGCGTTCATTTTAGAACAAATTTCGCAAGAAAGCAACAGCCACCGGGTGGCAAAAGGTTACATGGAAGGATGTTGCAAGGTCTATGCCGTTTCGGTCGAGGTTTCTTCGATCTGTTCCATCAGGAAGGATTCCTGGCATTGGGTGCATTGGAACTCGCGTTTGTTGGCCACCACCAGCAAACCACCACATTTGGGACAAGGCGCAGCCACGGGGCGCTTCCACGAGGTGAAATCGCACCCCGGGTAGTTGGCACAGCCGAAGAAGACGCGGCCTTTGCGCGTCTTCCGCTGGACGAGATCGCCACCGTCCTTGGGGCAGGCAACGCCTATCTTTTCCAGCCAGGCCTCTGTGTACCGGCAGGTTGGAAAATTGCTGCAACTGATGAACTTGCCGTACCGCCCCCAGCGAATCACCAGGTCGTGGCCGCAGTCCGGGCAGGCGCGATCGACTTTTTCCAGTTCGGCCTTGGTAACCGGGATCTCCGCCTGGGCTTTGCGGAGCTGCGGCTCAAAGGAGCGGTAGAAATCGGTGATGACAAGCGGCCATTCGCGTTTACCTTCCGCCACCTGGTCGAAATTTGCCTCCATCGCGGCTGTAAAGCCAGGGTCGACCACTTCTGAGAAATGCTGTACGAGCAGATCGTTCACCAGGAAGCCCGTGTCGGTTGGGAAAAGGCGTTTATTTTCGCGGACCACATAGCCGCGCTCCTGAATGGTGGAAAGGATCGGCGCGTAAGTTGAAGGGCGACCGATACCGTGCTCCTCCAAAACCTGCACGAGGGAGGCTTCGGTAAACCGCGGAGGTGGCTGGGTGAAGTGTTGTTCCGGCAGCAAACGGATCAATCGCTGCGGCTGGCCTTCTTCCAGGTTCGGTGGAATGCGCACATCATCATCCCCCTCGCTCTTTTTATCCTCATCGCGGGATTCTTCATAAACGATCAGGTAGCCGGGAAAGCGCAGCGTAGAGCCCGTCGCCCGCCAAAGGTAATTGTGCTGCGCCGTTTGGGTGACAATATCCACCGCCACCGTGTTATATACGGCGGCTTCCATTTGGGAGGCGAGGAAACGCTGCCAGATCAACTGGTACAACTTGAATTGCTCGGCGGAGAGGAATGATTTGATGCGGTCCGGCGCGCGCATCACCGACGTCGGACGTATAGCTTCATGCGCTTCCTGGGCGCCCACCGCACGGGTCTTATAATACGGCGGAGTCGGCGGCAGAAAATCGCCGCCGTATTGGGCCCGGATCATTTCGCGCGCCTCTTTTTGCGCCAACTCGGAGATGTTGGTCGAATCGGTGCGCATGTAGGTGATCAGGCCAGTCGCGCCGCCCTCGCCCACGTCCAGGCCTTCATATAACTGCTGCGCCAGCGCCATGGTCCGCCGCGCCGTGTACCCCAACCGGCGGGATGCTTCCTGCTGCAGCGTGCTGGTGATGAAAGGTGCCTGCGGTTTGCGCTTCCGCTCTGTGCGCTTGATCTTGTTGATGATATATTCCGCGTTCTCCAGGTCAGTTAATAACGCATCAACCGTTTCCTTGTTTTCAAGGGCCGGTTCAGCATCATCCAGGCGCACCAGGCGGGCCTGATATTTGTTTTTCGGGGTGCCTTGCGGGTGCAGTTCTGCGCTTACCGACCAGTATTCGACTGGCGTGAAGGCTTCAATCTCGCGCTCGCGTTCGACAATCAAGCGCAGGGCCACCGATTGCACCCGGCCGGCTGAAAGACGGCTGCGCACCTTCTCCCACAGCAGCGGGCTGAGGTTGTAGCCGACCAGCCTGTCCAGGATTCGGCGGGCTTGTTGGGCATCCACCAGCGCCATGTTGATTTGACGTGGGTGCGCAAAGGCATCCTCAATGGCGGGCTGGGTGATCTCGTGGAAAACCACGCGCTTGGTAAGCTGCGGATCGATCTCGGCGGCTTCCAGCAGGTGCCAGGCTATCGCCTCGCCCTCACGGTCAGGGTCGGTGGCCAGGTAAATTTCCTCGGCGGTTTTTGCCAGCGCTTTCAGTTCCTTGACCACCGGCCGCTTCTCGTTAGGCACGCGGTATTTCGGTTGAAAGCCGTGGTCGACGTCCACCGACAGCTCCGAACGCAGCAAATCGCGCACATGCCCCACAGATGCACGCACAGTGTAGCCTTTGCCTAAAAAACGGCTCACGGTGCGTGCCTTGGCCGGCGATTCAACGATCACCAGCTTACCCTTACGCGCAGGTTGGCGCGAAACCTTTTCGGGCGGCGTCAGAGCCGCATGCGCTTCGGTGCGGCCCATGCGGAAGATTTTCATGCCGCATTCCGGGCAGGTGCCGCGCGTAATCGGCGCGCCAACTTTGTTAAAATCCGCTTCCGGATTGACGATTTCTCGTTTTTGTTTGCATTTTACGCAATATGCTTCCAAGTTGAAACTCCTACAAATAAAGCTGGTATCCGTTTTGGTCGAGCAATTTCACCAGTTCACGGACCTTTTGCGCGTCGTCCCGCGGGCACACCAGCAATGCATCCACCGCATCGACGATGATCAAATTCTTAACCCCAATGGTGACGACCATCCGGTTGGGATCTTCTGAACAGACCAGGGTATGCTCCGTATCCACGCCGAGGTGCATGGCGCCAATGCGAATATTGCCGTTCTCATCGCCCGGCAGCACATCGAAGAGCGAATCCCAACTGCCCACGTCGCTCCAGCCCAAACCAGCACCCGGCAGAACGGCTACATGCTCAGCATGTTCCATGATGCCGTAGTCAATCGTCTGCGGCTTAATTTGCGGCCACAGTTTCTTCAGCGTTTCAGTCTGCCAGGCTGTGCTCCAGCTGGCAGCAATCTGGTCCAAAATGCGAGCAAGCTCAGGCATCTGACGCCTGAATTCTTCTTGAATCCGGTCCACGCGCCAGATGAACATGCCCGAGTTCCACAGATGATCGCCGCGCCGGAGCATTTCACTGGCCAGTTCCTCGTTGGGCTTTTCCTTGAATTTGACCACGCGGAAGCCATCCTGCTGGCTGCTTTCATCCAGGGGTTCACCGCGTTGAATGTAGCCGTAACCGGTGGACGGGAAGCTGGGTTGAATGCCAAGCGTGACCAGGTACCCGCGCTGAGCCAGTTGATCGGCCGAAATCAGGATTTGCTGAAACCCGGCAACGTTTTCGATGAAATGATCGGCGGTCAAAACGGCCATCACCGCCTGCGGATCGCGCTTTTGAAGCACCACCGCCGCCAGCCCGACCACAGAAGCGGTCCCGCGTGGCATCGGCTCGAGGATGTAGTTTTCAGCCGGAATATTCGGACTTTGCTTCTGCAGCTCCGTGGCCTGGTCGGCCACCGTGACTACATAGATGTGATCCGCCGGAAACAGTCCTTCGAGGCGGTCGGTTGCCATTTGAAACAACGAGCGGTTGCTCACCAGTCGCAGCATCTGCTTCGGCCGGTTTTGTCTCGAGAGTGGCCAGAGTCGTGTACCCCCGCCGCCGGCCATGATGACAGCATAAAAATGTTCGTTCATTTTTTATCAGTTGTATACAGGGAATGAAATTCTCGAATGCAGACGTAATTCATCCCGCCAAGCTGGCGGATCATACCTTTAAGTTCCATGATAGCGAGTGTAGCCGAAACCTGTTCAATTGGCAAGCCGGTTTTAATTGAGATCTCGTCAATGTGCTGCGCTTCGCTGCCCAACGCGTCCAAAACGCGGGCTTCAATGCCGTCAGCGGGCAGGCTGCGCCGAGCGCTTACCTGTTCCTGAACCTGCTGTAGATGTAAAATTTCCAGCACGTCGTGCATTTCTAGCAACGGGTGCGCGCCCAGTTGGATCAAGCGGTTGGTGCCCTTGCTCTGCGGCGCCAGGATGCTGCCAGGAACCGCGAAGACTTCACGGCCCTGTTCCACCGCAAAGGTGGCGGTGATCAACGCGCCGCTGGTTTCGCCGGCCTCGATCACCACGGTGGCCATCGAGAGCCCGGAGATGATGCGGTTGCGCGGCGGAAAATTGGTGCTGTCAGGCGGCGTGCCCGGGGCATAATCGCTGATGACCGCGCCGCGCCCAATGATTTGCCCGGCCAGGCGCTCATGCTCTGGCGGGTAAATGCGGTCCACGCCGCTGCCCAGGACGGCGATCGTGCGGCCGCCGGATTTCATCACCGCTTCATGCGCAATTGCATCCACGCCGCGCGCCAACCCACTCACCACGGTGATGCCGTTCGCGCCCAGGTACGAGGCCAGTTCAGCAGCCACCTGACGCCCGTAAGGCGTGACCCGGCGCGTACCCACGATGGCCACCGAAAAATCATCTTCAGGCAGCAATTCGCCGCGCACAAAAAGCACCGGCGGCGCCTGATCGATCTCCCGCAACCGTCGGGGATAGATTTCGTCCTCACGGATGACAACCTGGATGCCGCGCTCTTCGTAACCTGCCAGCAGGCCCTCCAGGTCAACGTCCTTCCGCAATTGCAGAAAGGATTCGATGATCTTCAGCGGGATACCAGCCGACATCAGAGCGTCGGCAGGCGCGTTCCAGGCAATTTCCAGGCTGCCGAAGTAATCCAGCAAAGCCTGCATGCGCACAGCGCCGATACCTTTTACCAGGTTAAAGCCCACCCAATAGCAGCGGTGGTCCATATCAATCCTGCCAGGTTTGCGGCCTGACGCGCATGGTTTTTGCCGCGAGATCGACCCCCAGGATCACCTCGCGGATGGCCGGCAGCAGCACTTCTTTACCATTTTCGTCTGTGACGACATAAACATCATTCGCACCGGTTTCCAGCACTTCTGTGAGGACGCCCAACTCCTGTCCATCCTCAGAAACGACTCGCAAACCGACCAACTGGTGGTGATAATATTCACCTTCAGGCAACGGCGGCAGCGAATCGGCGCGGACGTAGACCAGGTTGTTGCGTAGCTCGGCAGCTGCTTCCGGCGTGTCATACCCTTGGAATTTCAGGATTAAGAATGGCGGGTGTGAATGGCTTTTCTCAAGGATTACAGGAACATGGGCTTCGCCAATGAAAAGCTGGCGGCCCCGCCGCATCCGTTCTGGAAAATCGGTGAGGATCTCCATCAGGAGATCGCCGGTCAATCCATGCGGCCGGCGCAGTTTGCCAACCACCAGAAAGACAGGCTCGCCCGTCAGGGGCGAGCCTGTTTCATCCGTTGGTGTTGCAGGGGGGATGATCCGGCGTGATTTCATCTGGGCTCTACGACATCCAGGCTGGCTTGCTTGCCTTCACGGGCTGCCGCGACGCGCAATAAAACGCGCATGGCATTGGCCACCCGGCCGCCCTTGCCGATCACACGACCCATATCCTCTTTGGCCACCCGCAGTTCAATATGAACCCTGGATGCGCCCGCCCGGTCCTGTTTGATCTCGACCTGGGTGGGGTCATCCACCAGCGACCGAGCGATATAGTCAATCAGATCTTTCACGGCTTCTCCCTTTCCGGATCAATGGAGCGTACCCCGTTGCTCCAGCATAAATTCCCGTCGCAATCTCTTTCGACTTGGAGGGGGAGGTCGTTTACACGCTCTTCTTGCGGCTCTCGTAAACTGCCTTGGCTTCTTCAAGCAGCTTTTCAACCGGTTCGCCAGCCTTGTAGCGGGCAAAGCGGTCCAACAGACCCACGCTCTTGAATAGTTTGAGCACCGAATCGCTGGGCTGTGCGCCCTTGCTCATCCAATCAAAAATGCGGTCTTCCTGAACTTCCAAAGTGAAGGGTTCAGTACGGGGATTGTAGGATCCCAAAATTTCAATGAAGCGGCCATCACGCGGGCTTTCCTTATCCGCGGCAATGATGCGGTAGGATGCCTGACCCTTCAAACCAGTGCGGCGTAAACGAATACGAACCATCGAGTCGATCTCCCTTTTTACTTTCTAGTGTTTCTAAGGCCTAAGTATATCGCGAATTTCCAAACCGTCCAGACAGAAGGTTAAAGAGAGTTGAAGGGAACGCTGAAGGAAGCGTACAACTCTCCGCTCAACTGTCCGAACCTATCCAAACAGGCGGGGCATTCCGCGCCCTCCTGTTTTTTGCAGTGTTTTCGCCATGCGCTGCGCATCCCTGAATTGCTTGAGAATGCGGTTGACATCCTGCACCTCGGTGCCCGAGCCGCGTGCGATGCGCCGCCGGCGGCTGGCATTGAGGATATCCGGGTTGCGGCGTTCAGCCTGCGTCATCGAGCTGATGATCGCCTCGGTCAATTTGAGCGATTTTTCAGCTTCCTTTGGGTCGATGTTGCGGGCCGCCTGGCCCAATCCGCCCGGCAGCATCTCAAGGATTTGCTGGAATGGGCCCATCTTGCGAATCTGGCGAAGCTGCTGGGCAAAATCCTCCAGCGAAAAATCACCTTTCATCATCTTCTGGGCCTGGTCGCGCGCCGTCTGCTCGTCGTAAGCGGCTTCGGCTTTCTCGATCAAGCCGATCACATCGCCCATCCCAAGGATGCGCGACGCCAGCCGGCGCGGATCGTAGCTTTCCAGCGCGTCGACACCTTCGCCGGTTCCCAGGAACTTGATTGGCACGCCGGTCACCGAGCGGATCGAGATGGCCGCGCCGCCCCGGCTGTCGCCGTCCATTTTGGTCAGCACGAGGCCGGTGAGCGAGACCGTATCCCGGAAGCCTTCCGCCACGTGCAGCGCTTCCTGGCCGATCATCGAATCGATCACCAGCAGCGTGTCCACCGGGGTGACCTTGCGCGTGATCGAGCGCAGCTCTTCCATCAATTGTTCGTCCAATTGCGAACGTCCAGCGGTATCCAGCAATACGACCGTGTAACCGCCTTTTTTCGCCTGGTCAAACGCATGCGCCGCCAGTTCCGGTGGTTTGATGCCTGGCTCGCTGAACACCTGCACGCCGATGCGCTCGCCGAGCGTTTGCAGTTGCTTGACCGCGGCTGGCCGGTAAGGGTCCGCCGCCACCAGCATTACGCGCTCGCCCTGCGAGCGCAGTAACCGCGCAAGTTTGGCCGCGGCGGTCGTCTTACCCGAGCCCTGCAGGCCTACGATCATCACCAGCCATGGTTTGGCGCCGGTCAGGTTGAGCCGCTCCGGCTCGCCCAGCGTGGCGATCAATTCCTCATGGACAATTTTGATGACCTGCTGGGCTGGATTGAGCGCCTTTGAAACTTCTACGCCCACAGAGCGGGCTCGCACCCGCGCCACAAAATCCTTGACCACGCTGTAGTGCACGTCGGCCTCAAGTAAAGCCAGGCGCACTTCGCGCATCACGGCATCCACATCGGCCTCGGACAATTTTCCACGCCGGCGTAGATTTTCAAAAATTTTGTTTAAGCGGTCGCTTAAGGTTTCAAACACGGTAGGTCACATCCATAGAAAAACAACACCCCGATCCGGGGCGTAAGCCGAGGTGATTTTAGCCTAGAACGCAAGGCGGGTCAAGGGATTGCTTTTTGCCCAAACCAGAAATCTGGCCAGAACCTTTTTTTTCCGGTGTAACTTTTTTTGATATACAGGGTTTAACTTGTAGAATCACCATCAGAAATCATTCTTTTACAAAATTACTGTTTTCAAACGAGGAGTCCCGTGTCAAAAGTTGCCATTGTCACCGATTCAACTGCCTGCTTCCCGGCCGATGTGGTCAAAGGGTATCCGATGCATATCGCCCCGTTGCAAGTGATCTGGGACGAGAAAAGCTACCAGGACGGCATTGACATTCACCCCGTGGAGTTTTACTCCCGGTTGGCCACCTCCAAAACGATGCCATCCACTTCGCAAACCACGCCGGGCTATTTTGCCGAGCTTTACAAGAAGCTGCTGGATGAGGGTTACGATATCCTGAGCGTACACATCTCCTCGCGCCTGTCCGGCACGCTCGATTCGGCTATTCAGGCCCGCGAGATGATGAAGAACAGCAAAAATCGCATCGCGCTGGTCGATACACTGGGCGCGGGCATGGCGATGGGCTTTCCGGCATTGGTGGCAGCCCGGGCTGCCATGCAGGGTGCCACGCTGGAGGAATGCCGCATCCTGGCGGAAAAGTCGATTTCGCACAGTGGCGTCTTCGTCGTCGTTCCCACCCTCGAGTTCCTCCACCGCGGCGGACGCATCGGTGGCGCTGCGGCTTTTGTGGGCTCGGTCCTGAATCTCAAACCCATCATTAAACTGATCGATGGCAAATTGGAGTCGGTTGATAAGGTTCGCACGTTTGGTAAAGCCGTCGAACGCATGACAGAATTATTTATCAAGGATGTGGACGGCAGGCTTCCGGTCCGCATCGCCGTTCATCACGCCAACTGCCCGGATGATGCCAAAGCCCTGCTTGAACGCGTGCGCGCCCGGTTTGCCGTCAGTGAAGTGGCCGAAGCCTTCATCGCGGATGTGAGTCCGGTGATTGGCACGCATGTCGGCCCTGGCACGCTCGGCATCGCCTACCTGGCCGGCATGTGATTGCCCCCAAAAACCACAAAACGCTCACAACCGTGGGCGTTTTTTGATTGGACAACCCTCCTGATTAGCCCTGACAGACATCACCAACCGCCCGCAGGGTATTTATTCCCGCGGGCACTCTCGTTACAATCTAGATTGACCGAATTTTCCTGAACGAAAGGGCTTTCCATGAGACTTTACCCCGGCATTGGCGTGCAGGCAGCCGATATCCTGCTTCCCAAATCTGGCACCAATCTCACCCAATGGGCCTCCATTGCCTGCGACCAGTTCACATCCCAGCCTGAATACTGGCAAAAGGTGGCTGAAACTGTTGGCGATGCGCCATCCACGTTCAAGTTAACGCTGCCGGAGGTTTACCTCGGCACCGACGAAGAAGCCGCGCGCGTCCATAGCACGCAACAGGCAATGAAAAAATACCTGGCCGAAGGTTTGCTGGTGAACCATGAGGGCTTGATCCTGATCGAGCGCAGCGTGGACGGTAAAACCCGCCGCGGCCTGATGCTGGCCCTGGATTTGGAACAATACGATTACAACAAAGGTTCTCAAACCCTCATTCGCGCGACCGAAGGCACCATTCTCGACAGGCTGCCCCCGCGCATGCGCATTCGTGAAGGCGCTACGCTCGAACTGCCGCACATTCTCGTACTCATCGACGACCCCGATTGCACCGTTATCGAACCCGTGGCTGCCCAAAAGGACCGCCTTACCAGGTTGTACGACTTCGACCTGATGCTCGACAGCGGCCACCTGCGCGGCTATGGCATCAACGATCTCGCCCTGGAACAACAGGCCATGACCGCGCTGGAACGGCTGGCTGACCCGGCCGCCTTCGCGAAAAAATACGACGTCACCCCCGATCATGGCGTCCTGCTTTTCGCCATGGGCGACGGCAACCATTCACTGGCCACTGCCAAGGCGATCTGGGAGAAGATCAAGCCGCAGGTTGGAATGAACCATCCTGCCCGGTACGCGTTGGTGGAAATCGAGAACGTTCACGACGAGGGGCTTGAATTTGAGCCGATTCACCGCGTCCTGTTCCACGTTCAGCAAAACCTGGCCGACAGCCTGCGCCATTATTTCGGCAATAAATACAGTCTGATCCCCTGCGAAACCGAAGAGGAAATGGTGGCCAAAGTTGAAGGACAGAGCGGCTCCGAACAATTGATCGGCTTATGCTCGGTGGGCGGTTATCAGATTCTTGCCATCAAGGATCCTTCCTCCAACCTGCCCGTGGGCACGTTGCAGGGCTTTATCGACCAGTGGCTCAAAAAGGGCGGCGCTGAAAAGATCGATTACGTTCACGGCGAGGACGTGGTTTGCGGCCTCGGATCGCAGCCAGGCAACCTGGGCTTTTACCTTCCCCGCATGCCCAAGAGCGACCTGTTCAAAACCGTTATCCTCGACGGCGCCCTGCCGCGCAAAACCTTTTCGATGGGTGAAGCCAAAGAAAAACGTTTCTACATGGAAGCCCGCAAGATCGCATAGCACGATCTGACGATGATCAATATCAACCAGCTTTGCCGCGCGCGGTGAGGCTGGTTTTTCTTGTAGCGCATGGATTGGTATAATCAGGCCAGCGAGGAACCCTGAATGCAGCGATTTAATCCATTCCAACAAGACGAAGATGCCCTTCCGCCCGAGGAAGTGCGTTTCCTGGACGTTCACGTTGAACCCTGGCCGGACGGCCGCCGGGTGCGCGTGCATGTCAGTCTCACGCCTTTCCAACAGCCGCCCAATCTGGAAATGGTGATCCTCGATCCGCAGGACCGCGAGGTAAGTCACATTTCCATTATTGAGAATATAGATTTTCAGTTCGTTCTTACCATGCACCTGCGCGACCCGGAACCACAGCCAGAATACCGCCTGGAGGTCGAGCTCAGTTACCCGGAAAAGGGTACGATCACGCAGAGCAGTTGTAAATTCACGTTAGCTCTAGACCAATAAAAAAACACCAGCCCGGTTTTTACGCCGGGCTGGCTGCAAAATCAATCGGTATTGATAACCGAAGGTGGAAATTACTTGAGCAGGGTCGGCAGGAACAGGTAGCGATTCATCAGCAGGAAGACCAGGCGACCCTCAACCTTCGGGTCGATCGGGTCGGCCGTGTCATCGCTCTGGATGTACTCAGCCACCGAGTCGCGCACATAGTATTGCGTGTCAGCAATGATCTGATCCAACGGCCACAGCGTGACACCGGCGTTATTGTTGTTGCACGATCCGGCTGCCAGGTAGTTGACCGTGGAGACGTTGTAGTAGGTATCGGCATCGGTGAAGTCGACAAACTCGCCGTTTGCCTCCAGGCTGACCACATTGTTGCCGTTCGGCAGCATCGGGTAGGTGTCACCATAGGTGATTGTTCCAGCCGAGTCAATGTCGATCATGCAGGTGGTGTAGTATGAGTAGCCGCCGTAACCCGGAACATACTTGTAGTAATAGTAGTTGCGGTAGGCGCGCTCGAGCAGCGTCTTGAGTTGCGGCCCGTTCAGTGTAAACACCACCAGTGAGTTCTCATACGGCATGGCTGAGAACATGTCCGAGATCTTCAACTGGTACGGCGTGGACGGAGTGGCGCTGGCGGCGATCAACCGGTTGGTCATGGCACCAGACAGATGGAAGTCGATGTTTATGCCCAATTCCTTTTCCAGCTTCCACACCGAGGCATCTGCTTGCAGGTTGGCGCCGTTGGTTTCCTGGGTGAAGGCTTCGGGGTCGGTGTCAATGGGGGTGATGGTGGAGCCAATCACCGTATTGTTGTAGGCAGCCAACAGGTCAGCATACGGTTGCAGCAGAGCCTTGGTGGCGGCATCTTCCGGATAAGCGGAAGTGGTGATCGCAATAGCCTTACCGGTCGACGAAACCAGTTCATACGCATCGATGCCGGAGGTGGCTTTCTGGCGCATGCCCAGAACGATCTGCCCCAGGTATGTGTTGTAGCGATTGGCCTGCGAAACCAGCACGGCATCGCCGTCCGGGGCCACCAGTGTGGTGGGCAGGTACTGGTACGGCTTATCCAGGAACTGCCCGCTGGGGGCGGTGTGGCTGTGGCCGCCGACGATCACATCAATGTCGGAGACTTGCTGGGCCAAGTAGGTATCAACGTTGTTATCCACTTCCAGGTTGCTCGGGTTTGTGGTGAAGCCGATGTGCGTCAGCGCGATCAGCACTTCGCTGGTATCAGCCAGTCCAGGTACCAGGGCTTGCGCCGTGGTGATCGGATTCTGGAAGGTCAGGCCGGGGATGTTGCTCGGCAGCTCATAGTTGGGAATGCGGTGATTGCCGATACCCAGGATGGCCACCGTGATAGCTTCTGGCCCGACCGAGACGCGCTCAAAATCGCGCACAGGCACCAGGTCGAGGCCGTAAGCGCCCGTGTCGCTGACGTTGGCCTGCAACAGCGGGAAGTTCGCCTGGCTGAGCGTGCTGAAGATTTCGCTGCCAAAGTTGTACTCATGGTTGCCCAGGGTCATGGCAGCATAGCCCATCGTATTGAAGGCCTTGATCAACGGGTTGATCTGCAGTTCAGCCGGCAGCGGCGTGCCGTCAGCAGCATAGCCCAGGCCGGCGCTCTTGAAGTAGTACATCATCGAGTCGCCCTGGATATTATCGCCAGCGGTGAGCAGGATGGTGCGGTTGGGGTTATGGGCGCGTTCCTGCTTGATTGCGGTCACCAGGTTGGTGTAACCAGGCGTGCTGCCGGATTGCAGCAGGCGGCCGTGCGAGTCGTTGTGATGCAGGATGGTGATCGGAACGATCGGACCAGAGAGGTTGTCACCTTCCTGTGTAATGCGGCCATCCAGCGTGCCGTCACCATCCGGGCCGGTGTATGGCGCAGTCTGGGTGTAATGGGCAGCGACGTACCGGTTCACGTTATCCAGCATGTCACCCCAGTAGGTGATGTTGGTCATGTACTTGAACGGGGTGAAGCCATCCTGCCCGGCGGGGGCCAGGAATTCGTTGGTGGCCACGCGGTAAACTTTTTCCAGGTCCAGCGGCAGCCAGGTATCCGTGGCTTTATCCAACACCTCGATGTCATACGCGCCCCAGGCCCACGGAACAGCGCAGGGATTCTGAGAAGTGGTGGTTTCTGAGTAGCAGTAGAACTTGTGGCGGACGCCTGCAATCGAGAGCGTGCCCTTGAACAGGCTGGCGCTCTGGTTGAGCAGTTCGCGGATCTGCCAGCCGGTCATGTCACCGACTGCCGTGGCGTTGCCGAACGGCAGAATGGTGAACATGTTGCCGTAGGTCAGCAGGAACGGTGCGGGCAGCAAGCCAGTAACACAAGGTGTGCCGGCGCACAGATCGGTGCGGATGCCGCCGGGGTTGTTGAAGACCATATCGACATCGTTGAGCGGTTCAGCGTCGGTATTCAGATCGCCGTAGACAGCGTCCTGGATGAATGCGCCCATCATGCCGTCGCCATTGTAGTTGCGGGTCAGGTCAACCTGGGTCCAACCGATTTCCTGGTTGATGAGTTCCACGTAATCTTCATCGGTTGCATAGGCCGCGACGAGGTCAGCGACCGGCGCGTAGGCGGTGCCATTGGGGTCAACCCCATTGCGGGTCCAGGCAATTGTTGAAGTGTGCGAAGTGGAATTGTAGGTAACATCAAACTGTCCCACAACGCGGCCGTTATAGTAAGCCTGGGCAATATAGGTGTTGCCAACGATGGTCGGCGAAGTCATATTGGTATGGCTGTGTCCGCCGATGATGATATTGGCGGGGGTACCGGCAGTGTTCAGGCGGGCAGCCAGAGTCTGGTCGCCGTACACCGGGAAGCCGTAGCCATAGCCGCCGTCGGTGAAACCGTTGTGGCTGAGCACAACGATGAAATCAGCGCCGTCGGCAAGCATGTCGGCATAGTAGTGGCTGATGGACTGAGCCGGATCCTTGAAGCACAGGCCTTCGGTCGCGGTGACAACGGTGATGTAGGGCGTTTCAACCGAGCTGACGCCAATCACGCCGATCTGCACCAGGTTGTCGGCCGGACCAACCTCAAAGATGGTGTAGGGTTCAATCGTGTAATTGTCCGTGCCGTTGGTGATGACCGCCGGATCCCATCCATCGCAGGAAGTTCCCACTTTGGCGGTGATGTTGGCCGCCAGCAGCGGGAAAGCCTTTTTGGTGAGATCGGTATCATCCGCCGCTTGCACGGCGCGGTCGGTCAGCGTCGCCTGGCCCCAGTCGAATTCGTGGTTGCCAAAGGTGACCGCATCGTAACCAATCAATTTGTAGTAATCGATGACTGGTTCGCCCTTGTAAATGTTGGAGAGCAGGCTGCCCTGCATCATGTCGCCAGCATCAAAGAGCAGCACATCCTGCCCCAGCCCTTCTTTGGCGGTGCGGATGGTCTGGATCACGTTGGCTACGCGGGCCGCGCCGGGGTTCGAGCTTGAACCCACTTTGTTTTCCAGTTGGCCGTGGTAGTCGTTTGTGTGCAGAAGGGTGAAGGACACATCGCCCGGCGCTAAAAGCGCTGCCGCCTGGACCGAGAAACCAGCCGGAAGCGCCAATGTCAGGATCATCAAAATCGCGACGACCTTAAATAAGTTGCTTTTCATTCCATTTCCTCCGATTTTTATCAAATGTAGTTCTCTGGGTACCTACTGGATCGGGGATTTTCGATTGGTAGCACCTCCTTTAAGTTAAGAGAAATCCAGGGGAAAGGACTGCCCGTGTTCGGGACACAGGCAACGAAATTGGTTGACATCCATCACGACAAAAGCAACGACCTGCAGATTGTCGGATTGTCCTATGGGGAACACAAACAGACCTCCAATTGCACTTCGGAAGCGAGACCACAAACCCGGGGGAATTAAAACAGGCTGAATAACGGTAATCTAAAGGTAAGGACCGGCGACTTTGGGATGTCCCCTTCTGCGTTGAGCCGGTATCTATATTATATTGAAGTTATCGGATTTTGCACCTTAAATCCATGCTGAAATCAGGCCAACTTATTCATTCAACAACGAAGTATTACTACTCCCTCAAACAAAACTGTAAAGCAAGCGCAAACTGGCTGCATTGACGCACAAGAATCATGAATGCTACAATCGAAGGGTGAAAAGTCAGTCAAACCGCCGGCAAACCTCACCAGAGAATGTCTGCCAGGATCGATTATGAATCAACGCCCCCCCGCCACGCAACGGATTCTACTGCTGCTGTTGACGGCGCTTATCATGGCGAACGTGGTTTATTTGTTCGTGGTCGGATGGCCAACCCTGCGCGCCGAAGGACCCAAGCCTGAGGCCCAGGCTGCCACCGGGCAGGCCCCCACCGCATCGCCTTCCCCTACCGTCCAATCCACCCTTGAGGCGGCTTCAGCAGGTACCCCGGCCGCGTCTGCCGTTATTTCCGCCAGCAGCGATGTGTTTTTAATTTCTCTCGGCGATGGCGCCAGCGCGCATTTCTTCATTTTTCACCCGCTCACCCAGTCCCTCAAGCGGCTTACCAACCAGGCCGGCGAAGACTGCAACCCCGCGTTGAGCCCGGACGGCCGCCAGGTGGCGTTCAGTTCGCGACGCAATGGGTACTGGGATTTGTACATTCTGACGCTGGACGGCGGCCAGGTGCAGCGCGTGACCGACACGCCGGAATATGAAGGCTCGCCGAGCTGGTCGCCGGACGGTCAATGGCTGGCCTACGAAGCCTACCGCAATAATAATCTGGATGTTTACCTGCAATCGCTGGCCAATTTAAGCGACGCGCCCATCCAACTTACCGACGATCCCAGCCCGGATCATTCCCCCGCCTGGTCTCCTGAAGGCCGCACCATCGCCTTTGTTTCCGCACGTTCCGGCGAAGATGAAATCTGGACCGCGGCGCTGGACCGCATCGACGACCGCTTTGCCAACCTGAGCCAGTCGGCCCAGACCACCGAAAGCCAGCCCGCCTGGTCGCCGGACGGCCGATACCTGGCCTGGGATGTGGACCGTTCCGGCAGCCGCTCAATTGTCCTCTGGGACAGCATGGATTATTACGGCGCCATCCGGCTGCTGGGTGTCGGGCAGGAGCCCGTCTGGAAATCGGATGGAAGCGCCCTGCTGGCGCGCATTCCCAGCCCCAATCAGGAAGCGATCACCGCGTACGCGGTTCCATCCGGCGCGCAGATCCTGGCCTATACGCCGCTGCCTGCCCAGATGCACGGCATGCTCTGGCTTAGCGGCCAGTCGGCCGATGTGTTGCGCGCATCGTTGGGGAACAGTACAACCGCCGACACGCTCCCCACGCTCTGGTCGCCTGCTTTGACCGTTTCACCGGTTTCGCCAGCCGGCCGGGCCGCGCTGGTTGAGCTGCCAGATGTGGCCGTCCAGTATCCCTATCTGATCGATTCGCTGGATGAATCCTTCAACGCGCTCAGGACTCAAATCGCTGAACTGACCGGGTGGGATGTCCTATCCAGCCTGGAAAATGCCTACTACCCGCTGACCGAGCCGCCCTCCCCAGGCATGGTTGAGGATTGGTTGTACACCGGCAGAGGTTTCGCGCTCAACCCCCTGCCATTTTCCGCCGGGTGGCTGGTGGCGGTGCGCGAAGATTACAACGGACTGACTTATTGGCGGATCTATGCCCGCACGCGGTACCAGGATGGGTCGCAGGGCATTCCGCTTTTGGTGCATCCCTGGGACCTGGATGCCCGCCATAGTGGCAACACCCAGGCCTATGAGCAAGGCGGCGCGTTTGCACCCATTCCACAGGGCTACTGGGTGGATATCACCGATCTGGCCTCCCGCTTCGGCTGGCAAAGGCTGCCCGCTTTGGTCAATTGGCGCACCTACTACGCGGCCGCCCGCGTCAACCAGTTCGTCGTCACCGGCGGATTGAACTGGCAGAACGCCATGGCGCAGCTATACCCGGTCGAAGCGATTGCCACGCCGACCTTCGTGCCCACGCCCACCACCACGCTCACCCCCACGCGCACGCCCTGGCCTGGCCGGCGGTATTATCAGACCAGCACGCCAACCGTCACCCCGGTGACGCCAACAGCCACCTTCCGCCCCACCTGGACGCCCGCGGCATCCACACCCACACCATGAAAGCCCGCCCGATTGTTTTTCTGCTGGTGCTGGCAGGGCTGTTGAGCGGCTGCCAGGGCTCTGCCCCTCAGCCAGCGGCTCCAACCCCGGCAGAGCCAACCAGCACGCCCGACTCCGCCCCCGCGGTGGAACCCACGCCAGCCGAGGCCAGTTTACTCCATGCAGGCGAAGAGCCCCTCCGTTTCACCTTCCCCACCCCGGGCTCGCAACCGGTTTCGCTGTGGCGCCCGCCGCTCTATGAAGTGCCCTGGGCGCTCAGCCAGAACGACCATTTTTACTTCAGCCGTCCCATTGCCGCCGACGAGATCAACTGGCCGCTGGCCGATTACCGCTACGGCGGCATTTTTGCCGACTCAGATATCGTTCACACCGGCATCGATATTGACGCCCCCACCGGGACCCCCATCCTGGCCGCCGCGGCCGGGAAGGTAACCTGGACCGGGTACGGTTTATACAGCGGGGCGGGCAACGAAAGCGATCCCTACGGTCTGGCAGTGGTGATCCGCCATGATTTTGGGTACCAGGGACGCCAGCTTTACACGGTTTACGCGCACATGTCCGAGGTCAAGGCATACCTGGGGCAACGCGTCGAAGCTGGCGATACCATTGGCCTGGTGGGCGACACCGGGTTTACCACCGGCCCGCATTTGCACTTTGAAGTCCGCATTGAGACCAATTCATTTTATGCCTCCCGGAACCCTGAGCTGTGGCTGGCGCCCCCGCAGGGTTGGGGGGTGTTGACCGGGCGGGTGATGGATAGTCACGGGCTGCCAATCACCAAGCAGGAGATCAGTGTGTATTCCCCACGGAGCGGTCAGACCTGGTCGGTGCGCACCTACGGCCCCACCTCGGTGGTACAGGATGATTACTACCGGGAGAACATGGTTCTGAGCGATTTACCGGCCGGTGATTATTACATTACCATCCAGATCGACAGCACGCGCTATCGATCAAAGATCAGCATCAATCCCGGTGCGACCACTTTTTTCTCATTCTATGAGAAATACGGCTTTGACCTGGACCTGCCGGCCACACCTTCACCCGATACATGGCTTGTCACACCGACCCCCGATTCTGATTAAACCCTTGACAATTCACCCATCCGAATTGAAAATAAACATTCGGCCTGCGCGGCCGAATGTATTTTTGTACTGCAATTGGAGGAAATTCGCATGTTCGCACTAAAAAAATTGGCCGGTCCGTTAGTTCTCATCGCAGCTGCTGTGATTCTGGCGGCCTGCGCCCCGGCCGCAACTCCCACCGCCGACCCCGCAGAAATTCGCACGCAGGTCGCCGGTACGGTTCAGGCTGGCCTCACCCAAACCGCTGCTGCCAAACCCACCAGCACGCCAACCAATACCCCTGAACCGACTGCCACGCCAACGCTCACTACACCCACATCCAACGTCACCAACACGCCCGCTGTAACGACCACCGCCACCAAGCAGGCCGCCCCTGACCTCGCTGAAGTGATCGGCGTTTCGGCATCAGCCACTTTCTCCGCGGGCCAGGACTTTTCAGTAACCTGGACGGTTAAAAATACCGGTAACAATACATGGAAAGCCAATTATCTGGTGCGCTGCTACACCACCGCGTATTGCTTCAACGGCCAGACCATCAGTTTTGGCAAAGAGGTGAAGCCTGGCGAAACCATTGACTTGACCATTCAGCTCAAAGCACCGTCCACCGCCGGTGATCACAACACCCTGTGGGTGCTCACCAATGCCGACGGCACCAACTTTGGCCGCGGGCTGTCCTACAATTTCAAAGTCTCTGGAGCCGCCGCACCCACTGCCACTACCGCCCCCACCGCCGAACCGACTGCCACCGGCACTACGGCGCCGTAATCTGCTTTGCGGCAGCACGGACATGGACATCAAACAATGGATCAAAGCCGAGGCCAAGCGCCTCGGCTTTCCGTTTGCCGGCATAACCAGCCTCGATCCGCCACCGCACCTGGAGACTTTTGAAGCCTGGATTGCTTCCGGCATGCATGCCGGCATGGGCTATCTGGCGGCTCCGCTCAGCCAGCAAAAGCGCGCCGATCCACGTAGCATCTTTCCAGCAGCCAAATCTGTCCTCAGCCTGGCGATGCCTTACGCTGCATCTGGCCGTGTAGCGGTGGATCCCACCGCCGGACGCGTGGCCTCCTACGCCTGGGGAACGGATTATCATGATGTCATCCCTGCGCGGCTCGCATTGCTGGCAGACCGGATTGAAGTACGGCTGGGTTGCCAGGTCACACGACGTGCCTACACCGACACTGGCCCCATCCTCGAGCGCGACCTGGCGCAGCGCGCCGGGCTTGGCTGGCAAGGTAAGAATACCTGTCTGATTACCCCCCAATCTGGCTCCTACTTTTTTCTGGCCGAATTATTCCTGGACCTCAACCTGGAGCCGGATGTGTCGTTCCGGGCTGATCACTGCGGAACCTGCCGCCGTTGCATTGAAGCCTGCCCGACCGGCTGCATCCGCGAGGACCGCACGCTCGATTCATCGCGGTGTATTTCCTATCAGACCATTGAAAATAAAGGGCCCATCCCGCATTTTCTCCGGCCGCAGTTGGGGAACTGGATCTTCGGCTGCGATATTTGCCAGCAGGTTTGCCCCTGGAACCGTTTCGCCCTCACCAACCCTATTGAGGATGCCTTTCAGGCGCGCCCCGATGTGGCCGCGCCCGTGCTTTTGGACGAACTGCGCCTGGACGCACGCGGGTTTAATCTAAAATTCCACCTCAGCCCGGTCCGGCGAACCAAACGCCGCGGCTACCTGCGCAACGTATGCATCGCGCTGGGCAACGCAGGCGACGCTGCCGCCGCGCCAGCCCTGCTGGATCTCCTCAAAACAGAGCCGGAAGGCCTCATCCGCGGTGCGGCTGCCTGGGCTGCCAACCGGTTGGATCCGCAGACTGCCATTCCCATTTTGGAACAGGCCGCAGGCAGCGACTCCGACGCGCTCGTCCGCGAGGATATCCGGATCACGCTGGGCGGCTGATTCTCAAGGCAGCCATCATGGGTGCCATCAAGGCAGCCATTGCGGCCAGGCGGCATCCTCCGCCACCGGCGAAATCGATCCATCGTCCTGGTTCCAGAGCATCACCTGCGGCCTGGATTGCGACGATTCAAGCTGCAACCGTTGAAAAACCAGCCATCCGCCGGCCGGGTCCCATGCGTAGGCGGCAAACGAAGCCCTGGGGTCGTCGGTGATCGGCAAAACGCCGCTGCCGTCCAACTGCACCAGCCAGAGCTGTTTGTTCTGCGCCCCCGCCAGCGGCCGCAGCGCCATTACCAGCGTTTGACCATCCGGCGAAAATATAGGCCGGCTGACATCCACATCTCCCAGGTCGGCTGCCTCCAACAACGTGATCTCACCTGAGCCCAAATCGGCTTGGTAGATGCGCACGAAGGGCAATCCGGCTTCGCTGCTTTCAGCTCGGGTGAATAACAATTTTTGCTCGTCCGGCGACCACGCCCCGACTGCCTGCTGGTTGGTGGGGATGAGTATCACACGGTCGTCCTGTAAATCCAATACGCGGATCTCGGCGAATTCGGGATCGTAGAATTGCAGATATTGCCCGTGCGGAGACCAATCCGGCTCGATGCCCGTGATCGTCCGATCGGCGTACAGCGGTTCGCTCTTTCCGCTGGTCAGGTCGAACATCCAGATTTCACCCAGCGGAGCACTCGGCGTGCGCCGCGAAAAAGTGATCACGGTTTCGTCCGGGGCCACCGCGGGTTGCAAACAGGCATCTGAGCCGCAATCCAGCAGGCGTTGGGCGCCGCTTCCATCGCGGTGAATCACCCACAAATCCGCCCCGCCCTGCTCGTTTTGCACGCTGTAAACAATGTGCTCGCCGCCCGGATACGCTGCAAAATCCTGGACCCTTCCGCCAGTATCAGTCACTGCAACCGGCTGGCTTTGCGTTCCATCGGCAAGCCAGATTTCCGGGCGGCTGGCCGCCTCTCCAAGATAAACGATGCTGGCTGCCCGCGGCGTGAAAGGCCAGCTCAAGTTGTCTCTCAAAATCCGCCCAAACGAGTCAGAAGCGCCCCGCTGCAAGCGCACGGAGTAAACCTGGCCGGGCTGTAACGCCCCGGCGGGCCAAAAAACGGCGCGGTTGTACTCCCACCGCCAGTTCCCCGGCACCTCCGGCTCCACCGACAGGTACGGTTCCACCTTTTCCTTTGCGACGGCCTGCTGAAAATCAAGGATCAGCGGGCCCAAAACGCCCGGCTGGTCGCCGGCGGGCAGCACGAAGTCCGGTGCGGGCATACCGGCGTACTTGCGCACGCCAAGCACGGTGCCCAGCACCACGGTGATGCCGGTGAGCAGCAGGATGATCTTTCGGCGGACGTTCAAAGGGGACATTGCCTGAGGTCAGGTAGTTCTCAGCCAGGAGGGCTCTTTTTAAAACCCCCGCTTCCACTTACGGAAGCGGGGGCGGATGGAAACGCGAAATCCGTTGGTTAGGGAACGGTAGCTGTAAGCACAGGGACCGTCGGGGCCAGCGTTGCCGTGGATTGCGTGCCGCGGAAGGCCGGCGTGGACGTTGGCGCGCGTGTCGGCGTGGGCGTGACGATGTTCACGCGCACCTTCAGCACCGTACCGGCATAAATGGTGACACCGTCGGTAATAATCGTTTTGTTATCGAAGACGATGATCTCAACCGTCGAATTGAACTTGGAGGCGATGCTCTGCAGCGTGTCGCCGGTGATGACGGTGTAGTTGATCGTCCCACGGAAACCTTCGGGCAGCGGCGTGGCCGTCGGAAGCTCGGTATCCGGAGCCGGGATGATTAAAACCGTTTCATTGGGTTTAATCAGGGCGCAGTCGGTATCCGGATTCAGCGCGATCAGCACGTCCAGGAGCACATTGAATTTCTGCGCAATGCTCCAGCAAGTATCACCTTCCTGCACGGTGTATTCAAACGGCCCGCTGACCGTCGGCGTCAACGTGATTGTTGGCGTTTCGGTGATGGTCGGCGTGAGGGTGAGGGTTGCGGTTGGCGTTTCGGGGGTGGGTGTCGCGGTCGATGTGGCGGTCGGGGTTGCCGTAGCAAACAGCGCTGGCTTGTTGGGACCGGTCAGCCACGCCACTACCAGAATGACACCGACAGCCACCAAAATGACGGCCAGCCCTCCAATGAGGAATGGCATCATTTGCTGCCTTTTTTTGTATGTATCAAAAACGCTTTGCGGTGTATTTTTTCCACTCATGATTGGTGTTTCCTGTGTTGGTTAGGTTTGGTTCCTGGTCGACACAACGTCTGGATTCAAGAATACAAACTCTTGACCGTGAATTGCTGAAAATCAGCTTGTCTTTGAGTTTACCATGAATCAGGCATGATATAATCACCTTATCTGTCAACCCTTATCAAACATCCTTCTTCGGAGGAATTCGATGGAAATTACGCATACCCAGTTTAAACATTGCGATGTTGTCAAAGTCACCGGCCGCGTGGACAGTTCAACCGCGCCGTTGTTGTCTGAAGCATTGACGAAGATCACGGAAGCGGGACGTTACCGGGTAGTGGTTGACATGGTCGGATTGGATTTCATCTCCAGCGCTGGCCTGCGCGCGCTCATCAGTACGCAAAAGACCTGCCGCCGATATAACCGGGGCGAAATTGTGCTTTCCGGCGTTCCGGCGAATATCGCCGCCACGTTGGATCTGGCCGGTTTCACGCCGCTGTTCAAGATATTCGCGGATGCAACCTCGGCCGTTGGAAATTTCTAGACGGCGACGAGTTCACCTGGATGACAACGCTCACCTTTTCTGGGCGGTTCGACAGTCTGCCGATGATCGCGGATTTTGTTCGGATGTCGGCCCAAGAAGCCGGGTTAAGTTCGTTTCAGATTTACGCCGTCGAAACGGCGGTGGATGAGGCCTGCGCCAACATCATCGAACATGCTTACGGCGGCGAAGGCAAAGGCGATATCGAGTGTAGCTGCACGATCACTAAAAAGGGGTTGACCATTATCCTGCGCGATACGGGCCGCCCCTTCAATCCAAAAAACATCAAAAATCCAGATTTAAATTCGTCCCTGGAAGAGCGGTCTGACCACGGCCTGGGGCTCTACTTTATTCGTCAGTGGATGGATGATGTGGATTTTGAATTTAAACCCGGTAGCAACACGTTGACGATGTCCAAGTTCAAGGAAAAACAATCCTGATGGTTTCCCCCGGGTTGGCTGCTGTTCCGGAGTGGAAACAGTTTCTTCACCTGGGCGAATCGCTCCTGGCTCAGCCCAATACGGCTGCGCAATGCGCCCTGATCGCCGAAACTGTCGAACGATTGCTCGGCGCACAGGCGGTTGTGTGGCTGTCGGATGCGCATTATCCCCTCCCCAACGAGCCCGATGTCTTGCTCATCCCGTCGCCAGACGCGCCTGAGATCGTCAGGCAGGTGTACGATGACCACTATGCGGGCAGCGGGACGGCCAACGGCGGCCACCGTGCCGGGGGTAATCCTCCCCGCGAACTGTCCCTGCCAATCATTTCCCAGGGCAGCCTGCTGGGTGTACTGGCCGCGCGCCGCGAAAAAGGCCCGGCATTCCGTAAGGAAGAGATCAGCTTCCTGGAAGGCCTGGTCGCTCATGCGGCCAGCTCTCTGCAAATCTTCCGCCAGGTATCACTAAAAAATTGGCGTTCCGATCAACTCACCCTGGTACGTTCGGTAGCTGCGCAAATTGCCAACGTGACCGATCTCAACGAGCTGTGCCTGCGCGTCACCGAACTGATTCAAAAGACCTTTTCGTATTACTACGTCGCCATTTTCACGCTGGATGCCAGCGGCGATTTCCTGCAATTTCGCGCCAGCGCTACGCAAGCCCAGGAAAACCGCCAGACCGTCCTCAATGCCCGGGTCGGCGAGGGTATCATCGGGTACACCGTGCAGGCCGGAGAGGAGTATTACGTTCCAAATGTCCATCAGGATCCTCACTATCGATTCATTGATTCGTTGCCCGAGACCCAATCGGAGGTTGCCTTCCCACTGAGGATCGATCAGCGGGTCCTGGGCGTCCTGGATATTCAGAGCGACCAGCCTGACGCGTTTCACGAACTCGATCGGACGGTGCTGCGCGCTCTGGCGGATAATATCGCCACCGCGGTGGATGGCGCGCGCCTGTACTCGGATGTGCAGCGCCGCGCCGAGCAAATCTCAGCCGTAATTGATATCACCCATGCCCTCACTTCCATTCTGGATCTGGATACACTGCTGGAAACGGTGGTCGAAACCATTCAAAAGCGGTTTGGCTACCCCTTTGTCCATCTGTATTCGGTCCATCCGGGCCGGCGGTTGATCTTTTACTGGGCAGGCAGCGGCCCGCGAAGCAACGTTTTGCGCGAACAGCAAAACCAGGTTTCGCTGGATGATCCGGTCGGGATCATTCCGTGGGTGGCACGCACCGGCAAGGTCTTGTTGGCCAACGACGTCCAAAAAGAACCGCTTTACCGTTCCTCCGAATTGCCGCCCTTTGACATCTGCTCGGAAGTCGCGCTTCCGCTTTCCTACGGCGGCGAAACGCAAGCCATCCTGGATATTCAAAGCACTGCGTGCAACGCCTTTGACGAAAAGGATGTGTCCATCCTCGAGGCGCTGTCCGCGTCCATCGCCATCGCGCTGCGAAATGCGTCCCTGTACCGCTCTGAACAATGGCGCCGCCAGGTTGCCGACAGCTTCCGCGATGTGGCCAATCTGCTTAACGCGGATGTCGGGCTGGATGAATTGCTCAACAGCATCCTGCTGGAGTTGGAGAAGAACCTGCCCTGCAACGCTTCGGCCATCTGGCTTTACGAGGAGGATCCACGCGATCAGGGGCCGGGCGACCGCCTGAGACTTGCCTATGCGCATGGCTTCACGCTTGAAAACATGCAACACATTCGGCAGGAGAACCCTACCATCAACCAGTCGTTGGAGGCCGCGCTTGAAAGCCCCGAGCCGATCATCCGCCGCCCCAGCGATCCGTTGGGTCCACTGGGCGCGGTGATGAACTTTGCTCCGGAATATTCCTCGATTACCGCACCCCTCATGGCAGGCGACCAGCCTTTGGGGGTACTTACGCTTGCCCATTCCACCTACGGGCGGTATGGCTCGGAAGCCCGCGCCATGACGGCCACCTTCGCCAGCTATGCCTCGTCGGCCATTCAAAATGCGCGCCTGTTCGCCGACGCGCAAGAGCAAGCCTGGGTATCCACCGTTCTGCTGCAGGTGGCCGAAGCCTGCCAGGCGCTGAACACGGTGGACGACCTGCTCGAAACCATGACGCGTCTTACCCCCCTCCTGGTGGGTATTAAGAATTGTGCCATCTTCCTCTTTGACTCCAATCGGCAGGCTTTCATCCTGAAAAACCTGTTCGGGATTGAGGGCCTCGAAAAGAACGTTACACCATTTTATGAATCGGAAGCTCCCGGTTTTCAGCAATTGCGCCTGACCCAGGCCCCGGTTTTTATCACAGACGCGAACACCGAACTGCTGCTGCCCGAAGCCGCCACTGGCGAAGGCGGAACGCTCGTGCTGATTCCGCTGATGACCCGCCAGGAAATCACCGGCGCGATGCTGGTGGGGCACCAGAACGACGACCTTCCAGGGTTCCACCAGTTCTTCAACCAGCAGACCCTGGCCATCCTGCAGGGCATTGCCCACCAGACGGCCGTTGCCGTCGAAAACATTCAGTTGCTGGAGGTCCGCCAGGAGGAAGCCTACGTCACGGCAGTTCTGCTGCAGGTGGCTCAGGCGGTCGTCAGCCAGAACAACCTGACCGACATCCTGGATACCATTGGCCACCTGATGCCTATCCTGGTCGGCATCGACGCATGCATCATCTACCTGTGGGACCGGGAACGCAAGCGGCTCGTCGCGGCGCAGGCTTTCACCGGCCAACGCCCATTGGACCAGCAGGTGATGGGTCAATCTTACGCCGCTGGTGAATTCGCGCTGCTGGATCAGACGGTCCAGACGGACTCGCCCTCCGCTTGCCGGCTTCCCGATCCAGCTTTTCCACCTACCGAATGGAATAACCTGCCCTGCCTATCGCCGGGCGAAATGCCAACTCCGGTGCAATCCGCCAACGGCGCCTGGGCATTGGGCTTTCCGCTTTCGGTCAAGGGCGAAGTTTACGGCGTGATGCTCACCCAGGAAACACACAGCAGCATCTCTTTTCACGAAAAACGGTTGGAAATCATCACCGGCATCGCGCAACAGGTTTCCCTGGCGATCCAAAACGAACGCCTCAACCAGGAAATGGTTGAACGCGAACGGCTGGATAAGGAAATCCAGCTCGCGCGTCAGATCCAGCGCACCTTCCTGCCCAGCGAATTGCCCTCCCTGCCCGGATGGGATCTGGACATCCGCTGGCAGACGGCCCGCCAGGTGGGCGGTGATTTCTACGACGTGTTCCATTCGCGCAAAGGCACTCTTGGCCTGGTAATCGCGGATGTTTCGGACAAAGGCCTGCCAGCCGCTCTGTACATGACCGTCACGCGGACCCTCATCCGGGCATTTATGCAAAACACAGCCTCGCCCGGGCGCGTGCTCGACCGGGTGAACAACCTGCTGATGATGGATTCGCAGAGCGGCATGTTCGTGACAACCGTCTATGCCTTGCTTGATCCGGTGGAGGGCCAACTGCTGTGCGCCAATGCCGGCCACAACCGCGCCTTGTTGTGGCGTTCGGCCAGCGGCGAATTGGAGCAGCTCCCCAAGGGCGAGATTGCTCTGGGCGTGCTCGAGAATGTGCACTATTCCGATCACAACCTGGTGATCCTGCCAGGCGATTGCCTGATCTTCTTCACGGATGGGCTCACGGAATGTTTTTCCGTTTCAGGCGAAACCTATGGGGAGGAACGCCTGCGCAGGGTGATCCGCTCCACCGCCGCCAAAGGCGTGCACTTTCTACTTCAGGAGATTGAAAAATCCGTTGTTGAATTCCGCGGCAATGAACCCATCTCCGACGACGTCACGTTGCTGGCCATTCAGCGCCAACCTGCGGTGGCCGCGACCCCGAATAAATAAAACGGCCGCTGTGGTAGCGGCCGATCAAATCATTCACGTGGCTGGTCATTCACCGAAGAAGAGCGCCCACCAGACCTGCCAATTCTCCAGCTTCACCTGCTCGGTGGGAGCGGTGATAACTGGCATGGGGGTTGCATCCGCAGGGGATATGGGCACGATCAACTGATCACCCGGCATCACCATCATGCCTTCCTCCCTGGCCCATTTCTCCACCGCCAGTTCCGATGTCGCAAAAGCAATTTGCGTTTCAATGCTCGCCGCGGTGCTGGTCAACCCAGAAATTTCGGCGCGCATCGAATCTCGATCACGGGTCAGGCGGTACAGATCATTCAAGCGCGAATTCAGGTCCACCATCAGAAAAAAAAGAAGGACCAGGCCAGCAATGATGAGGATGCGTTTCTTGTCGAACTGGATGCTCTTCATATGCGTATGTTACTCCAATACCCCGAGGGTTGCAAGTTGAAGACCAGTAGAAAAACAATGACCCCGCTCATCACGGGGTCAAGGTGCCGAAGGAGGGATTTGAACCCTCACGAGCGTAATGCCCACTACGCCCTGAACGTAGCGCGTCTGCCAGTTCCGCCACTTCGGCAATTCATTTTCAACGGGCAGAATTTTATCGCAAATCCAAGATTTGTCAACCTTTATCGAGAATTCTCCCGACAGGATTCCCGTCCGTGCTATAATCCCCTCAGGGGTAATGAAATCAGGGTTAACTAGATGATGGTAACAACAATCACCCAACTGCTCAATGTGTTAACAGCGCCGCCAGGCAACCTGGTCTACCATACCGTGCTTGCTTTTTCAGTGGTCATGGCCCTGCAGGCGGCCATTTTCAACACAGCACGCATGTCCAGGCCCACCCACCGCCGAACAATGCTCGGTCTGGCTGTTGTGTTGGTCTTTCAGTTGGCCATGTTCCTGGCCAGCGGACTGGCCTGGCAGGGGCTGTTCAATGCCCATTTGCTTCTGCCGCCGCTTGACCGGGCCGTGCAATTTCTCTCGCTGGCATGGATCATCTGGATGTGGGCCGCTCCCGCCCGCAACCGCGCGGCGGATGCCGGACTGGCGATTTTAACTTTGTTGGGAATCATCGCGCTGGTGTTTTCCTGGTCATCCTGGGGCGCAGCCGGCGCAGCGCTGCAGTTTAATGGCTCGTGGCTGGATTGGGTCTGGCAGATCGGTTCGCTGGCATTTGCCATCATCGGCATGATTGGCCTGGCACTGAGCCGGCCTGCGCGTTGGGGCAGCGGGGTTGCATTCCTGTTGCTGGCCGGTTTCGGCATTGGCGCTCATCTGCTATTCACTCAAACGGATGCCGACCTGTCCGGTTTCATTCGCCTGGCATTGTTGTGCGCATTTCCGCTTCTCCCCGCATTGGCGCAACGAACCGCGCTGTCAACCGATAGCGAAACCAATCAGGCCGACCTGCCATCCACCAATGGCGTGGACGTGGAAGGTCGCAAACGGCTGGGCGGCGATCCAAGGACTATTTATGCCTGGCTGCAACTTGCCAATCAGGCCGAGCCGCAGGAGACAGGCATCGCGCTTACCCGCGCCGTAGCGCAAACCATGCTGGCCGACTTCACCTTCCTGGTCAAGATGGAGTCAAATCTGGGCAGTATGGTGGTCGATTGTGGATATGATCTCATCCGGGAGGAGCCCATCACCGGCGCAAACCTTCCGCTCAGCCAGGTGCCGGCCCTGTTCAGCGCGCTTTCGCGCGGCAAACCCTTGCGCCTTGCCACCAACGGCACGCCCCCGCAGGACCTGGTAAGTCTGGCACGCGCGTTCGGGTTGAATGAATCCGGTCATCTGCTGGCTGTTCCTTTGATGTCCCAACCGGGCGCCTGGGGTGCGGGGTTGGTCCTGCTAACGCCGTATTCCACTCGTTTGTGGACTTCGGAAGATCAAAATTTTCTCACCGGCATGACCGAATCGCTTAGCCAGGTCATCCAACGGGCTTCCGCAAAATCCGAAATTCATCTCAATGCCGAACAGGGTCAGTTTGAAATTCAGGACTTGCAGCGCCAAATGGAATCACTGCAAGCCGAACTTGCGCAAGCGCGGGAGCTCTCCTCAGCCCGAAGTTTGAAACTGGATGGTCAAATCTCCTCCGAAAATGCCACCCCATCTGACCAGGCGACCTGGCTGGAGGTTCAGCAGGCGGCCCAGGAGGCCATTCTGCGCCTGGAAGCTGAAAACGAAGAACTGCGCCGGTTGCTGACGAAAAACCAGCCGGTTGCCCAGGCGGAAGAGGATAAAGAGTTCCTGGAAGCTGAAATGCGGTTGACCCTGGAAGAGGTGGCGCGGCTGCAAAACCAACTGGCCGACGCCAATAAGCGCGCGGCACATCTGGAAAAGCTGGCTGCTGACGGCGAACGCCTGCCAGATGAAGAGCGCGAGATGATCGCATCGATTTACCAGGAATTGCGCCAGCCGCTCTCCTCCATCGTCGGTTATACCGATCTGTTGCTGGGCGAATCGGTTGGCATCATTGGCGCACTGCAACGAAAGTTTCTCGAGCGAATCAAATCCTCCTCCGACCGCCTCCGTGCGCTCATCGACGACCTGTTGCGCATTTCCAACCTGCAACACGGCAGCAAAGATTTCAACCCGAAAGCCGTTGAACTCGAAGAAATTATTGACCAGGCCCTCACGGAGACCAGCGGCTACCTGCGGGATAAATCCATCACCCTGCAACTTGATCTTCCGGAGACACTGCCGTCCATCCACGCGGACCGGGATGCCCTGCAACAGGTCCTGGTTCAATTGATCCAGAACGCCGGCGCGGTCACGCCCGTCGAGGGAACGGTCAGCCTGCAGGTGGAAATCCAGGACAAGGCAGCCGATGGGCAGGCCGTCGCAATTCATGTGACCGATTGCGGCGGCGGAATTGCGCCTGAGGATCTGTCCCGGGTGTTTTCGCGCCGTTACCGCGCGGAAAACGCCCTGATTCAGGGCATCGGCGATACGGGCGTTGGCCTGTCCATCGTAAAAACCCTGGTGGAAATGCACGGTGGCCGCATCTGGGTGGACTCGACACCCGGCGAAGGCAGTATCTTCAGCATCCTGCTGCCGTTGCAGTCGGGCCAGGTATTGAAACAACCGCCCGCATGAACATCGCCCGCGAATTCTTCAGAGGCATCCTTTCCGCCGGATTGATTCTGTTGGTGGTAGTTGGGGCGTTAATCATATCGCAGGTGGAACAAGCCGCAGCGCCTGCGGCAGAGCCGGATTCCGGCGAAATGCCCTTTGATTTTCCAACCGGCCTGGCCATTCTAAAAACGCCCACACCAGCGCAGGCCAGTCCGGCCGCCACCGCCACAATTGCGTGCGCCAAACCCACGGGCTGGCTGGAATATGCCGTCCAGGTTGGCGACACCTTGGTCGATCTGGCAGCCAGGGTCGCAGCGACGCCGGACCAACTGCGCGAGGGCAACTGCCTGCTCAGCGACGAACTGGTGGCCGGAACGCTGCTCTATCTGCCGCCTGTCCAAGCCATGCGCACTTCAATGCCCACGCTGACACAGACGCCGGTTCCATGCGGTCCGCCTGTCGGATGGATATCTTACCGCGTCCAGTCGCAGGACACACTCTTTCGCATCAGCCTGGATTACGGCGTCAGCGTGCCGCAATTGCAATTTGCCAATTGCATGGGAAACTCTACTTTCCTGCGCACCGGTGAATTCATCTATGTGCCCAACGTGGCCACCCGCACCCCGGATTTTTCACCGACGCCGACTGGAACAAATATCCCCACGTTGACGTCTACACCTGAGACACAAACTGTGGAACCCTCCGCAACCGCCGACCTGACTGTGACACCCACCGATTCGAGTTACCCTGCGCCATGAGCGCGCGTGAACTGGAAAAGAGATCATCATGCGCAGATTATTAATCGTTTTTTCAATCCTGGTCCTGGTTTCGATCGCCTGCAATTTGCCTGGCCTCGCCAGCACCAGTTCCGGCACAGTACCGGTTGTCAATACATGGCAACTGGTCACACCAGACCCGAATGCAACCGTCACACCCACGCCCTTCCAGCCTGGTGCAGCCACAACCACCCCGCCCATCCCACCTACCCAGCCCGGCCCCACCGCGACGCCAACTGAACAGGCTGACGGATCCGGCCCGATCATCCATAACCTGAAAAGGCCTGATGGCCAGGTCAACATCATGATCCTGGGATCCGATTTCCGTCCCGGCGGTGGATCGCGCACGGATGTGATCATGCTGGCATCCGTTAACACAAAGAATGGCACCGTGAGCGTGATCTCTTTTCCCCGGGATGTGTATGTGTTCGTGCCCGGCCGCGGGATGGACCGCTTGAATACGCCGTATGCCTATGAAGGCTTCCCGCTGCTCGCCGATACCATGGAATACAACTTCGGCGTACGGCCTGACCACTACATGATCACCAATTTTTCCGGCTTTAAAGCCATAGTGGATACGCTCGGCGGGATCAACGTCTACGTAGGCGCTTACCTGCGCGACAAATGTGACCTGCCGGTGCGTGACTGGGAAGGCTATTGCAGCATATCCTCCGGCGCGACCTGGATGGACGGCGAAACCGCCTTGTGGTACGTGCGCTCCCGCTACACCACATCCGATCTCGACCGCACCCGCCGGGAGCAGGAAGTGATGGAAGCTTTCTTCCGCCGCCTGATGAGCCTGAACGCGGTTGCCCGCGCGCCTGAACTATACCGCCTGTTCATCAGTTCGGTGGAAACCGATCTCGGCATCGATGATCTCTTGCCCATGGTAGGGATTGCCCCGCAACTGCTCAGCGATGACAGCCGCATCAGCCGGCATTTGATTGGGATCAATTACCTTACCCCATATGTCACCGAGTTGGGCGCGCAGGTGCTCATTCCAAACCGTCCGGCTATCTGGGAGTTGATCAGGCAGGAAGTCTACGGGCAGTAACTTAATCACTGGGTTTGCACTCGATCCATCGCGCGGGCAGTCAATTACCCGCGCGATAGTTTTACCTTATGACCTACACGAACTGCCATTTGACAACCGGTAGTAAATCATGTACACTGTAACAAAGAAAGCTATACGCAAAAACCAGCAAGGAACCAGCGATGTCTGAACCTTCACCCGCTGCACATATCACTGCGAACACTCCGCTCCTCCCCGCCATTCGCGCCTGGGAAATGTACCTGCTCGATCAGAGCCGCTCTCCCTACACGGTCAAAGCTTTCGTTGGCGACCT
Organism: Longilinea sp.; assembly: GCA_026645875.1. Taxonomy (GTDB): domain Bacteria; phylum Chloroflexota; class Anaerolineae; order Anaerolineales; family Anaerolineaceae; genus Longilinea. Next base: position 37,798 of record JAPKMQ010000002.1, read on the forward strand.
GCAACTTCTTGCAGCGCACATGCCCCCCGACCGTCCGGTCGGCACGATCACCACCAAGGACCTCAATCAATTCTTGCAGTGGCTTCAAAATGGGCGCGGCATCCCGTGCAGCCCCAAGAGTCTCGCCCGGCGCATCACCTCCATCAAAGCGTTCTTTCGTTGGCTGGCGCAAAGCGGGCGGATTTCCCCCGATCCAGCCGAGAAGGTGCTGCAGCAGTCGGTGATGAGCCCGCTGCCCATCATCCTGACCCCTGAAGAAGAACAGCGGGTGATTGAGGTGGCGCATAAATATCGCGTTGCCAAAAAGCCGGACGCGCGCCCATACACGCTACTTATGCTTCTGCTGACGACGGGCATCAAAAAAGGCGAATGCCTGGCCCTCAACGTCAACCACATCGACCTGGAAAGTCCCGGCGGCCCGATCCTTTTCATCCGCTACGCCACCCCGCGCTCGCGCTACAAGGAACGCAAAATCGACCTGACGCCAGAATGGGTGGATAGTTACCGCGAATACCTGGCGCAATACACCCCGCGCGATACCATCTTTCCGTGGTCGCCGCGCCGGCTGGAATACCTGTTGGAAGACCTTGGCGAAGAAGCTGGTCTGGAAAAGCATTTATCCTTCGACATGTGCCGCTGGACAAGCGTGTTGAACGACTGGCGGGCCGGAATCGAGCACGACCAGATCCGCCAGAAAATGGGCATCTCGAAAATTCAATGGCGCGAAATCAATTTTAAATTGCGCAGGCTATCCGGCGAAGTGGCTGCCTGAATAGATCCCGGCGTCCAAGTGGACGCCGGTTATTTTTTCCGCTGCACAACCAGGTGAATACTGCGGGCGGTGGTTGGTCGAAGGCGCGCCTGGTGGCCTGGCGCAAAACCGGGTACCCAGACAATCTCATCTCCGCAGACCACCAGCGGCCAATGCTTGCGCGCATCGGCCGGTATCTTATGGTTAATCCAGAAGTCCGAAAGTTTCTGACTGCCTTGTGGCATTCCCAGCGGTTGAACGCGGTCCCCGCTGCGTGAACGCCGAAGGTGGAGGGGGCCTGGCAGCGCACCGGCATCCACCCAGACTTCCAATTGCAGGCCGTCGTGCGCCAGAGACCATTCACCTTGTTTGGGTGGGTCGCAATCCTCGGCCAGCAAAAACCAACCTTCCCCCAGGGCGATCGGCTTGTTGAGCGCAACCGGTAGCGGATCCGCCACCAACATGCATGGGAAACGGCCGGTATCCCGGGGCATCTTCTGATCCTCCATCAAAAGAATGTCAGCGGTTTTACGCAGGAGGAGTTGGTCGCCGAGTTCGATTTTTTGACCGGGAGCGCCGGATTGAAGGTGCTCGACCGCGCGCAACGACTGCTTGAGCGATAACCCATCCCCCACCGGGCGTAGTTTTGCCGCCCCGCGGCGCAGCAATCGCCGTTGCAGCGCTTCGGGTTGGTCTCGCAGCGCAGCCAGATCAAAACGGATCGAGCCAGGGGTATGTTCCACCACGCAGTTCTGCCAGGCCGCATCCTCTATCGCGTCCATCAATTGCAGATCGTCCGCGGCCAGATGCGAGAAGTTCAAAATCCGCTGGCGTGCGCCGGCCGCCAGGCCCTCCAGCACGGGGATTAAATCCAGGCGAACGCGGTTGCGAAGATACGTGCGCTCCAGGTTG
>JAPKMQ010000300.1 GCA_026645875.1 Longilinea sp.
CGGCAGGTCGGGCAGGTGCTGTTCATCCCTGGCGCCGACACGGTCGGCTACGCCACGCCCACCCCGGTCGGTATGATTCAGAAGAGCACGCCGGACGCCGACGGCAAGATCATCCACACCGTGGCGGCCTACAACACGCTCTACACCATCGCGGACGCCTATCAGGTGAAGGTGGATACAATTCTGGCGCTGAACAACTGGCAGCTCGACTGGCCGCTGCAGATCGGGCAGCAACTGCTGATCCATGCTGGCAACGTCACGCCCAGCCCCACGCCGCGCCCGCTGACGCCGCTGGAAAAACTCACCCCGGACGCGGACGGCAAGTATTATCACATTGTGCAAAGCGGCGAAACGCTTTCGTGGATCGCCAAACTGTATGAAACCACTGCGGAAAAACTGCAGGCCTGGAATAACCTGTTCAGTTCAGATATTTTCCCCAACCAGAAGCTCCTGCTGCAGGTGACGCCGCCGGCCACGCTGACACCCACGCCCGGCCCGCCCACCGCCACGCCCACCGTCACGCCGGTGACGCCCACCTTCACGGCTACGCCCAGCGCCACGCCCAGCCCCACCTTCACGCCCACGCCCAAACCGTTCCTTTCGCTCAGCGGCGGCACGCCCTGGATCGGCGCGTCAGTGATCGGGCTGCTGATCGGGGTTGGCGCGCTGGTGCTGTTGATGGCGCGCAGGAAGAGGGCGGGGAGCGATGGCTAATGCGCGATTGATTCTGAGGAATCGCAGCATGTGCAGGTTGGGCCTGCCCTGAAAGGGCCGGACCAATTAAAAAGGGCTTTCTCCGCGCAATTCACCGCGGCCAACCCTTAACTGGCGAAACCCAATAAGCCTCGCCCGGTTGGTTACGCCATCCACGGCAGCCGGGCCAACTCGGCCGGGTCGCGCAGCAGCAGGTCGGGGCCGGCGGCCAACAGGGCCGGCAATTCGGTGAACCCCCAGGTGACGGCGGCAGTGCGCACGCCGGCGGCCTTGCCCGCGCCCAGGTCGTAGATCGAATCGCCCACCATCATGGCGGTTCCGGCGGCCTCGCCGAGCATCTCCAGCGCCAGCAGCACGGGATCGGGCGCGGGTTTGGGGTGCGCCACCATGTCCGAGTGGATCCACACATCGATCACGTCTTCGATGCCCAGCGCCGCGCGGGTGGTGGCCAGCTCACCTTCAATCTGTGAGGTGACCACGCCCAGCTTCAGCCCGGCAGCGCGCAGGCTGCGCAGCGCTTCGGGCACGCCGGGGTAAAAGGTGATGAGATCGGCGTTCTGGCGCATCAACTCGTTGTGGCGCGCCACCATGCCGGGGATCTGCTCCGGCGCGGCGTAATATTCCAGGATGCGCGGGGTGGGGATACTGATTCGGCTGGCCAGTTCCTCCGCCGAAATCTCGCGGCCGGTGACTTCGCGTATGTTTTGCTGAAACGATAAGATATAGGCCGGCAGGCTGTTGATCAGCGTGCCGTCCAGGTCGAACAGGATGGTTTTTAATTTAGCTTCGGTGCGCAAAAGATCCTCTTTGATGCATTATTTACAGAGTGCAGGCAAACAGCGCAAGTATAACAAAAATGCGCGCGGTTTTCGCGGCGTCCGCGAAAAAGTGGAGGTAGAATAGTGATATATCCAAGAAATAACCGTTATTTAACCAATCGATCAAAATAAAATCAGGGGAAGGATCCAGTAAATTCATAATCCCCGGAAACTGGGTTGTCTGTAACCCGTGCAGTTGTTTTTGCTCACCTTCACCGTCATCGACAGAATCGCAGGAAAACACAATGAAAAAAGCAACCTTGACCATACTCACCGCGCTGATGGCTGCGCTGGCCGTCCTCTCCGCCCTGGCGTTTTCAACCCGGGCCGTGCACGCCGCCGGACCGTTCACGGTGAACACGACCGCCGACACGCACGATGCCGCGCCGGGCAACGGCGCGTGCGCCGATGCAGGAGGCTATTGCAGCCTGCGCGCCGCAATTGAAGAAGCCAATGCTAGTGCCACCCCGACGACCATCAACCTGCCGGCTGGAACCTATAACCTGACGCTGGGCGCGCTGGAAGCAGCGCCGGACGGCAACCGCACCATCACTATCAACGGCGCCAACCCGGCCAGCACCATCATTCACCAGACCAATGTCGCCTACCGCGTCATGGCCATCGACTATTACATGGGTGGCAACACCAATGTCACCCTGAGCGGCGTGACGCTCTCTGGCGGCGGCGATGCCGGCGACCATTTCGGCGGCGCGGGCATCCTGGCCGGCAGTGTATACGCCCCTGCAGACAGCCTGACCCTGAGCAATTGCAGCATCGAAAACAACCAGGTCTCGCCAATCTCCATCGACCAGCTGGGCGGCGCTGTGCGCATGGACGGCGGCATTCTGACCGTGACCAACTGCACCTTCACAAACAATTCCTCGGCGACGGCTGCGGGCGGCGCGATCGTCTTTGTCAGTCCGGGGGCACCGGGCACCGTGGCCATTAGCGCTTCCACCTTCTACAACAATGCGGTCGCCAACAACACCGCCAGCGGGCTGATTGGCGGCGGAGCCATCTACATCAATAATGCCGTTGCCACCATCAGCAACTCGACCTTCACCGCCAACCAGGCGACCAGTTTGGCGGCTGGCGGCGCGCACGGCGGGGCGGTGTATTTTAATACCGGCACGCTGACCATTGACCATTCGACCTTCACCGGCAACGCCGCCAGCGGCACATTTGGCCG
>JAPKMQ010000301.1 GCA_026645875.1 Longilinea sp.
CTACAACCTGGCGTTTGAATCCGGCGGGCGGGGCGTTCAATACGGTTATGCTTCGGCCATTTCGATCATCATCTTCCTTCTCGTAGGGATCATCACGTTGGTCCAATTCCGAGTTACGAACATGTGGGAGGAGGTTAGCCAAAATGTCTAATGAATCTTCCACCTTAGGCAAGATCAAAGGCTCGCAGAAATTTCAGTACCGCTTTGGGATTGGTATCCGTCTACTGATTGCGTTAGTGTTGATCCTTTTTGCGATCTTTCCCGTCTTGTGGATTGTGTCCGCGGCGCTGGATCCGACGAACTCGCTGGCCACGCAAAAGCTCATCCCGGAAAACGCTGGTTTCATCAACTTCCAACGGCTGTTTAACCAGGATCCAAGCTACCAATTTGGGGACGTGTATTTTGGCAAATGGCTGCTCAACTCCATCAAGATCTCCACGATCACCACGGTTCTATCTCTGTCCATCACGACCCTGGCAGCTTATGCTTTCTCACGTTTGCGCTTCAAAGGCCGCATAGCGCTCCTCAAAGCCATTTTGCTCATCCAGGTGTTCCCCAACCTGCTCGCGCTGGTCGCAATCTACCTGTTGATTTTCGAAACCGGTAAGATCGTTCCGGCGCTGGGGTTGAACACGCACGCTGGCCTGATCCTGGTTTACCTGGGCGGCTCGATGGGCATGAACATCTGGCTGATGAAAGGTTTCCTGGATACCATCCCGCGCGCGATTGATGAGTCGGGCATGATCGACGGCGCTTCCAACTGGCAGATTTTCTCCACTTTGTTGCTACCGCTCTTGCGGCCCATCCTCGTTGTGATTGGTATTCTTGCCTTCATTGGCACCTACGGCGAGTTTGTCATGGCTCGCGTTCTTCTGAACGACGTGAACCAGTACACGGTCATGGTGGGTTTGCAGATCTTCACCGCCGGCCAGTTTGACAAGAAATGGGGCGTATTTGCCGCCGGAGCGCTGATCAGCTCCCTGCCGATTATGATCGTTTATCTGTCCTTGCAGGATCAAATCGCGGGAGGGTTGACCGTCGGCGCTGTCAAGGAATAGGCAATGCGGCCAACCAACTGACCTGCGAAATGGCAAAGCCCTGTTGTTTTGGCAACAGGGCTTTGTCTCTACCGGGCATATGCTCGTAGATAAAACATCATTGGCGATTTTATCGACCAAGACCATGTGATATTCATTGAAAGGTAGAGTGAAAATGGACAGGCGTATCCCACGTGTGATTATCCTGGTGCTGATCCTGACGCTTCTCATTACCGGCTGCAGCAAGGGTAACCAGCCTACGGTGCAGCCAGTCGAAACCGCGCCTGTCCTGCCAACTGAGACCGAAGTGGCCGCGGAGGCTGGCAAATGGTGGCACAGCGCTGTGTTCTATGAAATTTTTGTGCGCAGCTTCTATGACAGCAATGGCGATGGCATTGGCGACTTTGCCGGCCTGACCCAAAAACTGGACTACCTCAACGACGGCGATCCGAATACGGATACTGATCTGGGCGTCACCGCTCTGTGGCTGATGCCGATCTTCCCGTCCAGTTCCTACCACGGTTATGACGTGATGGATTATTACGCTGTTAATCCACAGTTCGGAACAATGGATGAATTTAAGACCCTCCTGAATGAAGCTCACAAACGCGGCATCCGGATCATCATCGATTACGTCATCAACCATACCTCGGCGAACCACCCCTGGTTCCAGGCAGCGCTCAAGGACCCGAACTCGCCTTATGTGGATTACTACATCTGGTCGCAGACCAACCTGTCCTATCCGGGTCCGTGGGGACAGGTGGTGTGGCATAAGGCGTCGAATGGGATGTACTATTACGGCGTATTCTGGTCAGGAATGCCGGACCTGAATTACCGCAGCCAGGCAGTCCGCGATGAGATCAACAAGATCACATCTTTCTGGTTGAAGGACGTGGGCGTGGATGGCTTTCGCATTGACGGCGCGCGCCACCTGATTGAGGATGGCGAAATTCAGGCCAACAGCGCCGACACACACGCCTATTTCAAAGAATTTAACCAGTATGTCAAGTCGATCAATCCGGACGCCATGACCGTCGGTGAAGTGTGGGATGGCTCGTTTGCGGCATCGCAATACGTGAAGAACCAGGAATTGGACATGGTTTTTGGGTTCGACCTGGCCGGTGGCCTGATCAAGGCTATTCACCAACCGGATGCTAAACTGGCTGGTTTCTGGCTGGTATCAGAACTCCGCCAGTATCCTGCGAATACGCTGGGCACATTCTTGACCAATCACGACATGAACCGCGTGGCGAACCAGTTTATGGGCAACCAGGAAAAAATGAAGAACGCTGCCATGGTGCTGCTGACCTCGCCCGGGATTCCGTTCCTGTATTACGGCGAGGAAATTGGCATGTTTGGGGCCAAGCCGGACGAGATGATCCGCACACCGATGCAATGGAACGCAGGGCTGAATGCAGGCTTTACTACTGGTAGTCCCTGGGAGAGCGTAAATTCGGATTATCCTGAGGTAAACGTTGAAAGCGAGGCAGCCGACGCGGGTTCGCTGCTCAACCTGTACCGCGGGTTGATCCAGCTCCGGCAGGCAAATCCCGTGCTGCAATCGGGCGATTTTCGCTCGTTAAACACCGGCTCAAACCGCATCTACGCTGGCGTGCGTGAATACCAGGGCAAATCTCTGCTGATCTTGATGAACATGGGCGACAAACCGGTCAGCGATTAC
>JAPKMQ010000302.1 GCA_026645875.1 Longilinea sp.
GGGTGGCGGTATACCGGCGCTGCGCAAGCAATGCGCCGAATCGCTTTTGGAGATCGGCTTCGATGGGTTTGGCTTTGGCGGCTGGCCGCTCGATGGCAGCGGTAACCTGCTGACCGACATCCTGGCCTACACCCGCTCGCTGGTGCCGCCGGAATTTCCCATGCACGCGTTGGGCGTCGGGCACCCGTACAACGTGCTGGCCTGCTGGGATCTGGGTTACGGCATTTTCGACAGCGCCATGCCCACCCGCGACGCGCGCCACGGCCGGCTGTACACCTTCACCCAGTTGATGGGTCTGGACGGCGGCCTGAACGGCGAATGGCTGCGTTACCTGTATATCAACGACGAACGCCATATCCGTTCCAACCAGCCGCTCTCGCTGCATTGCAACTGCCCGGTTTGCCGCAACTACTCGGCGGGGTATTTGCACCACCTTTTTAAGATGAATGACAGCCTGTTCTTGCGGTTGGCGACCATCCACAATCTCAGTTTCATGGCACAGCTCACCCAACGCATCCAACAGAGGACGCTGTGACCGACCCCGCGCTGGAGGCACTGGTCGCCGAAGTGCAATCCTCGCCCAAATACCGCCTCATCCATCCCGGGCTGGTGCGGCGCATCGCAGCGCAGGAACTGGCCAAGGGGCGCAAAGCCAAAGAAACGGTCAAAGCCGTACGCAACAAGCTTCACCAGGTTGGCGGCGCCTACCAGGAAACCCCCATCGACTATGCGAAACTGACTTCTGAACTGGCTGACCTGCCCACCCGCCTGGATGAACCGGCTCTGCAGGCCTTTTGTGGCCGCACCATGCAGCAGCACGCCTCCACCCGCGAACGTCTTCCCATTCTGGAAAAGATCTTCAACCAGGCTCTGGCGCCGCTGGCGCCGGTGACCTCGCTGCTCGACCTGGCCTGCGGGCTCAATCCGCTGGCGCTGCCCTGGATGCCGTTGGCCGCGGACGCGCCTTATTACGCTTGCGACATTTACAACGACCAGATGGAATTCCTCAACCGTTTCCTGGCTCACCTCGGCCGCCCAGGCCGGGCAGAACTGTGCGACCTGACCGCCGAACTGCCTGCGCAGCCGGTGCAGGTGGCACTGCTGCTCAAAACCATCCCCTGCTTGGAACAGGTGGATAAATCCATCGGCACGCGCCTGCTGGAAGGTATCCCGGCAGAGCACCTGTTGGTTTCCTTCCCGGTAGCCTCGCTGGGCGGGCGCGGCAAGGGCATGCTCGAGAACTATGAAGCGCACTTTATCCAATTGACCGCCGGGCGGGGCTGGCTAATTCAACGATTTGAATTCAGCAGCGAACTGGCCTTCCTGGTCAGCCGGGAGGGATGAGCGATGCCCGCCGCCGACCCGATCCAGCCGCTGGTGGACGAACTGCTCAACAGCCGCAAGTACCGCGCACTGAACCTGCCCGCCGAAACGGTGCGCGACCTGCTGGAGCAGGAACTGCCGCGCCACCGCAGCGGCAAGGACGCGCTCAAGGCCGTGCGGCACAAGCTGCACACCATCGTTGCGCCCTACCTGGGCGATCCCGATTACGACCAGGTCGCCGTTGACCTGCGCGTCGCCAGCACCGCCGGCTCCGATGCTTTGCGCGCTGCCTGCGCGGAGGTTCTCGCAGCGCACGCCTCCACCCACGAGCGCCTGGCCGTTCTGGATGAATTTTACCCGCACCTGTTCGCCGTCACCGGGCAGCCGCGCAGCATCCTCGACCTGGCCTGCGGGCTGAACCCATTCGCCTGGCCGTGGATGGGCTTGCCAACCTCGACGAATTATCATGCTTATGACATCCACGCCCCACGGGTAGCCGCAATTAACGCTTTTTTTGAAACGCAAGGGCTGGCTCCGCTGGCCGAAGTACGCGACGTGCTGGTGCGCCCACCTGAAATTGACGCCGATGTGGCTTTTCTTTTCAAGGAAGCCCACCGGATGGAAGAGCGCCAGCGCGGCTGCAGCCGCGGCTTCTGGCGTGCCCTGAATGTCCACTGGCTGCTGGTTTCATTGCCGGCCGAAAGCCTGAGCGGCAAATTTCAACTGGCCGACCGCCAGCGCGCGCTGGTTCAGCAGGCCATCGGCGGTGCCGGCTGGCCAATCACCGAGCTGGTTTTTGGTTCCGAAATTGTCTTCTGCATCGAGAAAAGGCCGTGACCCGCAAAAAGAAACGCACGCCATCCCAGCCTTCCACCAGTGCGCCCGTCGATGACGCTCTGGCGCGCTTTCAGCCGCTGTTGTCGGCCGGCGATTATGCCGCGCTATTGGCCGAACTGGAACGACCGCTGCACGCCGCACTGCGTGCCAACCCGTTGAAATGCGAGCCCGCGGCCGATACCCCCGCCTGGGCAACGCGCTACGGCTGGCAGCTTGAGCCAGTGCCCTACTGCCCGGACGGGCGTTGGGTGACCGCGGCTGAAACGCCTATCAGCGCCACGCCCGAGCACCGTCTGGGCTATTACTACATCCAGGACGCCGCCTCGATGCTGCCGCCGGAATTATTCGACTTCAGCGCCGCGGACGCGCCCCTGATCCTCGACCTGGCGGCTTCGCCCGGCGGTAAAACCACGCATCTCAGCGCGCGCACCGGCGACCGCGGCTTGATCGTGGCCAATGATTCCTCGGCGGACCGCATCACCGCGCTGCGCATCGTGCTGGCCACCTGGGGCAGCATCAACAATGCCGTCACGCACTTCCCCGGTGAAAAATT
>JAPKMQ010000303.1 GCA_026645875.1 Longilinea sp.
CCAGCGTGAGGATCGGCCAACTGCCCCGAATCACCAGGAATTCAGACACAAACCCGTTCAAGCCCGGCAAACCCAGCGAGGCCATCGAGGTAAACAACAGCAGCGAACCATATACCGGCATTCTTGCCCACAGGCCGCCAAACTCGTTCAGGTCGCGGGTATGGGCGCGGTCGTAAATCACGCCGACCAGGAAGAACATGCCCGCCGCGCTGAGCCCGTGGTTGAACATCTGCAGCACCGAACCATTCACCGCGATCACCGCGTCAGGTGTGCCGCTGGCCCGCGCAGCGGCGGCGATGCCCAACACCACAAAACCCATGTGATTGATCGAGGAGTACGCCACCAGGCGCTTGAAATCGGTCTGCCCCCAGGCGGCAAGCGCACCAGCGATGATTGCCGCCACCGCCAGGAAGGCTAACGCACCGGAATAGGTGTGAGCCTCGACCGGGTAAAGCGGCAGCACCAGGCGCAAGAAGCCGTACGCTCCAAGTTTGAGCAGCACGCCCGCCAGGATCATCGAGCCGGCCGTGGGTGCTTCGGTGTGGGCGTCGGGCAGCCAGGTGTGGAATGGCCAGACCGGCACCTTGACCGCGAATGCGATCACAAATGCCCAGAAGGCAATCGCCTTGACCGTTGGTACGCTCAATCCCAGTGGCAGTCTCATCTCGGTGATGTTGGGCCACTGAGCAAACAGCACGGTCATATCAAACGTGCCCACCACCACGCCGATCAACTGGGTGGCCAGCAGCAACCCCAACGAACCGCCGATGGTGTAGAGCATGAACTTGAGCGAGGCATAGTTGCGGTTGCTGCCGCCCCACTGCGCAATCAGGAAATACATCGGCACCAGGCCGATCTCCCAGAAGACGAAGAACAACAACAAGTCCAACGCCATAAAAACGCCCAACATGCCGGTTTCCAGCAACAGGAATAGGATCAAATAGGGTTTGATCCGTTCCTTGATGCTGAACGAAGCCAGGATGGCCAGCGGCACGAGCAGCGTGGTCAGCAAAACCATTGAGAGCGAAATACCATCCACGCCAACATGGTAGGACGCATTCAACACACCGTACCAGGTGGCCTGTTCGGTGAACTGAAAGCCGCCCGCCTCCGGCGTAAAATTGGCCCACAGCACCAGGGTCAGCCCAAACGGGATCAGACTGGCAATCAAGGCCCACCAGCGCAGCAAACCAACCCGTTCCTTGGGCAAAAAGAGCATCAACACCGCCGCCGCCGTGGGAACGAACAAAATGAGTGTCAGCAGATGATCGAAGATGAAATCCATCCTTACCTCAGCTCCCCTTTGGACAGCCTCAGGCCATGAAGACCAGATAATAGAATGCCAGCCCGACGACCACCAGCACCGCGATGGCGACAATCATGTATTGCTGAATGCGCCCGGATTGGATCCCGCGCATACCGGAACCCAGTTCGCGGGTGCCGCGGGCAATTCCATCGCCGCCGCCGTTGACCACCGGCAGGTCAAAGCCGCGCCGCAGCCAGCCCCCCAGTAGAACGCCCAGCCGGGCGATGCCGTGCAGGATGCCGTCCAGTATCTTTTTATCCACCAGCTTGTAGGTAAACGTCTCGGCAAACCAATAAGCAGGCCGGATCAAGATCAATTGGTACAGCTCGTCAATGCCGTATTTCTTCTTGAAAGCCACGAAAGCCGGCCCCAACGGTTCCGCCATCGGATCCACCGCGTCGGCTTTGTCCACACCGCGATACACCAGCCAGCCCAACAGCAGGCCGCCCAGCGCCACCACCAGCGACGTAAACAACGGCACCAGGCTGTGATGCACCTCGCCGTGGGCTGTGTGCAGCATCGAACCGACAAATTCCTCAAACCAGTTGGGCAGCAGGCCGCCCAGCCCCGGGAAGGCTTCGGGGATGCCAACCCATCCGGCGGAAACGGCAAACACCGCCAGCACCATCAGCGGCACGGTCATGGTCCATGGAGTTTCATGAGCATGTTCGGCAGCCTTTGTGCGAGGCTTGCCCAGGAAGGTCAGCGTAATCTGGCGCATGGTGTAGAAGGCCGTCAGAAAGGCAGAGAGCGCCAGCACCGCAAAGACAAGGATGTGTCCGCCGTTGAACGCGCCGGTCAGGATTTCATCCTTGGACCAGAAGCCGGCGGTCACCAGCGGGAAACCGGAAAGCGCAAAACCGCCGATCAGGAAAGTCCAGAAGGTGCGCGGCATCTTCTTGCGCAGCCCGCCCATGTTGAACATATCCTGCGGATCGATGTGTGCACCGGTGTGCAGCACACCGTGTTCCATGCCGTGAATGACCGAGCCTGAGCCCAGGAAGAGCAGCGCCTTGAAGAAAGCGTGCGTTACCAGGTGGAAGGTCGCCGCGACATACGCGCCCATACCCAAAGCGGCGATCATGTAACCGAGTTGCGAAATGGTCGAGTAGGCCAGCACGCGTTTAATGTCGTTTTGCGCCAGTGCAATGGTGGCGGCGAAGAGCGCGGTGAAGGCGCCCACCGCCGTGAGAACGACCATCGGCACGGTCAACGGCGCGCCCTGCTCCCAGCCCGCCGAGATCAACGGGAAGCTGCGGATGGCCAGGTACACGCCCGCCGAAACCATCGTGGCTGCGTGGATCATGGCAGAAACCGGGGTCGGGCCTTCCATCGCGTCCGGGAGCCACACGTGCAGAGGGAACTGCGCCGATTTACCCACCACACCCAGGAAGATCAATATTCC
>JAPKMQ010000304.1 GCA_026645875.1 Longilinea sp.
CCAGGGCGCGCACCGCGCGAATCATCTCGAGAATGCGCGGGTGGGCCAGCGGCTCGCCGTATCCGCCGAAGAAAACCAGCGGCGTCGGAGAGAAGCTGCGCAGACCTTCCAGCACGCGTTGGAAGGTATCCGGCTGCATCCAGCCGAGCGGCTCATCCCACACGTTGCGCATGCAGGTGGCGCAATCCAGGTTGCACAGGTTGGTCGGTTCCAGGTTCACGCGCGCCAGCATATCGGTCGAGCGCAGCAGGCGCAGGTCGTTGCCCTGAAGCACGTAGGCGGCGCGGCCGCCAGGCTGCACGCCCAGGCGCGCGGCCAGGTCGGGGGGCAGGTTCAGCCTGCCCTGGGCATCCACGTCCAGCCAGCCGTCGGGGCGCGGAGTCATGCGCGCTCCTCGCGCAGGTTGGAGCAGGACAGGTTGGGGTCACTTTCCGGGTTGCAGTGCGGGCAGGGGCAGGGCGAGAGCGGCGCAGCCAGGGGGCGCACCTCCTCGGCGGCCAACCCGCTCACCAGCGCGGCCTGCTCGATCAAGCCGAGCAGGTCGGGGCGGGCCAACGAATAGTAGATGTTGCGGCCCTCACGGGCGGCGCTAACCAGCCCGGCGTCGCGCAGCAGCATGAGGTGCTGCGAGATGGCCGCCTGGCGCAGCCCCAGGTAGGCCTCCAGGTGGCAGACGCAGGCTTCTTCACGCGCCAGCAGCAGCAGGATCTGAATGCGGGCGGGCTGCCCCAGCACGCGAAACAGCGCGGCGATGGGTTCTTCGGAAGGTGTGGAATTTGATATATTCATAATATTGAATATATTGTATACCAAAAGTCAACCCGCGCAAGATAGCGGGTTGTCATGTTCTAACAAGAAGGATGTCAGGTGGGAAAACAGGCCGACTTGCCGTTATTTACCGATAAATTCCACCAGCACGCCGGCGAGGATCAGGAACCCGCCGATCAGGCAGAAAGTGATGAGCATGGAGTAGCCCTGCAGGGTGTCGGACCACCAGCGCTGGTTGCGTTCCATCAAGGTGCGCTGGCTGGCACTTTCCGCGTAGCGGATGCTGAAATCGCCGCGCTGCGCATACCCGCCCGAAATGGTCAGCAGGCCAATGCCGATCAGGGCGATGCCCGCGATGTACAAGCCGTTGGCAAATTGAACGGCCTTCACCCAGCCGAACAGCCGGCCCGCCAGCGAAACCGCCGCGCCAATCCCGGCGGCGATCCCAAAGGTCTTTGCCAGCAAACCAAGGATGTGCTTAATCATAGATACTCCCCGGCTTCGATGAAAAACTCACCGACCAGTATAGCACCGCGGCGGGGCGTTGGCTGCAATTCGGGGATCAGGCCGAGGTCAAGTACGCCAGGATCTGCGCGCGGATGTCGTCGCGCACCTGGCGGAAGACATCCAGAATTTCTTCAGGGCTGCCCTGGGCCTTGGCGGGATCGGGAAAACCGATGTGCGTCCGCCGCCCCTTGCCCAGCCAGATCGGGCAGTTCTCCTCGGCGTCGCCGCAGACGGTGATGACCTGGTCGAAGAGCTGCCCGCGGAAGACTTCCACGGATTTTGATTCGCCCCGGTGCTGGATGCCGATTTCGGCCAGCACCTGCAGCGCCAGCGGGTGAACGTAACCGACCGGCACAGTGCCTGCGCTGAAGGCGGTCCAGCGGTTCGCGGCGAAGTGATTGACGATGGCTTCGGCCATCTGGGAGCGGCAGGAATTGCCGGTGCACAGGAAGAGGACGCGTTTTGGGGGCATGGGGTGGCTCGGTATTCGTTGATTCAATATTTGGTATTTGGAGTTATTTACTTCGAACGTACCGTTAATTCATCAGGATTTAATTCTTTTCCACCAGCAGCCAGACGGTGTGACCTTCGCGGCGCAGGCTGAGGGCCGCGGGCAAACCGGCAAAGAGAGCGGCCATGCGCTCGCCGCTGAGGAGATGACTGCGCATGAAGAGCAGCTTTTCGGCCAGCGCCAGCAGTTTGACCGTGAAGGTATCGATGTCGGGCTCTTCGATCACCAGGCGGCCACCCGGGCGCAGCACACGGAACATCTCATGCGCGGCCTGCCCCTGGTCGTAGACGTGGTGCAGGGCATCCACCATCAGCACGCGGTCGAAGCTGGCGTCGGAGAAGGGCAGGCGTTCAACGGCGGCGCGTGTGGGACCCAGCCCGCCCTTGCGCAAAGCGATGCGCAGCATACCGTGCGAAAAATCGGCCACGGTCAGGCGCGCGCCAGATTGCGCCAGCACCTGCGCCAGCCGGCCGGTGCCGCCGCCGGCGTCCAGGATGCGCGCGCCGGGGTAAATATCCAGCAGATCGCTCAACACCGCCGAAAGCGGCGCGGGCGGGATGTTCTCGTAGAAGCGTGCGGCAAAATCAAAATGGTCAAAGGATGGCATGGCTTATTCTAGCCAATTTGTTGCCTGAAAGCAACCGCCTATTCCTCTTTTAGCGGCAGGAACTGGTCGTGTTGCAGGATGAGCAGCAACACCAGCACCGCAAACGCCACAAGCAAGGCAAAGTCAACCGGGCCCATTTGGTCGAACAGGATGGCGACCATGTTGCCGGCGGCCAGCAGCAATGCCGCGAAGAAGAACAGCGTCGAACGGCGTAAAATCAGCCAGCCGGCCAGGTTGAGCAGCACGGCATCCAGCAGCATCAGCCAGACGATCCACATGGGTGTGCCGTGGCGCACGGTGAGCACCGCGAA
>JAPKMQ010000305.1 GCA_026645875.1 Longilinea sp.
CCAAGATGATTACCGTGAAATCATTGCGCGGATCGCGGCGCCGGAATGGATTACGATTCAATCGGCCGTGCTTGCGCGCCAGGCGCAGGACTTCTTCCTGGGCAGGAGCACGGCGTCTACTTTCTCATTGGATTTGAGCGAGGTCAAGGTGCGGCTGGCCGGCGAGGCTGCCCCGCAGGTGGCTGAGATCATCGTATCATCGTGGGAAGGGTGCAGCACGGATCAGATGCTGCTTTTCGGCCTGGCGATTGCCGCGGGCAGCCCGCAAAGCGCCTACCCGGTCTGTCAGCCTCCCGATGAATTTCGCCCGATGGTTCTCAGCATCGCAGAGTTGGCTGTGCGCGAGTTTGCGGCACAAATTCCGCAGGAGGTGCGCTTCGAGGCGGCAAATCAACTCGCTGGCTCGCCAGGGCTGACAACCCTCCGGTTCGCCGTACAGGTGTGGCCCTGGATGCCCTGGCTGGCCCTGGGCCTGGCGCTGCTTCTGTTGTTGGTTGCGGGCGGTTCGTTGCGCTCTGGTCTGCTCGCAGTTGGCATTCCGGTCAGCCTGGCTGGAATGATCGATTTTGGCATGGCGCTGGTGTTCGTTTTGCTGCGCGAGAATGTAGTGCTTCCCTGGTTGACTGGCTGGATGCAATGGCTTTACCCTTCTGGTCTGGCAGCGCTGGTTACGCCTGCGATTGCCAGCCTGATCGGCCGCTTCTTCCTCTCCGCGCTGATCTGGAGCGGTGCAGCAGTGCTGGTCGGTGCGGTGTTGATTGTGCTTTCCAGGGTGGCAAAGCGGTAATAAATACCGCACCTGAGAATTTTCAGGTGCGGTTTCGTGCGATGCGACGAAGGATTATGCAGCGTCCAGCAGCCGGCTCACCCGGTACTCGGAAACCGCGGCCGCGGCTTTGAACGTAGAAGCAATTTCACTGCTGCCCACCATCGTTTCCACGAGCTCGGCTTTGGTCGCATTGGGGTCGGAGGCGGCATCCAGCAGGGCCAGCAGAGTCATCCAGTGGGTGAGCTGGTCAAAGGCTTCCTGGTTGAACCAGAGCACGTCCTTGTAGCGGTTGACACCGAGGAAGTGCTGAATCTCATCGTTGTTTAGCCAGTCTTCAAGGATTTGCCGGGCGGTCAGGCTGCCGGACCGGCTGTACCACCCCTGCTGGAGGGTCATCATGCGCAGAGTTGACACCAACCGCCAGGCATTGGCTTCCTCCATGCCCAGGGCAACGCCGCATTCGGCCAGCGTCTTGCCGAGCTTCCACTCGTCGAACCAGCTCTGGCTCTGCTGGGCATAACCGAGCTCCCCGGCCATTTTTCCGAGGTGATGCGTGAAAGCCCACCCCAGCATGATGAACCAGGAATCCATCGGTTGTGTGTCAATCCTTTCGCGCAGGGCTTCAAAGGCTTTCTGCAGCGCCTTGCCTTTGAGCGGGAGTTCCTGATCGACCACCGGCAAGGTCAGGATGAAGCGCAGGGATTTCTCAAGTTCCGCCCGGATGACATCCCGATTTTCATCCACGTGTTGCAGATAAGCTATTCCATCCAGCAAGTGGTTTAATTTCCGGTCGGCCTCCTCCAGAATCGCATTGGAAATTTCCGGTTTTGCGGTGGTCGCACGGTTTTCCATCAAATAGGTGAAGTAGCCAGGATTGGCGATCTGTAGGAAGGGTGTTTGCACCGGTTGAAGGGTTAGTTCCTGCATGGCTTCTTCCACCGAGGGCACGCCGCGGCCATTCAGGTAGCCGCACACCTGACGGTAAGTGTGCCATTCATTGTCCTCTACCTCGCGGATGTTCATGAAAACGTGCACCTTATAGCCGTTGAGCTGAAGGTAGAGACCTTTATCACGTAATTCGGTCGAGGGGAAGATGTATTCCAGGTGCGTGACTTGGTCCTGGAGGATCACATAGGTGTTTTCAGCAGGGTGCAGATTGAGCCCTTCAGCCAGCGACCGCTGGATGAGATTGCGCTCGCCGCTGCCGCGCTTGACGGCCACCGGCGAGGAGGTTTTCACCCAGCCGCGGGTCGAGTCAAAGCGGTTGTTGAAGACCACCAGCGCGCGTTCCTGTCCCAGACCGTTGGAATAGGCGTACACGTTCTCGTCTACGCCGCCCTCCGGCGTGAAGAAGTCGTACAGCAGGAACTGGTCGACGCCTGCGAACACGGCGCGCCGGTGAAGCAGCGGGAAGATCTCCCGCTGGTGGCGCTCCAGCAAGTATGGGTCGGGGGTTTCCTCCCAGTACGCACGCTTGAATTCCATGCCGTATTTCTCGGAGTAGCCTTCGAGCTGGCCATGCCCATACATGGGCAGGCCGGGGAGCGTGGACATGACCGTGCAGATGCCAAAGTATTTGTCGCCCTTGCCAAATTGCTCCACAGCGGTCTTTTCGTCGGGGTTGTTCATGAAATTGACGTAGCGCTTGAGAATTTCAGGGTCAAATTCCAGCGTGTTTTTAATCAGGGTGCGGTAGCCGGCATTGTCTTCGTTGCGAAGCATGTTCATGAAGGCTGAGTTGTACACGCGGTGCATGCCCAGCGTGCGAACGAAATAGCCCTCCATCAACCAGAAGGCTTCCGCCAGCAACAGCGTGTCAGGCACTTCCCGGGCCACGCGGTCGACCACTTCGCGCCAGAACTCGACAGGGAAGGCCGCCTCAAACTGCTCTTTGGTCAGGGCATGATCCGAGCGGCTGGGAATGGCACCCCCG
>JAPKMQ010000306.1 GCA_026645875.1 Longilinea sp.
CGACAGCGGGATCAGGCGGATATAGGACCAGCCATAATACGGATAGGTGCTGCCGCCAGGAAGCATATCCGCGTTGTTCACATAGAGCTCAAACAGGTTATTGTTAACCGTGACTGTACCGAGCGTGTATTCGTTGAAGCTCCCGCCGGTTCCGGTGGTCGCATCATAGGAAATAGCCTGCGGTGCAGACGCCGTTGTGCCCCAGTAATAGCGCAAATTGGCATGGCGGTACAGGTTGGCCACCAGCGAATAGGTTCCGGAGGGGACCGAGGCGTAGAAACGCATCAGCGGCGGGTTCTCATCCACACCAGCAAAGATGCCGGGGTAGCCGCGCGGCGCGTAAAGGAATTCGGTCCATTGGTTGTCATTCGAGACCAATGCGCCCGCGTCGGTGGTCGTCGCCAGCACCGGCTGCTGGTGGTTGTCCTCGTACAGGTTAATCCGGATCGGTGCACCGGCCACAACTGTCGGCGTGGCGGTCGGCGGCAATGGCGTGTTGGTGGCTGTGGCAACCGGCGGCACGGAGGTATTCGTAGCGGTCGGCTGGGGCAGCACGCCGGTCGGCGTGATGGTGGGGGTCAGGCTGGGCAGCGGCGTGAGCGTGGCGGTGGGGGGCAGCGGCGTGTTGGTCGCGGTCGGCGCGACAGTCGGCGTCGGGGTCGGCAAGGGCGGCGGCAATTCGGCGTTCACCGAAACCACCGTGCTGCCGCTAAAAGCCGGCACATGCACAGCCGATTTCTGGATCTGCCCGCCCGATTCGGTGAACAGATAGAAGCGCGTGTTCATGTCCGTCGAACCGGTCAGGGTGGTATCCAGCAGGCCGCTGCCGGCGTTCACCACACTGCTGGCAATGGCTGAGGTGTACATGGCGCGCACATACTGCGCGGCGTAATCCATGGTCACATACTCGGGCTGATAGCCCTGCAAACCGGCCGTCATGCCGCTCATGATCGCGTTCCAGTTGCTGTCGGTAATGCTCTGGATGTAATACTCGTGCGTGAAGACCGTCGCCAGGTCCATGCCGGTCAACGCGCGGCGCAAATGGCGCAGGCCGCGGTCCACCGTGCTGGTTACATTGTTGTCCGGCGCCCATTCATATTCCGGGTCGCCGCGGATTTCGGTGATCACGTTGAAGAACTGGCCGTTATATTCAGGATGCCCGTTGACGGTCATATAATCGGCGTAGAAGAACGGATTGTTCTGGTAGGCCGAGCAGCCAGTAATGCTTTGACGATAGGGCTTATCAGCCAGGCAAGCCGAGCCGTAATTGGTGCCCGGCTCAATCAACGTGCCGGTGAATTCAACGCCCCAGGACTGCAGGCCTGCAAACACGTTGGTGCCCATCTCATAATAGTGCGGCAGCACAAATTTCGAGATCGGGATCTGATTCTGGGCATGCCAGGCCGCTCCATCGCTGAAATTTTGCGCGATGACTGCGTCCGACCAGTTGCCGACGTCATGGTTGTAGTAGAACCAATCCCACGCGGCGCGGGCATGAATGGAAGCGGTGACGTTGCCGGCATCCGAGATTTGCTTCAACGTGGCAACATCCACGACGTAGTCCATGAAAATTCCCACCCACGGGCGCCAACCGTACTGCGTCGATGTGGTCAACCAGGCGAAGGGACCGTCCACGTCGTCGATGCGGAAGGTCACAAAGGGCGGCATGCCCTGCAGTACGAAGGGCTTGCGGGCCGCCCACACCAGGCTGCGCCAGACGATGTCATCCCAGCCACGCATCGGGCCCCAGACCTCGAAGGTCATCCAGTCCAGCGCGGTCCACTGCACGGCACGGCCCAGGCCGTGGTTACGCACCACCAGCAGCGGCTGACCGCCGACCGTCATCAGAGTTTCCGCATCCCCCGGCAGGCTGACGCCCTGCGGAAAGATGCCGCCAAAAACGGTGTAGGCTGCATTGGGCTGCTGGTCTGCAACGATGTAAGCACCCAGCGACGGGCTGGTGTTGACCTGGACGTTATTCGCGCCGCTGCCATTGCTGTAGCCAAAAGCGAAAATATCCTGGATAAAGGCATAACGCGGCGCGTTGCCACCGTCCGCCAGCACTGTGTCAAAATTGACCAAACCGGTGCCCAGGTTGACCGCGCCGCTGATTGACTGCTGTTCAGACGCGTCCAGCAACAATCCGCCGGGGTCAATCTGCCGGTGACCGATCACGATCAAGGCATAAGAAGACAAATCTGCCGGCACGGGCGAGGTGGACACGTCCAACAGGGTGTACGGCACCCCGAACTGGTCCAGGTAAGGCTGTACCCAGGCGGCAAAATCCGAATAGGTGGCGCTGGCTGAGTTCACCATCACCAGGGCATCCGCGCGCAGCGCAGCCGATTGGGCGCGCGCCGGATGTACATTTCCCAAAAATGCGGTCAGGCACAATACAGCAATAACAAGATACGTAACTACCGATAAGTGAATATTCTTTTGGCGCATGGCATCCCCTTTGATTGTCAACGCTAACCTACAATATAACATTTTTGACCCATGCCAAATCTTTGGATCTCTTAAGGATTGCGCCTGTTTCGTCCATTCTCAAAGCGGATCAGCCGGTGAACGACATCACAGCGTCGATCACCTGTTCCTGCTCGCTGCCGCTCAGCGAGTAAAAGAACGGCAGCCGCACAAGCCGGTCGCTGACATCCTCGGTCACCGGGCAGTCGCCCGGCTGGCCGCC
>JAPKMQ010000307.1 GCA_026645875.1 Longilinea sp.
CTAATGGGGGAACTTGACCGTGATGAGTTCAGGAAAGAATCAGATCGATACGAGCATATCCAAAGTACCTTGTCTTATTCCAACCCCAATGCTATAATAACATTGGTCAGTTCTATCCGGCCTGCGCTGGAAGATTGGGACCGCACATTACCAATCGAAAGAAAAAAGCTGCTCAGGATGGCAGTCCAAGCAGCTTTTCTCCGAGGCAACGTAATCGTGGCCGTTCAGCTAACCGATTCGTTTATGCCCCTTGTGACCCAAAAAAGTTGTAGTAGCGGGGAGGGCGGGATTCGAACCCGCGGCTGAGTTAACCCCAGCACTCACTTAGCAGGCGAGCCCAATCGGCCACTCTGGCACCTCCCCAGTATACGACTGTTAATTGCAGCGGAGGGAGAGGGATTCGAACCCCCGGTGGCTTTCACCACACCTGTTTTCAAGACAGGCGCCATAGGCCGCTCGGCCATCCCTCCAGGCGCACTTGGTCTCCCAGCGCGCATCGATTTTATCATACATCCGCAGCCCTTACAAGGAAACCGCAAACCGGCCGTGCTCAGGGCTTGAGGTAGAGCGCCACCGTCCCGCGGGCGGGCTCGCCGCGCAGCACCAGTTCGTAATGCCCGGCGGGCAGCTCCGCCCAGGCCGGGTTGGAGCGTTCCTCGGACGCGGAGATATCCTCGCTGTGCAGGATGGGAAACTGCATGCCGTCCGGCCCGTTCAGGGTCACGTCCAGGTAGCCGCTGCGCACGCCGCTCGCCAGCAGGTAAATGCCCAGCGGCCCGGTCTGGTCCAGGTCAAATTCGGCCAGCGGGACGCCGTCCATGCTGGCGTTTTTCAGGTCAAACTCGGCCGCCAGGCGGTAGCCGGCCGGCGCGGACGCGGCCTGACCGCCGGAATTGACCAGCGCCAGCCCGGCGCCCAGCGCGGCAGCCAGCAGCAGCATCACCGCCAGCGTGCGGCACGTGGCGGGGTTGTTCAGCGGCGGTTCGCCGGAACGCAGCCAGCCGCGCAGTTCGGTCAACCGGCCGCGGCTGCGCACGATCAGAGCCACGCCGGCGGCTACCAGCGCGGCAAAGCCCAGCGCCGCGGTCAGCGGTGGCAGCCCGGAATACTCCAGGAAGCTGATCACGTCGTCGGCCGGGCGCCCGCCGCCCAGGTACACCAGCGGCAGCACCACCCAGGGCAGCGTGGAACCCAGCACGCAGGCCCCGCCCACCCAGCGCAGCGCTGCCAGCAGCGGCTCGCGGCTGCGGTGTGATAGCAGTAGAAAAAACAGGTACGCCAGCACCGGCAGTGCCCAGCCAGAGACCGAGATCAAAGCCTGCTGTGCGCGGGTGAAGTCGCCGTCCAGCACGGCGTGCGCCGACAGGTCAAAGAAGTTGACGTTGACCTGGCGCACCGAGCCGCCCGCCAGCAGCCCGGCCAGGGCGTGCCCGCTTTCGTGCAGCGTGGTGTAGAGGAAGACCAGGAAGAAGGCGACCAGCAGGAGCAATCCGCTGAGTTGCAGCGAGGCGGCGATGGAGGAGGATTTTTTCACGGCGGTTTCTTGTCTTTGGATCAAGGATGACTGCCTGGTTATTATACCGGACGTGCGTGATAAATTAAAACCCCCTTCCTGAAAGGAAGGGGGCAGGGACTTGCTTGATCCTAATGTTTGCGTTTCTTGGCGCCGCCCTTGCGGTGTGCGTCGCGCTCAGAGCCGATCCAGATGCCAAAGGCCGGCAAAATTTTGCGGTGCAGCAGCAGGATGAGGACGGTGAGGACGAAGGCGATAGCGAAAATGATCAGCGAGGAGCTCAACTGGCTCATCAAGGCTGGGTTGAACAGCATGACCACGGCCAGCGTCAGCATCAATACGCCGCCGATCAGCTTGAGGATGCGGCCGTGCTTTTCTTCCAGCTTGCTGGCCTTGAGCGAGAAGACCGCTGTGCCGAAGATGACCAGTTCATCCAGCTGGTAGATGAGCATGTAGACCAGCAGCAGCCCGACGAACACCGCCGGGGCTACGTTTTGCGCGGTCAGCAGGTTGGTCCACATCACCGGGAAGCCGGCCGTGCAGGAGAACTCGACCAGCGAGACGCCCGCCGCCAGCACAATGGTCGCGCCGACCGTGCCCCAGAACGAGTCACCCGCGTCCAGCACCTTGCGCATGCGTTGGAAGATGCCGGGTTTCTTGCTGTCGTCGATGGTGAAGGAGACGCCTTCCTTGTACCAGAAGTAATCCTTGATGTTGACGATGGCAAAGAACAGCGAGATCAGCGCCACGATCACCTGGATCCACTTGGTGAAGCTGAGCACCTTCATCACGGTGAACAGGCCGGTGATGAACAGTGCGTAGATGCCCGCCGTGACCGTCAGGAAGATCAGGCCGATGATCAGCACTTTCTTGCGCGAGCCGGTGTGCAGGGTGAGCGCCAGCAGCATGGTCAGCACCCACACCGAGCAGGGGTTGACGCCGTCGACCAGCGCGATCAGCAGCGTGCTGACCAGCAGCGACTGCTTTTGCAGGTCCACCTCGCCAAATAGCGGCAGCTTGATCACGTCGCTGCTTTGCACATCTTCACCGCTGCCGGTGCCGGAAGCCAGGTCTTTAATCGTGGCTTCCCATTCGGCGCCGATCTGTTCGTTAAAACCCACCCAGTGTTTGTCGCCGATAAAAGTGGTGGGCACGCCG
>JAPKMQ010000308.1 GCA_026645875.1 Longilinea sp.
GGCGAGATATATTCGCCGCACGAGTGTCCGGCAGTGTAGGCTGCCTGCAGGACGTAGTAATAGCGCCCGCCTCCAGCGGGGGCCACGCCCGCGCCCACGTGACAGTAGGCCGGGTTGACCGCGGGAATCATGTGCGAGGGATCCGCCCAGACCACCATGATCTCATCCAGCGTCATGTTGCCGACAGCGAAGTTTTCGGTGCCCCACACCTTCGATCCGCCGCCGTACCCGGCGGACTGCAGCCGCCCGGAAACATCGCCGATGTGCCAGGACATGCTGTTGGCCGCCATGATCTCGGCGGTGGACTGCGCCACGGCATTGATGATGGGGTCTTCGATCAGCGCGGGCAGGCCGTTGCCCATGCGCAGCGCGTTCATGGCAATGATCAGGTCGTACGCGGTCACGTCGGATGCCAGCGGAGCGGCCTGCACGGCAGCCGGCGCGCCAACGCGCAGCGCGCCGCCCATCAGGCCAGCCAGCAGCGCCAGCAGGAAAATCCAGCGGATGAATTTTAAGTGTCGCATGCCGCTATTATAACGTGTGAATACACGGTTTTTCTGTCAAGGGTTTTTGGATCGTTGAGAAACGGTATTCGTAAATTCGTTCCTCGGAACTACGGAAGGCAGTCGATCTGGTCTTTTACAATATAGATCTGCCCTCCGGGTGAATTGCGCCGTCTTCAACCAGGCTCAATACACCGGCACCAACCAGTAATTCTCTTCGTCGCCTTCCGAAGTCCAGCCAGTCACGTCGCTTTCCTGCGACTCAATCTTCCACCACACCCAGTCCTTCACGCAGCGCGGACCATCGATGATTTCCACCAGTTCGCCGGGTTGGATTTTGCCGACCCACTGCTGGTTAACGCCCGCCCCGGAGCGCACGTTGTTGGCCTGAGGCGGATCCAGGGAGACCGTGGCAAAACCACCCTTGCGCAGCCGCGAATCATACGCGCCCGGGCAGGCTGGCCAGGGCGTGCCGGAGGACGGGGTGGGGCTGGCGATAAAATCCGGCGTGTTGGTGGGCCAGGGTGTCGGGGTTGCGGCGGAAACCTGCGGCGTGACCGTCGGGTTCAGCGGCAGCGGAATGGACACATCGGTGGCGGCGGGCAGCAGCGGCAGGGAGGTCGGAACCGTGACGGCCGGGACGGTGATGGTCGCGGCGGGGGTTGGCGTTTTGGAGACGGGCAGCGGCCGCCAGATCAAAAAGGCGCCGCCGGCCAGCAGCAGCAATCCCAGCCCGATCAACAGGCCAAAGGGCAGGCGCGGCCGCCCGACGGCGGTTGGCTGCGTATCGGCGGCTGAGAATTCCAGCGTGAGCCCGGTGACCGGGCAAAATTTGGCCGTGTCGGGATGGTTTCCTTGACAATGCGGGCACTTCATCGTGTTTCGCCTCCCTCAGCAGGTTGCCAGCCGTCGCGGGGGAATACTCTCTTCCCCATCTGGATTATAGCAAGGATTGTGGAATGCGCAGGGCACCGGCGCATCAAAAAACGGGCCCTGCGGATGCAGAGCCCGTCTCAGTGCAAAAACTATGCTTTAGCCGTTCTTCTTCTGGAATTCGGCCATGAAATCGACCAACGCCTTGACCGAGTCGAGCGGCACGGCGTTGTAGATGGAGGCGCGCAGGCCGCCCACCGAGCGGTGGCCCTTCAGGCCGATCAATTCGGCCTTCTTGGCTTCCTTGACGAACTGATCTTCCAGTTCTTCGCTGGGCATGCGGAAGGGCACGTTCATGATCGAGCGGGCCGCGGGCGCGGCGTGGCCGCGGTAGTAGCCGCCGGAAGCGTCGATGGCATCGTAAAGCAGCTTGGCCTTCTGCTGGTTGAGCTTGTAAATGGCATCCAGCCCGCCCAGTTCCTTGAGCCACTTGAAGACCAACCCGCAGATGTAGATGGACCAGCAGGGCGGCGTGTTGTGCAGCGATGCGGCTTCGGCCATGGCTTTGTAATCGAGCATGACGGGCAGGTTGGCGGGCACGCGCTCCAGCATGTCGTCGCGCACGATGACCACCACCACGCCCGCCGGGCCGGCATTCTTCTGCGCGCCGGCGTAGATCATGGCGTACTTGCTGACATCCAGCGGCCCGCTGAGGAAATCGGAGGACACGTCGCACATCAGCGGCACGCCCGCGGGCACCACCGGCTCGTCCTTGAACTCAACGCCGTGGATGGTTTCGTTGTGGCAGAAGTGCACGTAGGCAGCCTGCGGGTCGAAATTCAGCTCGCCGGCGGCGGGCAGGCGCGAGAATTTGTCGGCGTCGCCGTTGAAGGCAACGTGGGTGGCGCCCAGTTTGACGGCTTCCTTGACGGCAGCCTTGCTCCACGCGCCGGTGACGATGTAGTCTGCCGAGGCGCCGGCCGGGCGGAAGTTCATGGCCTGCATGGTAAAGTGCAGCGTGGCGCCGCCCTGCAGGAACATGACCTTGTAGTTGGCCGGGATGCCCATCAGCTCGCGCAGGTCGGCTTCGGCGGTGTTGATGATGCCTTCAAATTCCTTGGAACGATGGCTCATTTCCATCACGGACATGCCGCAGCCCTCGAAGCTGAGCAGGTCGGCCTGAGCCTTCTCAAGCACTGACACCGGCAACGCGGAGGGGCCGGCATTGAAGTTGTGGACACGCTTCACAGAAGTCATATCTCTACGCCTCGTTTAAATGGGTTTGAAA
>JAPKMQ010000309.1 GCA_026645875.1 Longilinea sp.
CGCCTGCCGGATGACCAGGCTGTCGAACGGCGCAATGGTGTTGTTCATTCCCACAAATACGGTGCTGACTACCGGGGCTTCAACCACCTGCAGATAAGAATCCAGACGGATGGAGTTGACGTCGTTCGGGTTAACCGAACTGATGCCATCCACGCTGCGGACGCTCAGATTTGTCCGCCGGAATTTGCTGTCTCCGTTCCATTGCAGGGTGATGCTGCGCAGGCGAACCGGGGTGCCCCAATAGTCTTCCCGCCTTTCCAGGCGGATTTGCTTGATGATGGAGGTATCAACAATGGAAAACGGTCCGGTGCCGTTGGCAATTTGCGATATTTTTACCGGGTCACCTTGTGTTTCGGACAGGACGGCATCATCCTGGATCGAAAAGGCGGGCGCGCCGACTTTGGCCGGGAAGGTGCGGTCGGGTTCGCACAGCGTGAACTTAACCGTGTACTGATCGACGGCTGTGATGGCCCTTATCCGGTTTCCTTGCGTGCAATCCGGAGCGGTGACGGAGACCGGATTAAAATCGGACGAGGAGGGTTGCGCTTGAGCAGTTTGGGTCGCCTGGCAACCGCTGAGCGCCAGGCTGGCAATGACGATGAGGGCCATGAAGGCGTACAAAGATCGAGATTTCACTTTTCCCCTTATCTGGTCTTCACAATGGAGCGGCTGGAATCTCCTCAGGTAAACGACTCGCGATCAAATAATAAATCCAACAGGCGGCTGAGGAGCAGCTTTGGGATGATTATACAATTTTGGAGCTTGAAATCTGATCCACGGGCAGCAAGTTTGCAGAATTGTAGACTTGGAGTATACTCGCGTCGGGTAAACTGATGGTTGATTTGAAATACAGAAGCACACGGCGGGCGATCTCATGTGCTGCGTGAGGCACCAGGCGCCAACATTATCGGTACGCACGCGGTAACTGAATTTTGAGCAGGAGATTGAGCCAGATGGATGTGATTGTCATGGCTGGCGGCATGCCCGGCCAAAAAGATGCGCTGTATGCTGCCACGCAAGGCGGATATAAAGCCATGCTGGAAGTGGCCTGCAAGCCGATGATTCAATGGGTTTTGGATGCGCTTTCCAAATCTCCGTCGGTTCAACGAGTGGCCGTGGTGGGGCTTCCGCCGCTGACCGCGCTGGATTGCGAAAAGCCGCTGGTCATGCTGGCCAACACCGGCGAGATGGTCGAAAACGTGCGCGCCGGCGCCGTGGAACTGTCCAGGCACAACCCGGATGGGGGCAAGGTGTTGATCCTCCCCGCTGACATCCCGGCTGTGACCGCGGAAATGGTCGAATGGCTGGTGGCGCAGATTGAGGCCAGCAACCATGACCTTTACGGGTTTGTGCTGAACCGCAAGGATGTTGAAGCCTTAAATTGCAATGAACAGCGCGTGTTCGCGCATTTAAAAGATGCCGAGGTCTGCCTGGCGGACGCAGCCGGGTTGATGACATCCTTTGCGAACCAGGTTGAACATCCGCTCTGGAAAAAAATGATTGAAGCTCGCAAGAGTCCGACACGGCAGGCAGCGCTGTTGGGATATGACGTATTGTTCCTGTTGATGTTGCGGCAGCTAAAACTGAAGGAAGCCGAAGCGGCAATTAATCGCAGGCTGGGAGTCGACGCAACCGCCATTCTCTGTCCATACGCGGAGCTGGCGCTGGACGTTGACCGGCCGCGCGATCTGGAAGTTTTGAACGATTTGTTAAGCAAACGCGCTGCGGTGGGGGGAGACTGACGTTGATTCAGCGACTTATGCAGGCAGACCAGCGCGCGAGCCAACAGGTTCGTTTGCGACAGGACGGCAGCCTCGCCTGGAAGGCAGCAGTTTTTTTTGCTCATTCGGGTGATTCGTGGTTCTGGATGGCCGGATTGATCCTGATCTGGCTTTTGACGCGCGGAACCTGGCATCAGAACGCCGTGTTGATGGGCATCGGTGTGGGTGGGCTGGCTGTGTTGGTGCTGGCGATCAAGTTCACTATCCGCCGGGAGCGGCCGCAGGGTGAATGGGGTGCAATTTACCGCAACACCGATCCGCATTCCTTCCCTTCCGGACATGCCGCCCGGGCGGCGATGTTGGCCGTGATGGCCTGGGGACTTGGACCTGCCTGGTTCGGATGGGTGGTGGTTTTATGGGCGCCGCTGGTCAGCCTGGCGCGCGTTGCCACCGGCGTGCATTATCTGTCGGATATTCTGGCTGGCCTGGCGCTGGGCGTGCTGGCGGGTTTCGGTATGCTGGCCATGGCGCCGCTGTTATTGCGTTGGTTTCCGTTTCTATTCTAAAAAAACACCCCTGCCAACAAGCAGGGGCGTTTGATCTCTTCAGGAAAATCAGTTGAGCATCATGGTGGCCATGGCTGGCAGCATGTGCATCAGGGCGGGAACGCGTAGCGGTTTTTCGGCTTCCTGGCCGCGTTCAAGCAGCAGCCCGTAGCGAGAAGCACCCAAATCGAGGATCTCAAGAATGATATCCTGGTAGCTGGTGCCCTCGGCGTTGGCGATCACGCATAGGTCGCTGAAACCAGGCGTCAGACCGGGCAGGGTGTTGATCTCCAGTAAGCGCGGGTTGCCATCGGCGTCCAGGCGGATATCCACGCGGGAAACATCCACCGCGCCAACCGCCAGGTGCGCGCGTATGGCCAGCGATTGCAGTTTC
>JAPKMQ010000030.1 GCA_026645875.1 Longilinea sp.
AAGATATCTTCGCCAATGGTCAAACCGCTGGTTTCGGTCATCTTGGGCAGCACCAGTTCGCGGGTCGTGCCGGGGTAGGTACTGCTTTCCAGCACCACCACCATGCCGGGGTGCACATACGGCGCCAGCCCTTCAGCCGCACTGATAATGAACGACAGGTCCGGGTCGCCGGTTTTGCGCAGCGGCGTGGGCACGCAGATCGAAACCGCATCCGCCTGCGCCAGAACCGCATAATCGGTGGTAGCCTTCAACTTGCCGGCTTTCACCAGGCGCGCTACCTGCTCGTCAGACACATCCAGGATGTAGCTTTCGCCGCGGTTAATCTTGTCCATCTTCCAGCCGATGGGATCCACGCCGGTGACTTCAAACCCGGCTTCGGCAAACACAACCGCCAGCGGCAGGCCCACATAGCCCATACCGATAATGCCGATTTTCGCGGTGCGGTTCTGTAGTTTTTCAATCAATTGATCACGGATGTTGGACGACATAAACTGAATTGCTCCTTGTAGCGCTGCATGGCAGCGGGATTCTCGGTTAGAAGAGGGATAATTGCACTGGCGTGGAATCGTCGTCGCCTTCATTCGATTGTGGCGGGGGCGGCGGTTCGGGTGCGGGGGCGGGTGCGCTGAACAGATCAAGCAATGACTGCTGCGCCGGCTCTGGCGCGGGCACGGCGGCCGAGCCGGCCGCAGACTGTTTGGCCGGATTGCGCACCTGCTGGACCTTCTTTGCCTGCTGGATAAATTCGGGCAGGTGTGAAAAATCGGCTAACACCGTTTCTTTCAACGAGGGCTGATGCAGCGCCGCGGCCGGGTGGTACATGGCCACCACCAGGCGGCCGTTCACCCAGGTTGCTTTGCCGTGCGCGCTGCTGATCTTGGCGTTCGGCAGGAAGTGCGCCATTGAATAGCGTCCCAGTGTGACGATCACGGTCGGGTTCAGGGCCTCGATCTGGCGCTCCAGGTAGCCGCGGCAGGCGCTCAGTTCATCCGGCAGTGGATCGCGGTTGCCCGGCGGCCGGCATTTCACCACGTTGGTGATGTAAACATCCGCGCGGGTCACCCCGGCGCTGGCCAACAATTCGTCCAGGAATTTGCCGGCCTGCCCGACAAACGGACGGCCCTGCTCGTTTTCATAAAATCCGGGGCCTTCGCCGATAAACATCAACTCCACCTGGGCAGGGCCTTCGCCTGGGACGGCATTCTTGCGCGAGAGATGCAAATTGCACTTTTCGCAAATTTTCACCTGACCGGCAACTTCATTAATCACTTCGGCTGAATCCATGCTCCGGCCTCCCACGTTAGGAAATCGTCTCGCCGTCACGCAGCAGCGCGGTCAACGCCTGCGGATCCAGCGGCCTGAGACTCATGAGGATGGCATCCTCACCGTTATCAACGTAATAATGCGGGCGAACGCCGTCCACCACAAAGCCAAAGCGCTGGTAGAGGGCCTGTGCGCCCAGGTTGCTTTGCCGGACTTCCAAATAAGCCAGGGCAGCGCCTTCTTTCTCCACCTCCAGCAGCCCGTGCGCCAGCAGCCTTTGCCCCAGGCCGCGTCGACGGTAATCGGGATGCACGGCCAGTGTGGCCACATGCGCCTCGTCGAGGATCAACCAGATGACCAGCATGGCCGCGATGCGTGTCGGCGAAACAGATGAATCCTCCACCACCCACGGACGTGAATTCATGTTTTCCTGGACCTCATAGCGGTAGGAGCGCTCAGGCCAGGGTAAACTGAAAGAGAGCGTGTCCAGCGCGTATACCGGACCCACGTCAGCCAACGTCATCGGACGAAGGACCAATCCGCCCATGGTCAATCCGGGATCTCCTCAGCTACGTGTAAATAAATTGGCGCCAGCGAAACCACATCATCCACCTTGCCGGCCTGCCAGCGTTTCCAGCCCAGTTCGGCCAGAAAACCTGGCCGGCGCAGCGAATTGGCCGGCGAGATCAACAGCGCTATCTTCTTCTTGCGCCCAAACACCTGACGTTCGGCAGCCGTCAATTCACCACATACCAGGGTGGGTTTTTCGATTTGCTCCACCAGCGCTTCGGCAGTGGTCACCGACACACCGCCCTTTGACTGCCACTGCCCACGCGCGGCCTGGTACCAACCCGCCGCCAACCGTCCGCGGCCAGCCTGCAGGATGCACACCAGCGGCAATTCACGCACGGCCTGGGCCGCCGCCAGAATGTCCAGCGTGGGCACGCCAACCACCGGGATGCGCTGCGCCAGCGCCATTCCCTTCACCACCGCCAGTCCGATCCGCAGCGCGGTAAACGAACCCGGCCCCAGCGCCACGGTAGCCGCCTTGAGGTCCTCGGCCCGGACGCCGCAGCGTTGCAGCAAATCGGCGATGGCAGGCGCCAGCTCGACCGTGTGATGACTGCGCGACTGCCAGACCACCTCGCCCAGCACGTCGGCGCCGTCATAGAGTGCCAACCCAATCCATTGGGTGGAAGTATCAACCGCCAGCAGCATCTTAACCTCCGTACACCCGCCGGCGGAATTCGGTCACCAGCGATTCGTAACGCGCGCCGCGCGGAAAGAAGACCATCCCGCGCTGCTCTTCCGCCATCCAGCGCAACTCCACCCACAGGCAATCCTTCGGCAGCGCGCCGCGGATTCGCTCCGGCCATTCCACGATCAGCGCGCCGTGTTCCTGCATCTGGTCAATATCCAGGTCCTCCGCCTCCATTATGGATTCCAGGCGGTAGGCATCCAGGTGGTTGAGCGCGCGGCCGTCCGGGCGGCGGTACAGGTTGCAAAGCACAAATGTGGGGCTGGAAACCTGGTCCAGCGAACCCCATCCCTGCGCAATTCCCTGCACCAGGGTGGTTTTCCCTGCGCCCAGGTCGCCCGAGAGGCACACCAGGTCGCCCGGTTGCAGCAGCGCGCCCAGACGCATCCCCACCCGGCGGGTCTGATCAGGGCTGCGGCTGAAAAATTCTAGCGTGGAGGGATCGAGAATTGGCATGAGAAAAATTATACCCCCAAACCCAATGCGGTTATTCCGTTAATCCAACCTGTTCCGCCAGCAAGCGGGCAATTTGACGGGTGGCCTTCGGGCGCGCCAGGCGGCTGGAAGCCGCGGCAACCTGCTCGCGGGCAGCCGGGTTGGCCAGCCAGCCCGAAAGCGTGCTGACCACCTGGGCGGGTTCAGGCGCCCATACCCCCGCGCCTTCATCGACCACGTAACTCACGTTGCCGTCTTCCTGGCCGGGCAAGCGGCTGTAGAGGATAATGGGCAGCCCGGCGATAAATGCTTCGCTGATTGTTCCCGGCCCGGCTTTGGTGACAATCACATCCGCGGCACGCATCATCTCCGGCATCTCGCGCACAAAACCGTACAGGCTGTGCGACAGCCGCAGATTGTGCGCTTCCAGATCGGCGCGCAGCTTCAGGTTACGGCCACACACCACCGCCAGGTGCACGGGCAACCCGACCGCGTCAATGGCCTTGACGGATTGTCCCAACGGTCCCATCCCATCGCCGCCGCCCACCAGCAGTACCACCGGTTGGTTCTGCGGCCAACCAAATTCTGCACGCAGCTCATCCCGGCTGCCAGTTGCCGAAGTAAATTTCTCCGCCACGGGCATGCCCACCACGCGCACCTGATCGGGAACCAGCCCCATCGCCAGAGCGCGCTCTTTTGCCTGCTCGGTAGGCACAATCACCAGGTCAGCCCGCGGATTGAACCAGGCGGCATGCGTCGAAACCATGTCGGTCACCACGGTGACAAACCGGCGGCGCTCGCGGCCCATGGCCCACACCACCGGAAAATTGGGCAACTGGTGCACCGAAACTACCATATCGCTGGGGTGCTCGCGCAGCAGGCGCTGCATCGAAGTGCGCACGTACGGCCAGACGGCATAATACAGGTTGCGCACCCGCCATCGCCCGTCGATCACGCGGTACCCCATGCTCCACATGCGCGGCATGCGCGTCAAAACGGGGTAGATTTCCGGAGCGTAATTGAGCGGCCGGGGCGCGTATTGACGGAAAACGTCCACCATTTCGGTGGTCGCCTGCCCGGGAAATTCAAGTTGAATGGCTTCAATGATGGCTTCAGCAGCGCTGCGATGTCCGCCGCCTGTATCGGAATAGAGAAACAGGATATGCGGAGGTCTAGGCCGTGGTTGGGTCATCCGAGTCCTTTGGCAAAATCTTCTTCACCCGACGTGCAAGCTCCCGGCGCGAAAGCAACACCCGGCGCTTGCACTGGCAGCACTCCAGGCCAATATCCGCGCCCAGCCGCACGACCTTCCAGTCGAAGCTGCCGCAGGGATGCGCTTTGCGCAGCCGCACCACGTCATTCAGGGCCAGATCAGGGAGCACGCCAGGATTATACCACCCATGTTATAATCCTCCCTGCGGGCCCTGGCAAACGGCCGACATTATTCGTACTGCCAACCATTGCCCCCAGAGGTGGAATGTTCGGATCTGACATAACCCCGGCTTTGGTTTTTACCCGGATCATCACGCTGGTGATCGCCTTCACGGTCCATGAGTTTTCGCACGCTTTCGTGGCCGACCGGCTGGGCGACACCACACCGCGCTCTCAAGGCCGGTTGACGTTAAACCCGGCCGTCCACCTCGACCTGATGGGCTCGATCATGCTGCTGCTGGCCGGGTTTGGCTGGGCCAAGCCGGTGCAAATCAACCCCTATGCGCTTCAGCGCCGTTCGCCGGCAGGCGTGATGTGGGTTTCGCTGGCCGGGCCGGCTTCCAACCTGCTGATGGCGGCGCTCGCTGCTATTCCGCTGCGCTTCAATTGGGTGCCCTTCTCCTTTGGGACCGACGTCATTCCATCGCTGTATTATTTCCTGTTGGAATTCCTCTCCATCAACCTGCTGTTGATGCTCTTCAACTTTATCCCCCTGGCCCCGCTGGACGGCGAGAAAATCGCATCCTATTTCTTTCCACCGCCTTTGGACCGCGTCATGGACACGATTCGACCGTATGGATCCATGATCCTGCTGGCATTGGTGTTCCTGGGGCCACTGCTGGGAGTCAACGTCATCAATTGGATCATGGGGCCGCCCTTAACCAACCTGTACATGCTGCTCTTAGGAGGTTTGTTTTGACCATCAATGTCGTCTTCATCGGTCTCGAACAAATTGGCGCATCATTGGGGTTGTCCATGAGCGGCCAGAAGGATTACTTCACGCGCACCGGCATAGACCGCGAGCCGCTGACATCACAGAGCGCCAAAAAGCTGGGCGCCATTGACCGCATTGAATATCGCGTGCCCGCGGCCGTGGAAAACGCGAATATCGTCGTGCTCTCGCTGCCGGTGGACGAAATCCGCGCCATGCTGGAAACGATCGCACCGCTGGTGCAGCCCAACACGTTGATCATCGACACCTCGCCGCTGCAGGCGGCCGTCATCGCCTGGGCGCAGGAACTGCTGCCGGAAGGCCGCTACCTGGTTTCCATGACCCCCACGCTGAACCCCGCCTACCTGGATGAAGCCCAGTTGGGAATTCAAGCGGCGCATGCCGACCTCTTCAAAAACAGCGTGATGATCATCACCAGTTCCGAAACGACCCACCCCGACGCGCTCAAACTGGCCGCCGACCTGGCCAACCTGGCGGGGGCGACTCCCTATTTTGCCGAACCGGCTGAAGCCGACGGCTTGCTGGCAGCTTACGACCTGCTTCCCAAGCTGGCCGCGGCGGGTTTGCTGGCCGCGGCGGCCAACCAGCCTTCCTGGCAGGAGGGCAAAAAGCTGGCCGGGCGCGCTTTTTCGAAAGCCACCTTCCCCGCTCAACTGCTGGACGAAAAAAGCCAGCTCGGGCACGCCGCGCTGCTCAACCGAGAGAACGCCTTGCGCCTGCTGGATGATTTGATCTTCAACCTGCAGGAAATGCGCACTCGCATCGCGGAAAATGACGGCGAAGGCATCAACAAAATGATGGCGCAAGCCGTCAAAGCCCGCGAGGAGTGGTTCGCGCGCCGCCAGAAGGTCAACTCAGACGATTTTCCCCGCGAGAAGGCGCCTTCCATGTCCGAATCGCTGGGACGCCTGTTTGGGATCAAGCCGCGCAAAAAGTAAGCCGCGGAGGATTGCCATGCCAGTGTATTGCTACATGGTGGAATGCGCCGACGGCAGCTTTTACACCGGCTGGTCCACCGACCCCGTGCGGCGCGCCCGCCAGCACAACCGCGGGGTTGGCGCCCGTTACACGCGCCTGCACCGCCCGGTGCGCCTGGTGTACGTGGAAGAACAGCCGGACGTTTCCAGCGCGCTCAAGCGCGAGCGTGCTCTGAAAGCGTTCAGCCATGAAAAAAAGAAGAGCCTGGCGGCCGGGTTTGCCATCCCCGCTGAAAAACCAGACGGCGGGTAACTAACAGGAGACTGGATTTATTTCTACCAAAAACCCGGGCGGTGAAATTCACCGCCCGGGTTGGGTAATTTTGCAGATGTGCCGAAAAGCCTTAATCAGTGAAAACTGGTAAATGCCCCAGCGCGATGATGTCGCGCCACTTGGCCCGCTCACCTTCGGTCAGGATGGCTGCCTCGACGGCGACCGTCGCCCCGGCGCGATCGAGTAGCAGGCGCATGCCCTGCAGCGTCGAGCCGGTGCTGATCACGTCGTCCACGATGATCACCCGCTTGCCCCGGATGGTGTCGAAATCCTTTTCATCGAGATACAGCGTCTGCGGCGCGCCGGTGGTGATGGAAAGCGTTTCCGCCTGCAGGGCCTGGCCCATGTAGGGCTTGTAGCTTTTGCGCAAAACGATGAACGGCTTGTCCGTCTTTTCGGAAAGCGCATAGGCCAGCGGAATGCTCTTGGATTCTGCCGTCACAATCACATCATAATCGACGGCTTGCAACTTCTCAGCCAGCGCACGGGCGCAGGCTTCCACCAGTTCGGTATCGCCCAGGATATTTAAAATGGCGATTCGCAAGCCGGGTTTAATCTGAAACAGGCGCAACTCGCGGTGAACGCCGGCGATTTCAATCGGATACACTTCTCGTTTCTCACTCATGCCTTCACTCCAAAAATTAGCGGATGACAACTAGAAAATATATCACAAATTAAGCAAAAACGGCTGGTCACAGCCGTTTAAACCATCGAGCGCCGGGGACGCCGACCCCGGCGCTCTCTTAAGGAGGAGAAGAAGAGAAGTCGCCCTTGCAGCTTATATTAGCAGCTTTTTGGTCTGATTACTTGACGCTTACCCTACGTTTGCCCTACGCTTGCCTTGCAAACAGCTTTCAAGCGGTTTTTTTGAACCTGGAAAGGCGGTTTTCAGCCGGTCATTATCGGGTAGAATGGTAGCAGAATGAACGCTTCGCCCGCTGAACTCGCCCCCCTGTGGGCCGACCACCTGCCCGCCACCCCCATTGGCCCGTTGACCGTGGTGGTGTCGCCAGTCGGCCTGGTGCGATTGGAATTTGCTGCGCTGCCCGCGGCGTCTGCCAGGCTGCGCGCCTGGCTGGCACCGGTCGGACAGCCCGCTCCCGGCCACCTGGCAGACGCGCTGCGGCAACTGGCCGAATACCTCGACGGCAACCGGCGTGAATTTGACCTGCCAATCGACTGGCGCGCCGTGCCGGATTTTTCCGCCGCCGCGCTGCGCGCTGCCGCCGCCATTCCCTGCGGTCAGGTACGCACCTACGGCGAGCTGGCCGCCGAGATGGGCCTGACCAATGGCGCGCGGGCCGTGGGACAGGCCATGGCCAGCAACCCCATCCCCATCATCCTGCCCTGCCACCGTGTGCTGGGCGCCGACCGCCGTTTGCACGGCTACAGCGGGTTGAACGGTATTGAAACCAAAGCCTGGCTGCTCAAACTGGAAGGCAGCACCTTCCAGAGCCAATTATTCTGAACCTGCTACGCAACAGGAAAAGAGATGAGCCCTTATCATTCCGGATTTGTCACCCTGATCGGCCGCCCCAACGTGGGCAAATCGACGCTGCTCAACGGCCTGCTGGGACAAAAGATCGCCGCGGTTTCTCCTCGGCCGCAAACCACCCGCCGCCGCCAGCTTGGCATCCTCAGCCTGGAGGAATGCCAGATTATCTTCATGGATACGCCCGGCCTGCACAAACCCGTGCACAAACTGGGCGAGTATATGAATGACGTTGCCGCCGCCACGCTGGAGGATGCTGATGTGATCGTCTGGTTGGTGGATGCCAGCCAGCCGCCCCAGGAAGAGGACCGCCTGATTGCAGCGCGCATGGAACAGGTCGGCAGGAATTTGCCGCCGGTCCTGCTCGTGCTCAACAAAATCGACCTGGTCGCGGCACAGAACCTGCCTGCCCACGAGCAGGAATTTCAGGCTTTGCGCCCCAAGGCAGAGGTCTTTCGGCTTTCAGCCTCCACTGGCGGCGGTCGCGACGCACTGCTGGCGCGCATCATCCAGGCGCTGCCCGTGGGACAGCCCTATTTCGATCCCGAGCAGGTCACCGATCAGTATGAGCGCGACATCGCCGCCGACCTGATCCGTGAGGCCGCCCTGCGCCATCTCCGTGACGAAGTGCCGCACGGCATTGCCGTTCGCATCGACGAATATAAAGAACGCAGCGAAGAGCAGGTGTACATCGGAGCGACCCTGTTTGTCGAACGCGAATCGCACAAGGGCATCGTCATCGGTCAGGGCGCCAGCATGCTCAAACAAATCGGCACCACGGCCCGCCAGGAAATTGAATCCATGTCAGGGCGGCACGTCTACCTCGAATTGCGCGTCAAGGTCAACAAAAATTGGCGCGACGATCCGGATGCGTTGCGCCTGCTTGGCTTTGTAATCGAAAAAGAAACCGAATAATTTGCTGCCGGGGCAGCATCTTCGAATCTCCGGGGGGTAAACGCAATGCAGGCGTTGTTGGCTTCACCGTGGCTCTGGATTACCCTGTGCGTGATGGTGGCCGATTGGCTGGCGGCCGGTTTCAAGAAAAAACCGGTGCGCTATGTGACCAAACCGGCCGCGATGCTCCTGTTGATCTTCTGGTTTACGGAGATCAGCGGCTGGCGCGGACCGCTGGCATGGTTCGGGGTAGGGTTGGTTTTCTCGCTGTTGGGCGATATTTTATTGTTGCGGCCAGACCGCGGGTTCCTGTTTGGGCTGGCCGCCTTTTTACTCGGCCACCTCGCCTACATTATCGGCTTCAACGCGCTGCCGTTTCGATGGAATCCCCTGCTGCTGCTGGCGCTGGCGGCCGTTGGGGCCGCCGCCGGGCTGATCGGAAGACACATCCTGCGCGGGTTGAAACGCGGCCAGTCCTACAGCCGAATGAAGAAGCCCGTGCTGGCCTACATGGCCGTCATTGCGCTGATGGTGCTCTCGGCACTGGCGTGCTTTTTCCGTCCGGGCTGGCCGCCTGTTGCCGCCGCGCTTTCGTCGCTGGGCGCGTTGAGTTTCCTGATCTCCGACTCCATCCTCGCCTCAGATCGGTTCGTGCGCCGGCGCTGGTGGGCTGGTGTAACCATCATGGTCACCTACCACCTGGGGCAGGTGCTCATTATCGCCGGCGCGCTGCTGGCTTTCAGTAAATAGACCCGCTCAGCGTTCGCCCGAGAGCGGCCGGAAGCCCTCGCCCAGGGCCTCGTGCGCATGCCCAATGACCATGAAGGCATCCTGGTCCGCTTCGCGAACAATTTCCTTCAACTGGTTGACCTCTGCCTTGGTGATCACGCAATAAAGCGTCGGCCGGGAAGCGCCCGTATAGGCCCCCGTCCCCGAAAGCACGGTCACGCCGCGCTCGAGCACGCCCATGATTTTCTCGGCCACTTCTTGCGGCTGGTTGGTGACGATCATCGCTGTGCGGAAGATACTGGAACCTTCGGAAACCGCCTCAGCAGCCAGACCGCTGACGTAAATCACCACCAGCCCATACAGCGCGTGCCGCCAATCAAAGGCAAAACCGCCGGCCAGCACCACCACGGTATCGGTGATCAAATAGGCCTGCGAGATGGAAATGCCCAGCTTTGAGTTCAAAATGCGGCCCAGGATGTCGCTGCCGCCGCTGGTGCCCTGACCGCGGTAAACCAGACCCAGACCGACCCCCAGCAAAATGCCGCCAAACAGGCAGTTCAGCACCAGGTCGTCGGTGATGCCCTCCGCCGGGATGAACCAGACCAGCAGGTCGGTGAGCAGCGAAAAAGCGGCAACCGCGACCGCGGTGCGCAGCGCGAAGCGCGCTCCGCCCAGGTAACGCCAACCAAGCAGGAAAAGCGGCGCGTTACCGATGAACACCATCAAGCCGATCGGCCAATTGGTGAAATGATTGATGATCTGCGCTCCGCCGCTGATCCCGCCGCTGACCATCTGGCCGGGGACCAAAAACAGGCGCATCGACAGGGCTTGCAACAGCGCCCCAAAGATCACCAGGCCGTAATCTCGCGCCGTCCGCCAGGTAAATTTCGTGTCGGCCCGGAACGAACGAATGAAGTCCAACAATGTTTGATTCTGCGATCCCGATACGCGCATAAAACCTTCCTCCACTGATCCGGTCACCTATTATAACAAGCGCGCCCCAAAAAAGGATGGCGCAACGGCGTTGCATTCAAGTACCCGCGACAAGATAATAAAAGCGCCGCGCGAAATTGCGCGGCGTCAATATGCAGTCGGGGATGGGACGTCTTACTCCAGTTTTCCGGTCCGGCTGAGTTTTTCGCGGCGCAGGATGCGTTTGGGCGCCCGTCCCCGCCGCCGGGGAGGCTTGCCAGCGTTCGGGCTGAGAATCAGCACCAACTGGTTCAACGCGCGGGTATCGTATTCCCGGCGCCCACACAGGTCGCACACCCAGGCGGGAAAATTCGGCACGGTGACAAGCTCGTCATCCAGGTACGTGAAGAAGGTCAGGTATTGCCGATGCATGTTACCAGCCTGACATTCTGTACAGGGCACGCCCGGACCACCCAATAAATCGTGCATCAATAAACGTCCTTTTCTACCGCCAGGCCTTGCGCGATTTTGACGCCAGCGCTGGAGCCCAATCGAGTGGCGCCAGCCTGGAGCATCGCGCGGGCATCGTCCAGCGAGCGCACGCCGCCCGCCGCCTTGACGCCCACCGAGAGACCCACCACGCGGCGCATCAATTCCACATCTTCCACGGTCGCGCCGCCCGCGATAAAACCAGTGGAAGTCTTCACAAAATCCGCGCCCGCGGCTTGAGATATCAGGCAGGCCAAAATCTTTTCACGGCGCGTCAACAGCCCCATTTCCAAAATTACTTTGAGGATGGCGCCGCTGGCGTGGCAGGCATCGGCCAGTGCACGCACGTCTTCCAGCACGGCGGTCCATTCGCCGCCCTTCAGCAGTCCCACCGCCATGACCATGTCTATCTCCGCGGCGCCGGCGCCGATGGCAATCTCCGTTTCGGTCACCTTGACTGCGGTCGGCGATGCGCCCAGCGGAAAGCCCACCACAGTGCAGGTTTTAACATCTGATCCCAGCAGGGCCTGATACGCCAGGGGAACATGCAGGCTGTTAATGCACACCGATGCAAATTGATACTGGCGCGCTTCCGCGCACAACTGCTTGATCTGCGCCGGGGACGCCTCGGGTTTCAACAGGGTATGGTCAATATACCGCGTCGGCGGGCCTTCAAGCGCCTGAAAGCCGGCCGGAAAATCCGGCAGGCAGTCATCATATTGGTCAGTGAGGCGAAGAATGTCCTGCATGCGCATGGTCAATTTAGTTTGCCGCGTTGACGATATCCGGCAAAGTCAGAATTTTCACCTGATTGAGGGGCCAGTAAATCAGCAGCGCTTTTCCGACCAGATTTTCATAAGGCACAAAGCCCCAGTTATGCGAATCAGAGGAGGAATTGCGGTTGTCTCCCAGCACAAACAACTGGTTCTCTGGAACCGTCCAGGTGTTGTTGTAATGCGGCGGAGCCATGATATACGGCTCGTCCAACGATGTGCCGTTCACGCTGACCTGCCCGTTTTGAACCGTCACCTCGTCGCCCGGCAGCCCGATCACCCGCTTGATGTAATCCTCGTTGGGGTTCAGCGGATAGTGGAAAATCACCACGTCGCCGTGTGAAACGTCTCCCAGGCGGTAGGCCAGCTTGTTGACCAACAGGAACTCGCCCGGTTGCAGCGTCGGCTCCATGCTGATATTTTCGACACGCACGCGCGCCAGCACGGCGTCAATCAAAAAGTACAATACCAGCGCCAGCACCAGCGTCTGCAGCACCTCAACCAAAAAAGTGCGCAACGATCCGCGCTGCGCAGTTTCCTGCGGCTGGCCGGGTTCGGGTACGGGTACGGGTTGTTCAGAGATCAAACCATCCTCCATTGCCAACAGGCGCAATGCCTGTGAACGTCATTATAAAACCGCTTGGGAGTCAAGGCAAGAGCACCCCCAAAAGTGTTAAGTAAATTGTATTCCTAACCTTCTCTCCGTTCATTTATGATCCCAGGATCACCCCCGGGTGGATCAGGTGTATTTACAGAAAGATCTCCTCTCTGCTGCAAATAATCTTGAATAACATCCATTGGACGCTTTCCCCGGTTGCGATATCCCTGGTGAGGCCTTTGGGTGTTGTATTCCACCAACCATGCGTCCAGATCGGTTTGTAGGGCTTCCACCGTCTCGTAGAACTTGGTTCGAAAGGCCAGGCGGAAGAATTCATCCAGGACAGTCCGGTGAAAGCGTTCCACAAATCCATTCGTCTGAGGATGGGCAACTTTGGTCCGCTTGTGTTGAATTTCATTCAACTGCAAGTACAGTTCATAGGGATGGCTATCTGTCCCACAGAACTCGCGACCGTTGTCCGTCAGCACCTTCTCAACGGGGATCGCCAGTCTCTCATAGAAGGGCAATACATCGTTGTGCAAAACCGCCACTGCTGCTTCCGGCTGTTTTGAGGTGTGTAAAAACCCAAAGGCATAACTGCCAAAGGTGTCCACCACCGTATGCAGATATACACGCCCAACCCCTTTGAGCGTCCCAACGTAGAAGGTGTCCTGGCTCAACAGCTCTCCAGGGTGACTGCTCTCCACATGCCGCTCTTTGAAGGCCGGGTTAGCCTTTTCAATCTGGGCTACCTGCTGCGCCGTCAGTTCAATCTTCTGACCCAACGCCCGTTCTTCCAGTTTCATCAGCCGCTCGTACCGACTGCCCATATCATTCCGGATCAGGATATCCTGCACGGTCGGCGAACTGATGCTTACTCCTTCCAGTTTCAGGTGGTCGCTCAGCCGGTTGCATCCCCAGGTCGGATGTTCAATGCTCAAATTCACCACCTTTTCTACCGTTTCCGCCGGGGTGGTGAAGGGATGGCTCTTATGGATGGGCGGTAAGTCCTTGAGCCCGGCCATCCCATGCGTCTGAAACCGTCGCTTATATTCATAGAACTGGGTCCGTGAGATATCCCGTTGTCGGCAGGCTTCGCTGACGTTCCCAAGCACTTCCGCCAACTGTAATACACTCAGCCGTTGATGTGCTATCTTTTCGTCTGCTGTCATCGCCATTCTCTCCTGTTCTTATTATAGAACCTTTTAAGATATGTTTGGAGAGATAGTTAGGGATACACTTTATATTTCTTACTTCTTCTTCTTCACCACCGGCTCCACCATCGGCACGGTTGGACGCGGCTGGCTAGCGCGCGGGCGCGCGGCAAGCTGCTCTTTGAGCCAGGCGAGTGCCTCGCTGATCGCTGCTTGCATGGGGCGCGGCTCGGGCAGGCCCAGCTCGCCGCGGGCTTTGTCGCCGTTGTAATAGAAGTGATAACCGGCCAGGTGCAGCAGGCTGGCCGAGACGGGCAGATCGATGACCGATTGCAGCGCGCCCAGCGGCCTGGCCAGCGTGCGCACCAACCCGGCGGGCAGTTCCAGCGTGGGGGCGGGCACGCCTGCTGCCGCGCAGACCGCCTGGATGAATTCCAGGTGGGTCAGGTTCTGGCCGCACAGGATGTAACGTTCACCGCGGCGGCCTTTTTCAAGCGCGGCCAGGTGCCCGGCGATCACGTCGGCGATGTGCACCACGTTCAGCCCGCCCGCCACGACAGCTTTCACCTGGCCGCGCGCGGCGCGGGCCACAATGGACCGCGAGGCGTTGTAGAGATCACCGGCGCCGATCACGACGCTGGGGTTGACGATGACCGCGTCCAGCCCGGCGGCGACGGCTTTTTGCACTTCCATCTCGGCCAGGTACTTGGCGTAGCCATATTCCCAATGGCGTGGATTGAAATTCCAGGCGTGGCGTTCGTCCATGGGGGCGGGGCCGTAGAGCGGCACGCCCAGCGCGGCCACCGAACTGGTGACCACCACACGGCGCACGCCGGCGATCCGGGCGGCCAGCAGCAGCGCGCGCGTGCCCTCGACGTTGACAGCGTACAGGCGTTCGGGGTGTGCGCCGGCGTTGATCAGCCCGGCGGCGTGAAAGATGGCCTCCACGCCCTGCAGCGCACTGGCCAGCGTCTCCGGCTGGGTCAGATCGCCGAGGACGTGTTCCAGGCAGCCGGCCACCGGCGCCAGGGCTGGCTGCTCACCGCAACCGGGGATGCCTTCCAGTCCGCGCAGCGATGAGGACGCGCGGTGGAAGGCCAGCACGCGGTGTCCCTGCGCGACCAGCGCGCGGCATAGCTGCGAGCCGATGAAGCCTGTGGAGCCGGTAACGAGGATTTTCATGGGGAGGTTTTCACCACGGAGACACGGAGTTCACGGAGAGGAGCTTAGAAAGAAAAACCTGATTCACCACAGAAACGCAGAGATTGTAGAGAAGGAATGAATGAAGGATAGAAAGAGGAAACAGATGAATTGGGTACACGTTATTATTCTCTCTTTTTAATTCTTCTTCTCCGTGTCCTCCGTACCCTTACGGGCATAATGCCTCCGTGGTGAATCCCCTTACAAATACTCGATGATGGTGGCTTCGCCCTGGCCGACGCCGACGCACAGGGTGGCCAGGCCGTAGTAGTGCCGGCGGGCCTGCGGGGCGCGTTTGCCCATTTCATGCAGCAGGGTGGTGAGGATGCGCGCACCGGAGCAGCCCAGCGGGTGCCCGAGCGCGATGGCGCCGCCGTTGACGTTGGCGATCTCTTCGCTGATGCCCAGTTCGCGCAGCACAGCCAGCGATTGCACCGCGAAGGCCTCGTTGAGTTCGACCAGGCTGAGGTCTTCCACGCGCAGCCCGGCGCGCTTGAGCGCCTTGCGCACGGCCGGGATGGGCCCCAGGCCCATGACGCGCGGCTCGACGCCGGCAGCAGCCGAGCTAACGATGCGCGCCAGCGGTTTGAAGCCAAGCTGCGCGGCGCGGTCGGCGCTCATCAGCAGCAGCGCGGCGGCGCCGTCGTTGAGGCCGGATGAATTGCCGGCGGTGACGCTGCCGTTCTTGCGGAAGGCCGGGCGCAGGCGGGCGAGCGATTCCATGGAAGTGTCGCGGCGCGGGCGCTCATCGACGGCCACCAGGATGGGGTCGCCCTTGCGCTGCGGCACGGGCACCGGCACGATCTCGGCGTCAAAGCGGCCGGAATCGATGGCGGCGACAGCGCGGCGGTGGGATTGCACGGCAAAGGCATCCTGTTCCTCGCGGGTGATGCCGGTCTGCTCGGCGACGTTTTCGGCGGTTTCGCCCATGGCGTCGATGCCATACAACTCGACCATTTTTGGATTGGGGTAGCGCCATCCCAGGGCGGTATCCCAGGCGGTCAGGTTGCCAAAGGCAAACGGCTGCTCGGCCTTGGGAAGCGAATAGGGCGCACGCGACATGCTTTCGACGCCGCCCGCGATGAAGATATCGCCCTCGCCGGCGCGGATGGCGCGCGCGGCCTGGTTGACGGCGTTGAGGCCTGAGGCGCACAGGCGGTTGACGGTGACGCCGGCAGTCGAAACGGGCAGCCCGGCCAGCAGCAGTGCCATGCGGGCCACGTTGCGGTTGTCTTCGCCGGCCTGGTTGGCGCAGCCCAGGTAAACCTCCTCGACCAGCGCGGGGTCGAGATCGGTGCGGGCCAGCAGCGAGCGCAGCACGTGCGCGGCCAGGTCGTCGGGCCGCACGGCGGCCAGCGCGCCGCCCAGCGCCCCGATCGGGGTGCGGACGGCATCAATGATCACAACATCAGTCATGCATTCCCTCCGGGATTAGATAGCTGTGTTTCCATTCTACCATCGAACGCACCCCGCTACACCCGGGCGGATTGTGCCGGCCAGAGAAGGTCGGTTATTTTCCTTGCGTATTTGTTAGGAATGGATATAATCCTATTAAGCCCGTTCATATC
This sequence comes from Longilinea sp., assembly GCA_026645875.1. Classification (GTDB taxonomy): domain Bacteria; phylum Chloroflexota; class Anaerolineae; order Anaerolineales; family Anaerolineaceae; genus Longilinea. The sequence goes on from JAPKMQ010000030.1 coordinate 16,181, forward strand.
CTGTTTTTGTGACAGGAATGGTAAGTTTTCATCTCAGCACGCCGCTGGTTGAAGCGACTTTTCAGAGACCAAAATCATTTTGTAAAGCTTATCCGCTGCCAATATCGGTATACTGATTAACACGACCTACCGGGCACCCACTTCCCTGAGGATGGTGAATGACGCGCAAGTTGGTACGATGGATGATGACCCTGCTGGCACTGCTGCTGGCTGCACTGATCGTAGGGTGCACGCCGGAGAGTCCTGCAACCTCCATCCAACCCACGCCCGAAGGCGCGCAGCAGGTCGATTCGGATTTTCGCGAGTTTTACCGCGCCCTGGGCGGGGTTAATCTGCTCGGGCCGGCCATTTCGGCGCCCTTTACGCAGGACGGGCGCAAGTGCCAGTACGCCGAAAACGTGCTCATGTGCCTGGACCCGTACCTGACGGACGCCAGCCGCTTCAGCTTTTTCCCGCTGGGCAAGAAGTTTGGAATCACCGACACGCCCGACGCGCAGCCCGCCCAGTCCGGTGACCGCGTGGTGGACGGTTACAAGATTTACCCTGAATTCGTCCGCTTGTATGATTCGCTCAATGGCGCGCTGTACGTGGGCCGCCCGCTGACCAAGGTGCGCACCAACGCGGCCGAGCGGCGCATCGAGCAGTATTTCGAGAACGTGGCCTTTTACCGGCGCTATGATGATCCGAGCGGCGAGGTGCACCTGCTGCCCTACGGCGCGTACGATTGCGGCCTGGACTGCCGCTACCAGTCGCCGACCTCGTTTATCCCGCAACAGATGGACGTGGAACAACCCTTCCTGCCGCTGATCATGCGCCTGGGCGGGCCGGATTTCTTCGGACAGGTGCTTTCGGAGCCGTTCGTGAACGCGGAAGGCATGTTGATCCAGATTTACGAGAACGCGGTGCCCTGCGCGCCGCAGGACCAGCCGCAGGCCTTTCGTCTTTGCCCGCTGGCACGCTGGCTGAACATGCCGTCTGTGCCGGCTGGACCGAAAATCTATGCTGAGAAGGACGGCGTTTATTTCTATCCCGTCCAGGGCGATCAGGGCTATCACGTGCCGATCGATTTCGACAAGTTCATCGCCCTGCACGGCAGCAAGGAAATTTCCGGGCAGCCGATCGCCGAGGTGATGGCGGCGGATGGGGTTTACCGGCAGTGCTTTGAGAATTACTGCCTGGATTACGACCCCACGCGCGCGGCGGGTCAGAATGTGCGCATGGCGCCGCTGGGCGCGCTGTACCTGAAGCAGGTGCGCCCCGAGGCCGCGGTGCCGGTGGTGGAAACTGCGCCCAGCGTTCCGCTGGTGTATACGGCTGAGACTGTGGAGATGCGCATCAGCGAGGCCAACCCCACGCTGGCCGCCAACCAGCCGCAGCGCTTTGAGTTGGTGGTGTTGAACCGCGCCGACCAGCGCCCGCTGGCCAACATCGAGGCCAGCCTGGACATCGTGCTGCCGGATGGGTCGATTGTCAGCGCGCACTTCCCGCCGACCGGCACGGACGGGCGCTCGATGGTGGAGGTGCAATCGCTGCCGGCGATTGCCAACGGCAGCATTGTGCCGTACCTGGTGTGCCTGAATGTGCCGGCCGAGAAGGCGATCTGCGCCGCGGAGAATTTCCTGATCTGGAACCCGTGAGAAGAGTAGAAAACCACAGAGTCACAGAGAACACAGAGTAAAAGTAATAAAGAAAGCACAGATGAAGAATACATCTGTGCTTTTTGGTTACCGGGGTGATGAAATTATGGGTGGGCTTCGGCGAGCACATCCACGCGGGTGATGGCACCGCCGGCGGTGTAGAGCGTCAGCGCGGCCTCCAGGCTGCCACCGGGTTCCAGCGAAGCGGAGCTCTCCCAACGGCGGACCGCGACGATGCGGTCCGCGGCGTCATATCCGACCGCCAGCAGCCAGATCTGCCCGGCTCGGGCGTTGGAGTCGGCCAATCGCAGGGTGACGTTGACCGCGGTGGAGAGGCCGTTGGCGGCGATTTCGACCTGCGGTTCCAGCTTCGCCAATCCCAGGTAGCGGGCTGGCTCGGCGGGCACGGGCACCGCCGAGGCTAGTTCGGCGCTGGCCTGGGCGGGCTGGCCGTCCTGGGTGGGATAGAAGGCCAGTAGCGGCATTGTCCCGCCGGGCGCGAGCAGGTTGAGCGGCGGGTAAGCAGCGCGGTCAGGCAATGGATTGCCAGCGGCATTCACGGCGCGCAGCACGGCGGTCACGTTTTCCACCGCGAAACTTTGCGGGTTGGCGACGGGTAGGAAGCACCAGGTACCGCCGCTGGCTTCGGGCAGGCAGTTGGGCTGGCCCAGTTGCAGCCCGACCGGCGTGGGCGAAAGCTCTTCGACGGGCACGGTGGGGGTGACCTGGGCGCTGGCCGGGATGACGAGCACCGTGCCGACGCTAATCAGGTTGGGCTGCACGTCAGGATTAGCCGCCAGCAATTCCGGCAGGCCGACCTTGAACCGGATGGCGATGCCGAACAGGTCGTCGCCTTTTTTGACGGTGTAGGTGATGGGGGTGGGCGTGGGCGAAGGCAGCGGGGTGGGGGTATCGGCGCTGGTGGGTGAAGGCGTGATGGATGGCGTGGCCGATGGGTAGGGGGTGAGCTGACCGGGCAGCGTGGTGGTGGCCGTGGGCAGCGCGGGCGCGGCCGTGCAGGCGCTCAGCGCCAGGAGCAAGCCCAGCAAGGCCAGCGATTGTTTGAATTTTGTTCGCATGGGGCGAATTATAACAGTGGTGAGATTAGCTTTTGGCTTTTTGTTATTGACAGTCGAAAGGGTCTGGCGAGCGGTGCGACGTTCTGGTTTTTGCTTCAACTTGAAAGTGATAATTTGAATTTAATCAGTATATAAGCATCCTGCAATTGGGAGCGGACGCGAATGTCCAAGGTTAGCGGCTTGATCTTGCCCGATCGTTTGTTTGCTCTGTGCTGTTCTTTGAGGGATGGATCGATCTCAAGGCCGT
>JAPKMQ010000310.1 GCA_026645875.1 Longilinea sp.
GAGTCTTTTGCAACAACACTTCAACGTCCATTCGGCGACATCTCACATTTCCTGAAGAGTCGACCAGATATTCCACAATCCGTTCGTCTCAAGTCACACCAAGCGCCCAAAGTTGCACAGCAGCAGAATTTTTTCGATGTTATTCGCACAGACCCAACAATCAGCGAAGAACAACGAACCTACTGGCTCTCCTTCGAAACAAAAAAAGAATAAGGGAACTAAATATCGATGAATCTGTGGGAATCTATCCGACAGCTCGCTCGAAAAAAGCGTACCGAAATCGATCTGCTTGCTAAAGGTGAAAACGCAGAAGACTTGCTTGCTGCTATAGCAGTGGTGACCAATATTCCTTGTGTGGGACTTCCCGCAGACGATCCACTATTATATGGTGCGGAAGCTGTTCTGGATCCTGAGTCAGAGCGTATTTGGTATAACCGGGAAGTCGACCCTCCCCTGTTGATAGTTTATAAAATTCACGAGTATGCGCATTATTGGATCGAAGGGCAGATCGTTGCCTGCAACCACCCAGATCTGGCTGCACGTCTGTCTGAAGAGAAATCGCCATTGGGTGTTGATCGCGTAGAGAGTTACAGCCCTAAGGAGCGCCGCGAAGCGCAAGCGAACGTTTATGCGCGCGAATTCCTTCTACCGGCAGAACGGCTCCGTAACTGGTTTATTCAAGAACGATGGTCAGCATCAAAGATTGCGCAGTACGTCGGCGTTCCGGAAAGTCTGGTATTTCACCAGCTTACCGACGTTCTACTTTTGCCGACCATTCCAGAAAAACAAAATTCCAAAGAAGATAATACTCAGCCGGCCGGCCGCCAACTTGATCCCAGCCAGGAAAAGGCGGCTTATGTTACCAAAGGTCCCCTCTTGGTGGAAGCCGGGCCAGGTACAGGAAAGACGCGCACGCTGGTTGGACGAGTCCAGTTTTTGATCGCTCAGCAAAAAGTGGATCCGCGCCAGATTCTCGTGCTGACCTTCTCGAATAAAGCAGCTGAGGAGATGCGTACCAGACTGGCCCAGGTATTACCAGTTGAGGCGCCTTCTGTCTGGATGGGCACCTTCCATGCTTTTGGTCTCGAAACGCTCCGGAAATATGGGTATGTGCTTGGGCTTCCCCCATCCCCTAAACTGCTTGATCCGGTGAGCGCACTTCTCTTGATGGAGCAACTGCTGCCAAAACTGGAATTGAGCCACTACCAGAACTTGTATGATCCCACGCTGCCCCTGCGCGATTTTCTGCAAGCCATATCTCGGGCCAAGGATGAACTGGTCGATCCCATCAAATATCAGCAGATGGCCGAGCAGATGGTGCAAACCGCTTCCAACGATGAGGAACGCGAGCGAGCAGAAAAAGTATTGGAGGTAGCAGGCGTTTACCAGGTATATCAGGTCCACCTGGATCAAGAACAACTGATCGATTTTGGTGACCTGATCGCAAAAACGGTTCAGTTGCTCACCGAGCATCCTGATATTCGCCAGGATCTTCGCAATATCTTCAGGCACATCCTCGTCGATGAATATCAAGATGTCAACCGGGCCTGCGCGCTCCTGCTAAAACAGGTCGCCGGCGAGGGGGAAGGCTTGTGGGTGGTAGGCGACGCCCGCCAGTCAATCTACCGGTTCCGAGGTGCTGCGCCGCAGAATATCACCTGGTTCTCAAGCGATTTTCCCGGTGCCAGCACGGTTCCGTTGCGCAGAAATTACCGCACTCAACCACCACTGGTTAAGACCTTCTCCGCCCTTGCGCCACAGATGGGAATTCAAACCACGATTCCTTTCGAAGAATGGGAGACCCACCGGGAAATAGAGGGCGGCGAGGTGATCATGCAAACCGAGGAGGATCTGGACGCGGAAGGGGAAATTATTGCCAGAGAAATCCAACAGCGCTTCAAACAGGGCATCGCATATCGCGATCAGGCCGTTCTCTGTCGCTCTCACACCAACCTGGCGCGGATTGCCGCACTTCTTGAACAACACGATATCCCAATTCTTTATATCGGTGATCTTTTCGAGCGCTCGGAAATCAGCGATCTGCTGTCAATCCTCGAACTCGTGGCCGGCGATGCACGTGGCTTTATCCGGGTCGCGACCTTTCCCGAATACAATTTGTCAGCTGACGATGTACAGCTTCTCCTGGCTCTGCCTGAAAAGGAGCACGTTCCGTTTCCTCAGGCAATTACTCGATTCAAAGGCGAGCCAAGCCTCTCCGAGCAGGGCCGGAATGCGCTCGAACAGATCGACCGGCACTTACAGGGTCTTTCTTATGGGCACGGTAACTGGGCGCTGCTCGCCCATTACCTCTTTAACCGCAGTGGGTACCTGGTCTCCCTCCTCGCCAATACCAACCAGGCCGCGATTCAGCAACGCATCGCCATTTACCAGTTCCTGCGCTTTGCATATGAACAGGATCGCACGCTGGCCGGCAGTCAAGATGCAAAGCAGCGGTTTTTGGATTATGTGCGCCGTCTCGAAATCTTTGGCGAGGAAAAACAGCTCCGCCAGATTCCAGATGCCGGTCAGGCTATGGATGCCGTCCGCATGTTGACAATTCATGCAAGTAAAGGGTTAGAGTTTCGCGCGGTTTACCTGCCTATGTTAGGAAAAGGCATCGTC
>JAPKMQ010000311.1 GCA_026645875.1 Longilinea sp.
TTGACCGTGGCAACATGGATCAGCGAAGAATCCGCTTTCGTGGGGTCCGAATTGCCAAACAGCCGCATGACCAGCTTGGCCGATTGGATCACCTTGCCGGCCGGGACTGCCCCGAGCGGGAAGGTGACGTAATACTTGGCAAAGCAGGGCCAATCGGCAACGTTGGCCTGGTTCTGGATGTTCACCTGGGTATTGTAGACCGTGTAATTGGCGTAAGCCGATTCAGGCAGCGTGCCGCGTTGAGCCCCTGGCGGATGGTGATCGACTGCATGTTCTGTGCGGATGGGGGCGAATACACCGGCAGACCAAAGCCCAGTTCGGCCCAGGATGCCGGGCGGGAGGATTCCATCGCCGGCGGCCAGGATTTTGCCGGCAGCGGGCCGCTGGTGTCGTCCCGGTCGTGCAGGGTGACGGCCATGCCCCAGGCCGTGCCGTCCGCCGGTTTTCCGGTCAGGTCCAGGCTGGAATATGGAATTTCGAAGCGCATCAACCAGCCCATGTTATCCCGCGCGGTCTGGTTGTAGCCGCCTTCGCCTTCGTACCCCACCATGAGGTCATAGGGAATATCCGCGGGCACCCACTGGCTGCCATTGCCGCGGTATTCGGCGTGATAAGGCGATTGATCCAGGTAATACAGGTAATTCTGCGCCACAAAACGGTACGTTCCAGCATCCGGTGCGTTACCGTAGACACCCGCCGGGCGCAGATACAGGCTGATGGCGTCGTACTGGGTCAATTCCTGGTCCGTCGGGCTGGTGTCATACCAAAGCATGCGGTCGAACACCTCGATCCAGATCACCACGTGCGTGTTCGTAAAGCCGGTGCGCACGTCCACATAGTTTTCCGAGCGGCTCACGTTGCCAAACCAGAAGATGCTGGAGGGCATCAACCAGGTTGGATCCGGCAAAAAGCGCGCGTTTTGCCGGTAGCCGCTGGTGTTATTGCTGACCTGAATTTGATTGGAAATCAACGGCAGATAGACCGTCGTGCCGTCTCCTTCAGCGGAAAAATCAACGCGGGAAGGTTCCCCCTCCCGCGCGGCTTTCACGTTCATCGATTGTGCCGGCTGCGCCAGCATGAACAACAACAGTACAGCAAGGATCAGTTTTTTCATACTGGTGCGGTTATATCACGCCCATTGAAAAACTGTCAAACAGCGGAATCCTTAAGAAAAGAACTCCATCAGGCTTTGGATTTGGACGGTTTTTCGTAGTTGTACGGGTAATACTTGCTGTAATACGACTCGCGCCGCGGAACCCGGTTGAGTACCACCACCACGTTCTTCAGACGCAATTTCTTGATTTCCTCTTTCAGGGCCCGCAGCGCATCCTTGCGCGTATACCCCGGGCGGACAACCAGCACGACGCAGTCCACCTTGGTGCTCAAAGCCGAGGCATCCGACAGGAAGAAGGGCGGGCCGTCCAAAACGATCACATCCGCCAGCGACTCGAGCGATTCGAGCAGTTCCTCCATCTTCTTTGATTCAAGTAATTCGGACGGATTGGCCGGCATCGGGCCAGCCGGGATCAGCTTCAGTTTTCCGGCATTCCAGGGCACCAGCACGTCCTGCAGGGACATGGAGCCTTTGAACACATCGCTAAATCCATGCTCGTTATCGATGCTGACGGCATTGTGCAGCATGGGGCGGTGGAAATCGGCGTCCACGCAAATCACCTTGCGGTCTCCCTGCGAGAGGACCACCGCCAGATTGGCGGAAATCGTCGATTTTCCTTCCGAAATGCCCGCGCTGGTGATCAGGAAGGAGCGCAAGGGCGTATCCGGGTCGAGTAGATCGAGGTTGGTGCGCAGCACCCGAAAGGCGTGCGCCACCGGAGAGCGCGGCTCTTCGAGCACGTACGACCAGGGGTCTTTGCCTTGCGGGAAATCGCCGACCTCGCCCACTACGGGGATGTCGAGGATGCGTTTGATCTCATCAGCGCTCTTGACGGCATCATCGAAGAATTCGATCGCATAAGCGGCCACCACCGCCAGCGCAAAGCCGACCACCGCGGCCAGGATGACGATCATCATGCGGTTAGGGCCGGTCGGTGTGGTGGGAATCTCCGCCGGTTCAATCACCGTCAGCGCGTTGGTCGCGCCGCCCTGGGTGTTCGAAAGCAGCGCCGCGTAGGTGGATTGCAGATTGCTGAGCCGCGATTGCAGCGTTTGAATCTGCGATTGCATGTCGGCGATCTGCCGCGCGCTGGTCAACTTGGTCACCTGCGCCTGCAAATCTTCCAGTTCGTTGCGCGTTTCCTCAATTTGGCCCTGCACGACCGTCAACTGGTCTTCGAGGAACTGCTGAATGCCAGCGTCTTCGCCCTGCAGAGACGGGCTGCGATTGACTAACTGGTTGGCCAATTCGTTGGCCACCACCATGGTGCGCTGCGGATTGGTATCGTTGACCACGATTTCAACCAGCGTGGTATTAGGCACCGCCCGCACCGAATACTCCGGCAAAAATTCCAACCCCAGCGCATCCATGGCTGCCTGACGGATCGGCTCGCGGTAGGCGATATCGGCATAGATTCCGGCCAACTGCTGCTGCAAATAATATTCGCCGCCGTTGGGATTGGCCGCGTTCAGCGAATTCCCCACCAT
>JAPKMQ010000312.1 GCA_026645875.1 Longilinea sp.
GGCCGAAGATGCTCTTTTCGGCTTCATTGATAATGGTATCGACCGATTCTTGCTGATTGTAGGCCTGGCGGGCCAGGTCGTTGGCAGCGGCCAACATGCGGCGGCGCACCGCCTGCTCGGCGATGATTTTGGCGTAAGCTTCGGCGTGCAGCGAGGTAGGTGTCTGGTTGAACAGCGAGGTGACGTAGGCCGGGCCGCCCACGTCCGCCAGTTGCTGGCGCTCTTCCAGCTCGTGGCAGACGGTCAGATAGTCGATGGGTTGGCGTTGATCGTGCAAGCGGGTGAAGGCCTCCCAGATCCAGCGGTTGCGCACGATGTAGAAATCGTCCGCCTGGATCTGTTGCGACACTTCGTAGAAGGCCTCGGCATTGATCAGGACAGCGCCCAGCACCGCTTCTTCAGCTTCGCGGTTGTGCGGCTGGCCTTGGAAATCGCTCGAAGGCGTTTCATCCACGGGTGGAGGAGGAAAATCGGTCATGAATGCTTCCGTCTGCTAACAGAGAATTGGAAAAAGGGCGAATGGCTGCGTTTGAAAAACCACCGGGGCTGTGTGAGGAGCCCCGGCGGCGTTGGCGTTATTTTTCCGGCTCGGTTCCCCCCTCATCCGGTTCTTCGGCGTCGTCTCCGGTGGATTTTGAGAGATCATCCATGTTCAGGTTGGACAGAAAATCTTCGAAAATGGACAGGCGGTCTTCTCCCCCGGGTTCGGCAGGGTTCGGGGCGGCAGGAGCGGAACCGGGTTCATCCGCCTGCATATTATCTTCGGGGATCACGCCCGCTGCATCCATAACTTCACGGGCGATCAAAATGGGCACGTGCGTGCGAACGGCCAGGGCCAGCGCGTCGGAGGGGCGCGAGTCGATATTGATGGTTTCGCCGTTGCACTCGACCACCAGGTTGCCGTAAAAGACGTCCTCGCGCAACGCCAGCACTTCCACGCGGACGAGGTGGGCATCCAGGTTCTTTAGAATGTTCTTCAACAGGTCATGCGTCTGCGGCCGGGCGACTTCTATTTCCTGCAGGGCGATGGTGATGGCTTCGGCCTCGTACGGGCCGATCCAGATGGGCAGGTAGCGTTCGGTGTTCAACTCGCGCAGTACCACAATGCGCTGCTGGTTGGTCAGGCTGACGCGGACCGAGTCGATGACAACTTCAACCATCCTGGGCATAAGGTAACAACCTCCCTCGACGGGCTACTTGTAAAGCGTATCAATATTCTAACACGGCGGTGGAAGGGATGCAACCAAAAACAATCCCGCGGTCCACGTGCCACGGATTATCTTAAAAAGAGAAAAATAATTATTAACATTTTTTAAGAGGAAAATCTACTAATCGTATTTTAAGTTTAAGGTATAATACGAAAACCTGAATAACGTGTTTTGTGAAGCTCCCCACTCTATTGCCCGCAACCGTTCGGGGGACATCATGGCAGCGGAGTTCGTTTTTTCAGGGTGTTTCGGTCTTATTGAATATTCATCTGCCGACTCAAAACGCCGGAGGAACAACTAGGACCGTCCGGCGGTTTGCACTCTATACGCTTTGAGCATGGTTGGGAAAACCAAATTCATCTTCAAAACCGGTGGTGATGATGCCCATGACAGCCAAAATTCTACTCATCGAAGGCAAGCGCAATGACGGTCCGTCTTTTGTCGCCGGCTTGACCAAAAAAGGGTTCCAGGTCGAAACCTTTGCCAGCGGCAGCGCCGCGTTGACGCGCCTGCAGGAAAGCCGCCCTGACCTGGTGGTGGTCAACGCAGCCACCATGCGCACCAGCGGAAAACGCATCTGCATGAGCCTGCGCCAGGAAGCTCCTTCCCTGCCGATTGTGTTGATTTTGGATGAAAAAGCTGAACCGGCTGAAAAAACGGATGCCAACGTTGTGCTGTTTCTGCCGTTCACATTGCAAAAACTGCTCAACCGCATCAAACCCCTGATGCCCGTTGAACAGCGTTCGGTGATGCGTGCCGGGCCAATCAGCCTGGATGTGGACCAGCGCTGGGTGCGCTGTGGTGGACGCCAGTCCAGCCTGACGCCGCGCCTGGTGATCCTGTTAAAAATCCTCATGGAACAACGCGGCATGGTGATCGAGCGTGAAAAGCTGTTCAGCCTGGTGTGGGACACGAATTATACTGGCGACACACGCACGCTGGACGTGCATGTTTCCTGGCTGCGCCAGGCCGTGGAAGACGATCCACGCCACCCGCGCTATATCAAGACGGTGCGCGGGGTGGGCTACCGGCTGGATGTGGACGAGCCGGAGAAGACGCGCCCGCTGCCGCGTTGAACGGCAGTTGTAAGACAAATGTTAATAAATCCAGCGGTGTTCGGGTCCATTTGGCCGGACACCGTTTTTTTGGTTTTGCGGGTAGATTGATTAAGAGTTGGTGTAATTTGATGATTGACAGGATTTCTAAATAACAATAATATAGATGAAATATATCTAAATATATTCATGAAAATACAGGTGGGAAATGAAGCATCGATTGATTGCGATTTCGGCGCTGGTCGTTATCTTATTTTCGGCGTGCAGCCCGGGCGGGAAGGCATCCACCGGGTTTCAATATCTGCTGGAGCCGCCAGCTGAGCCGCTTCAGGTCCAG
>JAPKMQ010000313.1 GCA_026645875.1 Longilinea sp.
GCAGATCGAACAACGGTAGCCGAGAAAATCACCCATGAGGTTGCCTTACTCCTTTTCAAAGGGTACACCCAACGCAGCTGGCGGTGAGGTTCGCATCGCGCGCAGGACGCGAGCAAAAACCCGCCGGAACCCTTCCGGCATTCCAGCCAGCCAGCGTTCCACCCACTCCGCATTGCCAATGTTGACCAGAAGCAGTGTCAGGATCATCAGCGGGAATGGCGCAACCTGCAATACCTGCGAAGGGATGTTTGGCATGCTGGGCTGCAACACGATTCCGAGCCATTGCAACAGCGCAAACAGGTAAGCACCCAGGGCAGCGCGCAGCGGATTCCATCCGCCAAAGATGGTAATGGCCAGTGCAATCCACCCGATTCCGTCCAGGCCGGTAATGGTACCTTTCCAGCCTGCTTTGACGCTCAAAGTGTACATCGGGCCAGCCAGCCCCATCAACGCACCACCGATCATCGTGTAGATGTAGCGAAGGCGGTTGACATTGGCTCCGCGCACATAGGCCGCTGCCGGGCGTTCGCCAATTGCCTGAAGCATCAACCCGCCCCGTGTATTGAATACCCACACGTAGGCAACGATGATCAGCAAATAGCTGGCATAAACCTGCAAATTGTGCGAGAAGAAGATCGGCCCGATGACAGGAATGTCCTGCAGCAGCGGGATCGGCAAGGAAGGAACTGTTGGTCCTTGCAGCCCCATGACTGAATTACCAAGAAAGTAGGATAAATCGCGGCACATCAACGCCAATACAAAACCGACTGCCACCTGTGACTGTTTCAACGTAATGCTGGCAAAAGCAACGATGAACGCCACCAGCGCGCCAATGACGGCCCCCATCAAAAAGCCCATAATCAGGCTGTTGGTAGAGGTTGCGACCGCAAAACCGGCCATCGCCGACAATAAAATGGTGCCGTTGGCGGATAGGTTAGTCACGCCAGCGCGTTCTGAGATCGTTTCACCAATTGCCGCAAAGAGAATTGGCGCAGCCGCCGCTAAAACACCAGCCAGACCAAAGAGAATGGTTTGATCCATGCATGCACCTCAACTCTTCTTCAACAGCACTTTGCGGGCGCCGTCCACCAGCAAGACGAACAAGACCAGTGCGCCCTGCAATACGCCAGATAGCGTGGAATCCAGTTTCATAACGATCGGTAGCTGAATGCTGCCGATGTTCAACATGGCGAAGAAAAGAGAAACCGGCACAGCCACCAACGGTTGGTAATTGACCAGCATCGCCACCAACAGACCCAGAAAGCCGTATCCTGAAGAAATGGACGGAATCAGACGGTGATACACGCCAGTCACTTGTACCGCACCTGCCAGGCCAGCCATCGCGCCGCACAGCAGGAAAGCGGCCAACATATAGCGCGATGTTGGAATACCCAGGTGAAACGCAGAGCGTATGTTCCTGCCGACCGCCTTCAACTTCAGGCCAAAATAAGTTCCCTTGAGCAGGAAAAATACAATCAAGATCACAACAATTGCCAGCACAAGCGACCACAAGCTTAGCCGTAACCCAGGCACCATTGGCAACCACAACGCCTCACGGAACGGTTCAGTGCCGCTCATTGAGCCAACGCCGGGGCGCTTCCAGGGGCCAAAAATTAACCAGATGGTCATCGCCGTGGCAATAAAGTTCATTCCCAGCCCGCCAAAAATTTCATTGACGCTGCCGTAAATCTTCAACAGGCCCACCAGCGACGCCCACAAAGCGCCGCCCAACATGCCTGCCAGGAAAGCCAGGAGGATGATCAGAACCGGTGGAACGGTTGTATCCTGCAGTAATCGCAGCGCCCAGGTGGTAAAAATGGCACCCATCGTGATCTGGCCTTCAATGCCGATGTTCCACAAACCAGCGCTAAAGGTGACCAACAAACCAGATGTCGCCAGAAGCAATGGAATCCAGGCCACCAGGACGTCTGAAAACTTTTTAAAAGATCCTACCGAACCCAGGATAATATTCTTATAGGCCTCGAGTGGTTGGGCTTTGACCATCAATAAGATGATCGATGTAAACAACAAAGCCAACACAACTGCAAGAACTTGCATCCCGAGGCCAAACCATCGCGGTTTACTTTTAAACATGCTCGCTCCTATTGACGGTTTAGAGACCCTTGCCGCCGATCAATTGCCCCAATTGATCCACCGTGGTGGTGGCAGTATCGAGCGGCTGCGAAACCTTGCCGCCAAAGAACACCAGAATACGGTCGCTGTACTGCAACAATTCTTCCAGATCTGAAGAAATGAATACGATACATGTGCCCTGTTTACAGCGTTCCTTGAGCTTTCCCCAGATGTAGATCGTCGATTCAATATCCAGCCCGCGAGTTGGATGCTCCATGAGCAGCAGGTTCAGCGTCGACCGTTGCAAGGCCAGCAAGGCGCGTTGCTGGTTGCCGCCGGATAGTGCCTCAATACGGTGTTCCGGCGTGCCGCGGATATTAAAATCCTCGATATGTCTTTGGGTGGTGTTCAGTGCATTGGCGCGATTAATAAACACGCCCGACTGCTCTCTGGCCAGCACAAAATGGTCATTGAGCGTCAGCC
>JAPKMQ010000314.1 GCA_026645875.1 Longilinea sp.
CCGCGAAAAGAGCGGGCTGGTGCCCTTCGACCTGCACATCCACGACCTGGATGTGATCGTCAGCCTGTTCGGTAAGCCCGAACGGGTCAACTTCACCAGTTGCGGCGGCGCGGACAAGGCCTATAAGGAGCACTACCGCTTCCTGTATGAATACAACGGCCTGAACGTGGCGGCCGAGGCGGCCTGGTTCAACGCCGACTTTCCCTTCACGGCGCGCTGGCGGGTGTACTTTGAGAAGGCGGTGCTGGTCAACGAGGGCGGCAGCCTGACCGCCTATTCGTTTGACCATCCGCCGCGCGTCTTCGACACCGCGGACGAGATTCAGATCCCCACGGGCATCAACCTGCCGCCGACCGGCATGTTCTACCGCGAGCTGTTGCACTTTATGGATTGCGTCCGCCGCGGCGTGCCCTCCGAGCGGGTGAGCCGCGCGCAGATTATGACGGTGGTCGAGCTGCTGGAGGAGATGTCCGCCGGGGATTGAGAACCGAAGAGGACACAGATCAACACAGATGAAGACAGATCAGCACAGATAAACACAGATAGAGTCTTCTCTGTGACCATCTGTAGGAAATCTGTGTGCATCTGTGTTTTTCTTCCCATGCAACGGAGCGCAGACCCTCACCGGCGCAAGTGACGCTGCGCTCAGAATGACAGCCGATTTGTCATGTTGAGAGAAGCGAAACATCTTCTTATTTGAGAATGGTTTACACCGTGGAATGGGCGCGGCAAGGCCGAGGCCAAATCGCGTTGACCGGTTGAATCGCCGCGCCCCTACCCGGATTGTTTTCCGGGTCACGCTGCGCTCAAGGATGCCGGCGGGATGATCCTACAACGGCTTGACCAGGTACAGCTCGCCGCGCTCAAAACCGCGTGCCTCATAATAGCGGCGCGTGCCCACCGCGGCGATGACCGCCAGGCGGCGAAAACCGGCCGCGCGGGCCAGCTCAGCGGCGCGTTCGAGCAGCGCGGTGCCCAGGCCGATATGCTGGGCGGCGCCCTCGGCACCGGCGCCCACCGCCAGCGCCTGCCCATAAACGTGCACTTCGCGGATCAACGCCGCGCCTTCCAGGTCGGGCATGTTCAACGCGGGCCCGCCGCTTTCGGGCAGCGACAGGCGCAGGTAACCGGCGATGCGGTCCTCGGGCGTGACGAACTGCAAAAAGTGCTCTTCGGCCTGCGCGGGCTGATAAATCAGGTCCACCAGTTGCAGCGAATCGGCCGAAACGGCCTGCCCGCGCACCTCACGGCAGCGCACGCAGTTGCAGCGCATCCCGCGGCGGTTCAGCTCAGCCAGCACGTCCTGGCGCAGGCTGGTGCGGCGGTTGCCTTCCACCACGTGCGTCGAGGGAATGTCGCGGATGACGCGGTTGACGCGGCAGTATTGCGGGATGCCGGGCTTGATGTCGGCAATTAAGTTCACGAGTTCATCGGTGCTGTAGGGGGTGTACTCGCCGCGCTGCCAGTAGGCGTACAGGTCGGCGTTGGCCAGCAGTTGGGTGGGGTAGATCTTGATCTCATCCGGCGCGTAGCCGTCCGTCCACAGGCGGGCAAAGTCGGCCCGGTCGCTTTCAGGGGTGGCGCCCAGCAGGTTGGGCATCCAGTGCAGCACCAGCTTGAACCCGGCGGCGCGCAACAGGGCGGCCGCCTGCAGCGTGCGGGCGGCGGTGTGCCCGCGCTGGTTCAGCGCCAGCACGCGGTCGTCGAGCGACTGCGCGCCCATCTGCACCTTGGTGACGCCCAGGCGGCGCAGCCAGGCCAGTTCGTCCGGGGTGATCTCGTCCGGGCGGGTTTCGATGACCAGGCCCACGTTGCGGTGGGCAGCGGTTTCGTTGCGCGCGTGGGCTTCGTCCAACGTGGCTGATTCGGCATCGTTGAGCGCGTCGAAGCAGCGCCGCACAAACCACTCCTGGTAGTCGCGCTTGTATGAGCTCCACGTGCCGCCCAGGATGAGCAGCTCAATCTTGTCGGTGGGATGGCCCACGGCGGCGTAGGACTCGAGCCGCGAACACACCTGGTCATAGGGGTCGAAGGCGTTCTGGAAGGCGCGCGCCGCGCCGGGCTCGTCGGGCAGGTAGCTCTTGGGCATGCGCACGTCGGTGGGGCAGAAGATGCACTTGCCCGGGCAGGGGTAGGGCTTGGTGAGCACGGTGACGGTGGTGACGCCGGAGAGCGAGCGCACCGGCTTCATGCGGATGCGCGCCAGCAGGGCCGGGTCGGGCTGCCATTCGCCGCTGGCTACCAGTTGATGGTAGGCGGCCACCAGGATGTGCTTGGCCAGGTAGCCGCCGCCGGGCTGCGGGTAGCGCCGCAGCACCTTGATGACGTCGCCGCCGGCGCGCACGGCCTCCAGCACCTGGCGGGCGGCCTCCAGCTTCTCGGGGGTCACGGCGCGGGCCTTGTTCCAGTCTTCCACCTTGCGATCAAAGTCAACCATGGGAGTCTTATTTTACCGCAAAGGGGGAGGGACGATGAGTGATGGGTGATGAGTTCTGGGGATTCTTGATGGCGCCGGTTTCTGGTCTCCTTGTTCAGGAAGGAAAACGCATG
>JAPKMQ010000315.1 GCA_026645875.1 Longilinea sp.
GATCGTCAAATCGGTCATTGAGAACATCGACGTCATTGGCGGCCCGCGCGGCATCCCGGGCGTGGAGAAGCTGACCACGCTGCCGTG
Organism: Longilinea sp.; assembly: GCA_026645875.1. Taxonomy (GTDB): domain Bacteria; phylum Chloroflexota; class Anaerolineae; order Anaerolineales; family Anaerolineaceae; genus Longilinea. Next base: position 88 of record JAPKMQ010000315.1, read on the forward strand.
GGTGTTCTTCTGGACGGTGCTGTCCATCTGGGTGATCCGCAATTTCATCTACTCCAACTACGGGCGCGGCGTGCTCTCAATCCGCGAAGATGAGATCGCCAGCGAGCTGATGAGCGTGAACACGCGCCAGGCCAAGCTGATGACCTTCGTGATCTCCTCGTTCTTCGCCGGTGTGGCGGGCGCGCTGTTCGCGCACGTGCTGCAGTTCATCAGCCCGAAGGTGTTCGACATCATCAAGTCCACCGACGTGCTGATCATGGTCTACCTGGGCGGCATCGGATCGATCGCCGGGTCGATTTTGGGCGCGACGATTTACACGGTGCTGCTGGAATTGCTGCGGCCGTTGGGGCTGTGGCGCATGGTGTTCATGCCGCTGGTGCTGGTGCTGCTGATGATCTTCCGCCCGCGCGGGATCATGGGGCTGCGCGAGCTGCGCTGGTTCGTGCCGGGCTACGATCTGTTCGCGATCAAACGCTGGCGCGCAAAGAAGTAGGCTGGCCATGACGCCGCTGCTGCAGATTGATCATGTGACGCATTACTTCGGCGGGCTGTGCGCGGTGAATGACTTCAACCTCGAGCTGAACAAGGGCGAGCTGGTTGGCATCATCGGTCCAAACGGCGCCGGCAAGACGACCATCTTCAACCTGGTCACCGGCGTGTATAAGGCCACCAAGGGCAGCATCAAACTGGGCGAAACCGAGCTGGTGAGCAGGAAACCCAACCAGATCACCAACCTGGGCATCGCGCGCACTTTCCAGAACATCCGCCTGTTCAAAGACCTGACCGTGCTGGACAACGTGCGCATCGCGTTTTACGGGCAGTTGCACACCACGCCCGTCAGCGCGTTGTTCGGCCTGCCGGCCAACGTGCGCGAGGAACAACGCATCTCCGATAAAGCCATGGATCTGCTGGCCATCTTCAAGCTGGACGGGCTGGCCGGCGAGATCTCGAAAAACCTGCCGTACGGGCAGCAGCGCCGCCTGGAGATTGCGCGCGCGCTGGCGACCAATCCCTCGCTGCTGCTGCTGGACGAACCCGCGGCGGGCATGAACCCGAACGAAATCGAGCAGTTGATGGCCTTCATCCTGTGGATCCGCAGGGATTTCAACCTGACCATCATCCTGATCGAGCACCAAATGCGCCTGGTGATGGGCATCTGCGAGCGCTTGAAGGTGGTGGACTTTGGCGCGACCATCGCCGAAGGGCTGCCCAAGGAGATTCAAAACAACCCGCGCGTGCTGGAGGCCTACCTGGGGCCGGGAGGTGTGGGATGAGCCAGAGCGACCTGGTTTTGGAAGTGAAGGACCTGACCATCTTCTACGGCAACATCAAGGCGGTCAAGGGCATCTCCTTTACCGTGCGCGAAGGCGAGATCGTCACGCTGATCGGCGCGAACGGGGCGGGCAAATCCTCGACGCTGCGCGCCATTTCGGGCATCGTGCCGTGGGGCGGCGAGATCAACTACCGCGGCAAGTCACTGCGCGGCATTCCCGCCGACCGCATTGTGGCGATGGGGGTGGCGCAGGTGCCCGAAGGGCGCGGCATTTTTGGCAATTTGACCGTGCTGGAGAACCTGAAGCTGGCCACCTGGCAGCGCAAGGATAAGGCGGAGGTCAGCAAAGACTTCGAGCGGGTGTTCACCATTTTCCCGCGTCTGAAGGAGCGCATCAGCCAGCCGGGCGGCACGCTTTCGGGCGGCGAGCAGCAGATGCTGGCCGTGGGGCGCGCGTTGATGAGCCGCGGCAGTATGGTGCTGCTGGACGAGCCCTCGATGGGCCTGGCGCCGGTGCTGGTACAGGAGATTTTCCGCGTGATCACCGAGGTGAACGCAGGCGGGACGACCGTGCTGCTGGTGGAACAGAACGCCAACATGGCGCTGCGCCATGCCCACCGCGGCTACGTGCTGGAAACCGGCACCATCAGCATGTCCGGCAGCGGCCCCGACCTGCTGGGCGAGCCGCGCGTGAAGGAAGCGTATTTGGGCGGGTAGCGGTTAGCTGCCTGCCCTGGAAGGGTTAGCGGTTAGCGATTGGCTGTTAGCTGTTGGCGAAGAGCCAAATGCCAGATGCTAAAAGCTAATAACAGACCCTCACCCCCGACCATAATGATTTGAAGACAGCGAAATTTATCCCCTCTCCCGATTTTCGGGAGAGGGGTCACGAAGCAGGGGTGAAGGGTTAAGGCTACGGGCGAAGCATCCGGCACATCACCCGTGCGAGCCCAACGGCACCTTCCCGGATGCTGTCGCCCCTACAATACCGGCAGCCAAGAGCTAAAAGCTAAAAGCCAATAGCTAACCGCCAACCGCTGTTCTCCGCCAGCGCTTCCAAATGGCCGCGGCGAGTAGCGAGGGCGGCAGCAGCCCGGTGACAGCCTGGATGACGCGGTTAATTGGGCCGGGGATGTAGACGGCGCGGCCAGAAAGCAGTGCATCGAGCGCGCCGTGAACGACGTAGCCGGG
>JAPKMQ010000316.1 GCA_026645875.1 Longilinea sp.
GATCCAACCACCCGCCGGCATCCCGTGAGTTCGTTCAATCACTCGGCGCAGGCATTCTTCGCGGGATTCCACCTCGCAATCGATTCGCTCCAGGCTGAAGGCGTAATGCTCGAGGTGCAGGTGGGCGTCGGTCAGGCCCGGCCAGATTGTCTGCCCGTGCAGATTCTCAATTTCAGCACCGGGTACGGCCAACGCCAGCACATCCTCATCCGATCCGGCGGCCAGGATGCGGCCGTGCTCGATGGCCAGCGCTGAGACAATCGGCTGGCGCGGGTCGAGCGTGCGGATGTGGGCATTGAGGAGGATCAGCATCTTATGACCGGGTGAGCGCGGCAATGAGCGCGTTGAGCTCTTCATCGGAATAGTAATGGATCACCACGCTGCCCCCCTTGCGCCCGTAGCGAACCGCCACGCGGGTACCCAGGGCTTCCTGCAGGCGCTGCTCGATGGCAAGGATTTCCGGGTTGGCGGGGCGCGCGGCGGCTTTTTTTGTGCGCTCACCGAGCAATTTGCGCACCAACTCTTCGGCCTGGCGGACGTTCAGACCGTGGCGCAGGATGGTTTCCAGCGCGGCAACCTGGGCTTTGTCGGAAGGCAAGCCAAGCAGCGCCCGTGCGTGACCTTCAGTGATACGTCCGTCGGCGAGCGCCTGGCGGACTTCGATGGGCAGCTTGAGGAGACGCAGCGTGTTGGTGACGGTGACACGGTTCTTACCCACCCGCGTGGCAATTTCCTCGTGCGAGAGCGAGAAATCATCAGCCAACTGGCGGTACGCCTCGGCGGTTTCCAGCGCGGTCAGGTCGGCGCGCTGTACGTTCTCGATCAAGGCCAGTTCCAGGCGCTGTTGTTCGGTCGCCTGCCGGACCAGCACCGGAACCAGTTCCAAACCGGCCAGCTTTGCGGCCCGCAGGCGGCGTTCTCCCGCAACCAGGATGTATGCGTCGTTGGCGGCGTCGTAAGTCACCAACAGCGGCTGCAAAATGCCGTGCTCGCGGATGGAAGCGGCCAGTTCTTCCAGCGCTTCGGGCTGCATCACGCTGCGCGGCTGCAGCGGGTTGGGAATGATTTTCTCAACCGGCACATCGAATGTTGACGTGCCTTCACCCGGCGAGGGCAAGCTCCCCGGTATCAACGCATCCAATCCTTTACCCAGGCCACCTTTGCGCGCCATTGGCATTATCCTTCTTCACTGAATACTGGAATATGAATTCCGTCCTGGTCCAAAATCTCCCGCGCGAGGGCCGCATAGGAGCGCGCGGCGGTCGAGTCGGGCGCGTAGAGCGTGATGGGCTGCCCGTAGGAGGGCGCTTCGGCCAGGCGGATGCTGCGCGGGATGATGGTTTGAAAGACCTTCTCGGGGAAATACTTGCGTACCTCGCCAACCACGTCCAGCGCCAGGCGCGTGCGGCCGTCATACATGGTCAGGATGACGCCGCGCACCTGCAGGTTGGGAAACAATGAGGTGCGCACGCGGGTCAGCGTTTGGGTCAATTGGCCCAGGCCTTCGAGCGCCAGGTATTCGCATTGCACCGGGATGAGCACGCCGTTGCGCCCGGCGATCAGCCCGTTGATGGTTAGAAGGCTGAGCGAGGGAGGGCAGTCAATCAGGATGTAATCGTAGCGGTCCGCCACCGGCGCGAGGGCATCCTTGAGGCGCTGCTCGCGGTTGGACATTTCGATCAACTCAATCTCGGCCCCGGCCAACGCGGGCGACGAAGGCAGCACGGAGATCTTGAGTTTGGGGTTGTGCAAAATCTGCGGCCCGACCGGGTTGGCGCCGATCAGCACTTCGTACGTGCCGCTTTTAACCGTCTTCTTGTCGATTCCCAGGGACGAGGTGGCATTGGCCTGCGGATCCAGGTCGACCAGCAGTACGCGCTGGCCATAATAACCCAGGTATGCGCCCAGGTTGATTGCACAGGTGGTTTTGCCCACGCCGCCTTTTTGATTTGCCAGGGTGTAAATTCGAGCCATGCGCTATACCTTCGGAATAATTTCAAGCAATGCAGCCTGCACCTCGTCAGAGGTGGGTGTGCCGGCCAGGCCAACGCGGGTGACGGAATGCGCAGCCAACAGTGTGGCAAACCGGGCAGCCTCCCAAGGGTCACGCGTTTGAGACAGGCGGACAAAAAACGCGGCTGCAAAAACATCGCCCGCGCCGGTGGGATCGATTTCGGACACCTGCGGCGGTTTAAAGGTGCGCAGGTCTCCGTTCCAGTACAGCCGGGCGCCGCGCGCGCCTTCGGTGACCACCAGAACGCGAATCGACCCAAGCATTTGATCGATGCGGGATTCATCACCCTGCACGTCTTCAATGCTGAGTACCGCCGCGCTGGCATTCTCCAAAACAAACCGGCCTTCGGGCCAGTCGGTGGGGTGGATGAGATGGTCCGAGTTCCAGGTGCGCAGCCAACCCTGTGGGGTCAGCCCCACCAGCGAATTGGGGAAGGCGCGCGCCAGTTTTGGATCGACTTCCTGGGCGACTGGCCCCAGGTGAACGATGGGCGCGTTTTGCCAGGTGCGCGGGATCATGGAATAATCCAGG
>JAPKMQ010000317.1 GCA_026645875.1 Longilinea sp.
CGACATGGGTACAGAAGAACGCAACCTCCTTTGAGATTCGCCAGCCAATTGGAGGCGGTAAGAATTGTTAACCAGCCTGTCGAGGATGGCATCTGCCAGGGTGGGATCAGGAATGCGCTCGTGCCAGTCTTCCACCGGGATCTGGGTGACAACCATGGTAGAGGAATGCCCATAACGGTCGTCAAGGATATCCAGTAAATCCTGAGATTGCGGCAATGTGAGTGCATCCCGCAGCCAATCATCAAAAACAATCAAATCAAAACGGGTCAGAGCAGCCAGCAACTTGGGATAAGAACCATCGGCATGAGCCATCTTCAACTCCTGGATGAAACGGGGTGTGCGAAGATAACGGACAAAGAAATCAGCTCTGCATGCAGAATGACCGAGAGCACAACCGAGATATGTTTTCCCAGCGCCTGTTGGCCCGGTAATAATGATATTCAGTTTGTTGGTGATCCAGGCGCCATGAGACAATTCCAATACCTGGGTGCGATCAACGGCCCTGGTAGGTGAAAAATCAAAATCTTCCATAACGGCATTCAGGTGAAAATGAGCTTTCTTCAAGCGGCGGCGCAGGCGGCTGTTGTCCCGCTGAAGCAGTTCGAGGTCCACCAGCATGGATAGTCGTTCTTCAAAGGGTAATTCTGCATATTTGGGATTGGTAATCTGCTCCTCAATCCCTTTCCGAAAGGCAGGCAGATGAAGCTGGGTAAGCTTGTCCATCAGGGGTTGCAATAACATTGTTCAAATCTCCTTAGTTGTAATAGTCTTTGCCGCGGATATTGGCATGGGGCTGCAGCGGGGAAGGCTGGGATACATCTTCCTGGGCGGCCATCTGGTCCAAATGGTTCATCAGGATATTCTTGATGCCTCTGTAACTGTGGATCTCGTTGGCCAGCGCATAATGGCAAGCCGATTCAAGCCTGCCGGGTGTGAATTTGCGGGCAAAGCCCAGGATACCCATGCAGGCCCGGTAGGCCTGCTCTGGGTGCTGCCTGCCGCCCAATTCCAAACGCACAATTTGGGCAGTGCATGAACCGATTTTCTCAGCCCAATGGATAAAACGCTCAGGAGACCACTCACCATAAAAGCGATGATCTGAAGGCATATGTTCCTGGATGGTGGAATGGCTGCCCTGATGATGCGAACGCGGGTGGAAAGATACCCGCTTGCCGTTGGAAAAGATTTCAATGCTCTTTTCAGTGGCCCGGATCATGACTTCTGCCGGGTAGAGGTGGCAGGGGACTGAGTAAAATACCCCATCATATTCCACGTGATAATCGATGCTGACCTTGGCTTTTTTCCATAAAGCAAATTCATACGGCGTTGCTGGCAGTGGGTGCAAAGCCGGTTGATCCACTTTTTCAAACAATTCCCAACGGCTTTTGCCAAGATGTTCCATCTGACGATTGTTGAGAACCTCCAATAACTCCCGGATGGCTTTGTTGAGTTCGGCCAGACCGAAAAACTTCTGGTGACGTAACCTGGCTAATATCCAGCGTTCCACATTCTGTACCCCCACTTCAGCTTTGGACTTGTCCCGCGGGTGAGCCACTCTGGCTGGTACTACCGCCACATGATAATGCTCAGCCATTTCCTGGTAGGTCTGGTTGATTTCTGGATCATAACGACAGGGATGACTGACACCCACCTTGAGATTGTCCGGAACCACTACCTCGGTGACACCGCCAAAAAAGGCAAAAGCCCGCACATGGCCTCCTGTCCAGTTGGGTAGGTCCTGATGCCATTGAGCTTCGGCATAGGTGTAGCTGGATGCGCCCAACACGGCAACAAAGATTTGCGTTTCCCGGACTTCTCCCGTACTGGGGTCTATAACCGGCATGGTTTGCCCGGCGTAGTCCACAAACAACTTCTCGCCTGCCTTGTGATTCAACCGCATGGTAGTCTGGATCTTCCCGGCCCAATCACGATATAACTGGCAAAACTGGCTGTATCCATACCCATGTGGGTGTTTTTCCAGATATTCTGTCCACAACAGGCGCAGTGTTACCCCTTTTTTACGCAGTTCCAGGTGAATATATTGCCAATCCGGAACATATGCTGCTTTAGGACTGGGTTGTTGAGCTTTGGGAAATAACAGCTCGTATAGTTGATCATCTCCCAGTTCTTCAGGCAGCGGCCATGTCAGACCGGCCGCTTCAGCCCGCCTGACATATTCCCCCACACTGCTTCGTGATACCCGGCAGCTGCGGGAGATAACGCGCTCACTGAGCCGACACTCCCATTTCAGCCGCAAGATTTCTTTGATTTTTCGCACGGTTAACCTTTCCTGTGACATGTCCGCCTCCTTGTTTCTAAGGATTAGGATGCCACATTTTCTAAAGATTAACCAGTTCTGTTTCGCCCACAGTTTCTATTGGATTCCGATCGATCCCGGCCACCGATTCCGATTTGTCCTCAAAAAGTGGCCGCCTTCCTCCGGATTAGGTGGCCGACATGCTCCGGAATCCCTGGCCGTCTTGTTTCGGATTCCCTGGCTGCTTCGCCCCGGATTATGCATGGC
>JAPKMQ010000318.1 GCA_026645875.1 Longilinea sp.
TTTTCGATGCAATGGAATCCAATCGTGACAAGGCGGTGCTGGTACACTGCGCGCTGAATTACCGCGCCTCGGCCTTTGTCTTTCTTTGGCGGGTACTGCGCTGCGATGAACTCCAAAAGATCGCGCGGCCGGACATGCTGGCTGTGTGGAAGCCCGATGAAACCTGGCAGGCCTTCATCGACCGCGCCCTGGCGGGCGGCTGATCACCAGCCTTGCGCGTACCAGCGCAGGTATTCCTCCACGTGCGCCGACCAGTAGTCTTCGTCGTGCCCACCCGCGTTGAGATGCCACTGGTGCGGCAGTCGGACCTCATTTAGAAATTTTTCAAACTCCAGCGCGTAGGGATAATACACGTCCTTTGCGCCAATATCCAGGTACAGGCGCGGGCGCTCGTCCGCGGGGATTTGCGGCAGCCAGGCGTAGCGCAGGCTGCCCGATGCGGCCGAGGGCAGGCTGTGCAGACCGATCGCTCCAAACAGCATCCAGGATTCAAAGCCCAGCCAGGCCGCCCAACTGGCCCCACGCGACAAGCCGCCGATGGCGCGGCAGTCCCGCTCGCGACAGGCGGCAAAGTTGGCCTCCACCCAGGGCAGCACCTCTTCGATCAGCGCCTTGCCGTAAGTGGATTCATTCAGATTCTTCAGGTAGTAGTATTCCTGCGGCATCACCACCAGGAAAGGCGGCGCCTCGCCCGCCGCGATCAGACGGTCGGCAGCCGCCGGCACGCCCAACCGCTCCCACTGGTCGTCCGTGAAGGATTGGCCGTGCAGCAGGAAAAGCACCGGGTAGCCGGGCGAACGGTCCGCGTCATAACACGGCGGCGTGTACACGCGCACCCCCAGCGGCCGCCCAACTGCCGCCGAATCCAGCACAAAGCGTTCCACCCGGCCACTGCTCTCCTGGCAGCCCGCCGGCGCGGGCGTGAGCGTCGGTTGCACCGTTTCGGTCGGCGTGAAGGTCACTTCCGGCTGCACCGCCGCGGGCGTTGGCGTTTGCGCTGTCACGGCCGGCGTGGATGGTGCAGCTTGCTGCCCGGGCACGCAGCCGGCCAGCAGGAACAGGATCAGGACAAGGGAGAAAAGTCGGTTAGGTCGCATGGCAAATTTGTAAACTTGACGGTTTCACCTGCTAGCGATTATACTGTGAAGCGCCGGGGTGTAGCGCAGTTGGCAGCGCACCGCGTTTGGGACGCGGGGGTCGACGGTTCAAGTCCGTCCACCCCGACTCAGTTTTAAACATTATTGACACGGACATTTCAAAGGCAAGCAACATGACACCCAGGAAAATCGACGGAGTCATCGAAGCAGTCCATTACAGCGCTGACGGGCAGGTGGAAACGGTGCGCTACTACGAGCGGCGCGGAGCCGTCTTCTCGGACCGCAAATTGATCGCCCGCGACGGATTGATCGGCATGCTCAAAGCGCGCAAGGTGTTCTTCACCGGCGCGCGCAAGCCCTTCGAGGGCGCCAGCTTCGAAGTTGGCAAACAGGTGCGCCTGGCCGGAGCAGCCGGTCAGGAGGTGCTGACCACCGTCGATAACCCCGCCGGAAAAGACCACCTGGAAGGCGTGCCGGCGTTCTAATCCGGCGAGTTGCGCGTGACCGACGACCTGCCGTACCTCTCCATCATCATCCCTGCACACAACGAAGAGCAGCGGCTGCCCCATACCCTGGAGCAGATCGCTGATTTTTTAAGCCAGCAAGACTTCAGCAGCGAAATCATTGTCGTTGAAAACGGCAGCAGCGACCGCACCCTGGCGCTGGCGCAAATCTATGCGCAGCGCATACCCAACCTGCGCGTGCTGCACTCCGCCGAGCGCGGCAAAGGGCTGGCCGTTAAAATGGGCATGCTGGCTGCGCGCGGCCGCTACCGCTTCTTCGCCGACGCCGACCTTTCCATGCCGATTGCCGAGGTGGCCCGCTTCATTCCCCCCGCGCTGCCCGATGCTCAGGTGGCCATCGGCTCGCGCGAGGCCTCTGGCGCGGTGCGCTATGACGAACCCTCCTACCGCCACGTTACCGGGCGGGTGTTTAACACCATCGTGCGCCTGCTGGCGCTGCCCGGCCTGGAGGACACCCAATGCGGCTTCAAATGCTTCCGCGGCGACATCGCCGATGAAGTCTTCCCGCTGCAAACCATCTCGGGGTGGACCTTCGACGTGGAGGTGCTGTTCATTGCCCGCCGGCGCGGCTACCGCATCGTCGAAGTGGGCATTCCCTGGTATTTCAACGCCGACAGCAAAATCCGCGTGGCACGCGATGCGTCGCGCATGTTCCTGGATCTGATCAACATCCGGCTCAACGCCTGGGCCGGGCGGTACGAGCGCCGCGTCTGACGCCGCTTGACGCCATGCGCATCCAACCCGACCTCAGCCTGGAAACGCCGCTCTGGCAGGCCGGTCTGCATGCGTTGGCCGGGCTGGACGAAGCCGGGCGCGGGGCCTGGGCCGGACCGGTGACCGCCGCCGCCGTGGTGCTGCCGCCTTCGGGCGTTGCCCTGCTCGAAATGCTGCCCGGC
>JAPKMQ010000319.1 GCA_026645875.1 Longilinea sp.
CGTTGCCGGTGGGGTTGGCGCTGACGTAGCACAGCAGTTCGTCGCCGCTCAGGTTGACCAGCCCGCCGCCCAGCATGCCGCAGGATCGTTGCAAATTGGTGAGTACGTTCACTTCCAGCCCGCCCAGTTCGTCGATGAACTGGATCAAATCGTCGGGGTGCACCAGGATGTAATGCTGCGGGCGGATGCCCAGGTTGTACTCGAGCGCGTCGGCCAGCATGCGGAACCCGCCCACGGCATAGGCTGTGCTGATGCGCTGCATGGTGTAGCCGGGGATGTTGACGAACAGGTCGGGCGGAATGGAGATGAGCGCGGCGCGCCCCAGGCGGGGATGGTAAACCGCCAGCGTGATCAACTCGGTGCGCCCGACGTAGGGCGAAAAGCGGCTGGTGCCCACAATCACCAGCGCCTGCACCTCGTCGGGGAGGTTCACGCCGTCGATGGGAGGCGGGATGGGGGTGATGGGCGTGAGGCGCGGCGGGGCGTAGGTGCCGCGCCCGGCCGGGGAGGGCGTGAGGGTGGGCAGCGGCGACGGCGAAGGTGAAAATGTGGCGCTGGGCGCGGGCAGCGTCGGCGCGGCGGTTGGCGCGGCGGGCCGGCAGGCCGCCAGGGCCAGCAGCAGGCACAACACCGCCGCGATCCACAGCCAGACACGTCGCAGGGAAGGGGCTCTTTTCATTATGAACGGCTCAAACTGTACGCATTATAGCCCAGAAAAAGCACGCCCGATTGGGAACCAAATCCGCAACTTGAGCGTCTTAAATGCGTATACATAATAGAGTGAGGATGCCCTGCAAGGCTGCGCCTGACGAATCTGTAAGTGAAGTGTCAACCATACTTCCTTATAATAATAAATGAAAGCACACAGGCGCAATGCAGGGGGAAGCTGATCAAAGCGGCCTGGTCGAATGGATAGCTGAAACCTCCCTCAAAAGATGTATGCCGGATCTCGCCAGATGAGCGATGCTTTTTGCAGTTTGGCGGGTTAATATTGTAAATGGGCAGCCACGCTTTTACCTGTGTGCCAGGGCTGCCCAACAGGAGGAGGTGCATGATGGCATCCGTAGTTTATCTGGTAGTCGGAGTGGTCTTCTTGATGTTCGTTGCCTTTAGTTTCGTGGCATTCGATCAAAATACCGACCGATAAGAGAGCATGACGATCGACACAACCGACACAACGACAGGTTTGAAATCACCTTCCGGCATTGACCGGCAGGGTACTTAACTCAGCCTGCCTCCTGGCACAGGACGGCGGGCGCATCGCTCCGCTGTCCCTGCTGACAGCTCTCCACAATCTTCCGCGGACCCACATGGGCCCGCGGTTTTCTTTTTGCGCCGCGCCGGGCCTGTGGAAGCTCCACGCGGCCAGTTTTGCGGCCCGGCAAGTGTGATAGAATCAGCGCAATGCGATTGAAAATCGTGCTGGCATCCAATTCGCCGCGCAGGCGGCAGTTGCTGGGCTGGCTGGGCATCGACTTTGAGGCCCACCCGGCGGACATCGACGAATCGGCGCGGCCCGGCGAGCTGCCGCAGCCTTATGTGCTGCGTCTGGCCGAGGGCAAAGCGCGCGCCGCGGGTGCCTGCCAGCCGCAGGGCTGCCTGGTGCTGGCCGCCGACACCATCGTCGCCGACGGGGCCGCGCTGCTGGGCAAGCCGGCTGGTGCTGATGAGGCGCGAACTATGTTGAGCGCGCTGCGTGGGAGGGTGCACCAGGTACACACGGCCCTGGCGCTGCTCGACCCGGCTGGAGGCGAACTGCTCACCGAGTTGTGCAGCACCGACGTGCCCATGCGCGCCTACAGCGACGCGGAGATGGATGTTTACATCGCCAGCGGCGATCCGCTGGACAAGGCCGGGGCGTACGCCATTCAGAACGCGGCCTTTCACCCGGTGGAAAATTTTAGCGGCTGCTACGCCAGCGTGATGGGGCTGCCCATGTGCCATTTGCTGCGCGGGCTGCGCCGGATGAACGCCTTGTCCGGCGATCTGCCGGACGTCAAGCAGGTTTGCCGCGCAAATTTGAATTACGACTGCCCTATTTCCGAGGCAGTATTACGCGGCGAGGCGGTTGGCTAGCCTGGCCCAGGGTTGGAGGAATAATCCCGCATGAAGAAACTTCGTGCATTGAGCCTGTTGATTTTACTGACCGTCCTGGTTGGCTGCGCTGCCGGAACCGGCACGACCGTTCCGGGCAGCACGGCCACCCTGCCCGCGCCCGTCGTCGGCGTGACCCAGGCGCCAGAGGTTGGCCCGGCTGCTGAGGCCTATATGAAAGCCTGGCAATCGTTTGACTATGCCAGCATGTACACGGCCCTCAGCCGCCTGAGCCAGGACGCGATCAACAGCGAGGATTTCGCCAAGCGCTATACCAAGGCGGCCGAAACGTTCAGTCTGCGCGCGCTGGATTATGCCCTTGGATCAACGTTGGTCCACCCGCAATCGGCGCAGGCCAGCTTCAAGCTTACCTACCGCACGGCGCTGGTCGGCGATTTGACGGCCGACGTGGTGATG
>JAPKMQ010000031.1 GCA_026645875.1 Longilinea sp.
GTTGAAACGCACGTACCTGGCGCTCGAGGGTCTCCGCTGGTTTCGAGAAATCCAGTTCGCCCTGCTCTTTGGTCAGCATGGAGGCGTACGTCGCCCGTGTTTCATCCTGCGCGACCAGGGCCACAGCTCCAGCCAGGTACGCGGGAAGGGTCTCAATCAACAAATTCGCGCCCTCTTCCGCCAACCGGACGCTCAGGCTCCCTGCGGTATCCTCTGGCAGGATCGGCATCGCTCGCTGGCTCAGGATGGCGCCAGTGTCGATGCCGGCATCCATTTTCATGATTGTCACACCGCTTTCAGCATCGCCGTGCAGAATCGCCGCCTGGATCGGCGCTGCACCCCGCCAGCGCGGCAACAACGACGCATGCACATTGACACATCCATAGCGCGGCAACTCCAGCACGGAGACCCGCAGGATTTGCCCGAAGGCCGCTACCACAATCAGGTCCGGCGCCCAGGCTTTCAGTGCTTCCTGGGCTTCTGGCTCGCGCAATTTTACCGGTTGGATCACATCGATCCCCAGTTGCACGGCCAGTTGTTTCACCGGCGACGGGGTGAGCACCCGGCCCCGTCCGGCAGGCCGATCGGGTTGCGTAATCACGCCTGCCACCGAATAATGCCTGTCCAGGGCTGCCAGGGTCGGCAGCGCAAAATCCGGCGAGCCCATGAATACGACGCGAATGCTCATGGACGTGATTTTAGCATATTCTGCCGCATCCGGTTACGGTCACAACCACGTCTGTCCGGTTAAGCTGGGTCCAGTTTTTGTCCATCCGGGGTATCGGTGATTTTCCACCCCAGGTTGCCCACCGCGTCGCGGAGGCGGTCGGATTCCTTCCAATCCCTGCGCTCGCGGGCGGATTGCCGCTCAAGCAGCAGCCGCTCGACCTCCTCGGGAACAGGTGCGGCGATTGATTGGTTCAATACATCGGCTTCTACCGCCTGGAGCGCGTCCCACACCCTGGGGTCGATTCCGTCCTCCGGACGCTCCGGGAAGCGACAATTGCCAATCAGGCTCATGGAGAACGTCTCGCCGGAACAGAACAACAACGGCTCATTGTCTCCCCGCAGGATATGCACACCATCCCTGCCGGTCACCCGACAGGTTTGAGCGTTGAAATCCAGGATGACGCCGGAATGTTCATCGATCCCGACAACGGTCATTTCCGGGGGTAAAAGCTCGCGCAGAGTTTCAAAGCGCTCCAGGCCAATGAAACACCGCCCGGTATCAACCTCGCTCCCACCTTCGGTGTTGTTCCAATGCGGCACAATGACGCAGTTAAGCCCAAAATCCGCCAGCAAATTCAGTCCCGGTTTCCAATGTGGATCCTCGCCGACCTTGAATATTTCATAAACCGGTAAAGCCAGCGCGCCAACCGCAACCGTGGCAGCGCTAGCCAGCGCTATCGAGGCCCCCATGCGTAGCCTGGCGCGCAGGATTTCCCACGCCAGGCTATCTTTAAGCTGGCGCACGGTATAGGTCGGGCTGCCTGGCCCCATGAAAACCAGGTTGGCGGCCATTAAAGGCGCGAGAGTATCCCAATCATCCGTTCCGCCAGGGCCTCGCCGTCGGGCAGGGATCAGGTCAATATTTGGTTGAAAGTTCTGTAGCCGTTTTCGCAGATACTCGACAACCCGGCCGGCCACCTGCGCCGAATTGATTTCAAATCCGGCGGGTGTCTCCATGACCCCCACGCGGAGGGGAACCGGCAAATGGCGCGCCAGCAGGTCAAAGGCCTGGCCGCCCCGCGCTGCGGTTTCGCCAGAACCGATTAAAGCAACGTTTCCAGGTCGCACCATGATTTCCTCGTTTCTCAGGGGCCACAGTTAATCGGATCCAATCCGTTTTCTCTACACATATCCACAATCGTAAAAACTGATTTCAATCATACCCCAAGCCTTGAGCCTGTCAATTCATCCTATGGTGAAAGATGCGACAAACTGCGTCACAATTTTCTATCCATTTTGCCCCAAATGACATACAATCAAATTATGGATGAAGCCATGCTGCACATTCAGATCGAGCGGGAATTGTCCGCCGGGTTGCAGGCCCGCGAACAGGGTCTGGAAGGAAAAGCGCGGGTCTGCGCGCGGCGCGCCGTCGGCATTGTGCTGCGCCATCATTTCAGCCGCCGCCAGCCGCAAATGGCCTCCCTGAGCGTCGTGGATATGATCCAGGTCTATCACGAAAACTCGGATCTTCCGCCCAGCATCCGCGAGATCTGTGCCCATCTACTCACCCGCGTCGATCCGGATTACAATTTGCCTGTGCCGGTTGACTTGCTGGCGGAAGCCCAATTATTGATCGACCATATCCTCGAGGAGCTCAATCGTAATGACCGAAGCGCCTGAAATCATCATGTATGGAACAACCTGGTGCGGTCAAACCCGCCGCGCGCGCGCGTTGCTGGATCGAAATAACATCCCATACCGCTGGATTGATATTGATATTGAACTGGATGCTCGCAAAATTGTTGAAGAAATGAATAACGGCTACCGCAGCGTCCCAACGATCATCTTCCCAGACGGCAGCCACCTGACCGAACCGAGCAATCAGGAATTGGCCGAAAAGTTAGGCTTGCCCACACCCTGATTGATCAATAAATTACCGGCTAAACCATCGGACAAGTTTTCGAATCAGGGCGAATAGAACAAACCCGCCCAACAGACCGCCGACCAGGATCATAAACCCGGTTTTCCACGAGGGCGGCCCGGCAACCGTCATATCGGGTGGATTTTCCAGCCGCTTTTTCAGATGATCCACAAATTCGGTGCGAGGCGCAACCGGCCTGAACCGCGCCATCAATTGCGTCTCAAGCTCGTCCAATGGTAATTGCTCCTTCGCGCTCATTCCCCCTGCTCCTCATCGCTCACCGGGTAAGCCACAATGCCTATCGTTCCAGGACCCAGGTGCGCCGCCACGGGAATCGACAAATCCGTGACGATCACATCCCTGACGTTAAAGAATTGTTTTGCCTTGGCCAACATCTCCTCCGCCATCGACGGGTCCGCAGCATGAACGACGGCCAGATCAACCTGCTGCTGACCGATGCGTTCTCTCACCACCTCCAGCATGCGGTCCAAGGACCGCCGGCGCGTGCGCACTTTTTCGGCCATTTCCAGCAATCCATCCCGCAGAACAATAATCGGTTTAATTTTGAGGATCGAAGAGATCGCATTTTGCATCGAATTGATCCGGCCGCTCATCAGAGCAAAATCCAATCGATCCACGGTAAATGAGATGAACAGGCGTTCGCGCGCACTGCGCAGGCGCCTGAGGATTTGCTCCACAGGCAGGCCCGCTTGCCACATCCGGCGGGCTTCGCGGCACATAAATCCCAACCCTGCCGAGCCGGCGCCCGAATCGATCACGTGAATTGGATATTCGTTAACCAGTTCCTGTGCAGCCAGTTGGAAAGCGTGAAAAGTTCCCGATAGTTTACTTGCCAGATGAATCGAGAGGATGGTTTCGCCTCGTTTGGCAATCGAGCGGTAAAAATCCTTCACCTGCTCGGGTGATGGCAGCGAGGTTTGCGGAATTTGATGAGTCTGCTGAACCAACCGGTAGAAATCATCACCGGTCAGGTCAACGCCCTGGGTGAACGTGCGGTCGCCAAAGTTCAGCCGCAACGGCATCACGTCGATTTGGTACTCAGACCGCCATCTTGCCGGCATGTCCGCCGATCCATCGGTTGCAATTCGCAGGACCATGTTATGGCTCATCATTCTCCATCACTTCCCGCAATGCCAGTAAAGTGCGGTGGTAAAGGCTTTTTATTGCCCCTTCGCTTTTTCCCATGATTACCGCGATTTCCGCGTTGGATAGATGCTCAATGAACTTCAAGACAATCAGGTGTTGCCTTTCGGGCGAAAGCGTGCGGATGGCCCGGACGAGCCCTTCCAATTCCTGCCCATCCACCAACGCCGCTTCGGGGTGGTTGCCCACGCCAACCCAGGGTACGTGATCCTCAAGCGGCACTTCCTGCCGGCGGCTGTTATCTCTGTGCCAGTTGGCGACCAGGTTGTGCGCAATCCGGTACAGCCAGGCTGAGAAGGGAACGCCCTGAAACTGGTAGCGTTCAATATGCTTGAGCGCACGATGAAAGACGCGCGCAGTGATATCCTCAGCGTCACTGGGATTTCCTGTTCGATACAGCACGTAGTTGTAGATGCGCCCAACGTACTGCTCGTACAGTGCGCTGAAAGCTTCCTGATCTCCCTGCACTGCGCGCACAAGCACAGTATCTTCAGTGAATTCTGCCACGACTACCCCTTCGGGAAAGGAAACCAATAATAAGAACCCCGTTATTGATGAAACGTTGCAGAAATCTGGCTGTAATCAGCCGCTACGGGTTATCGCCCGCGGCGAGGGCCAATCTCACCGCCTCATATGCATTCAGGATACCATATCTTATGCCGCTTGAATCATAGTTTTGGATATTGGAACAGTCCACAGATGGGCCAGTGTAGGCATCCGCCGACTGGCGCAGCAGGTCCTCGGTTAATTCCACGTTGCCAATCATCGCCGGGTTGGCGGACCACATCAACGCCACCACGCCCGCCACGTGCGGGCTGGCAAAGGACGTACCTGACACACTTTCATAGCTGCTGACAGCGTTCGCCGCGATCACCGCTTCGCCAGGGGCCAGTAAATCCGGTTTGATCCGCAGGCTTCCGTCCACCAGCACCGGTCCAACGCTGCTAAAATCCGACATGTTCTCATCCGAGTTGATCGAACCCACCGAAAACACCTGGCTGTAAATCGCCGGAGGATCGCCAGCAGTGCCGCAGTAGCCTGTCCCCATGTTGCCCACCGCGGCGGCCTGGAAGATGCCCGCGGCACGGAGCGCAGCCGCGGCTGGCAACAGCGCATCCGGGTCGCAACCTTCGACGATCGGACAGCTCCACGAGTAATTGACCACCTGAGCTCCCAAGGCAGGATTGCCATCGGTAAAAGGATCGCCGCCCTGTGGATAGGGCGCCAGCAGGAACTGCATGCATTCGACATAATAGGCCGGATTACCCAGATTGCGCGCCAGGTTGACGCATCCCATCCATTCTGCGCCCGGCGCGATGCCCGTGGTTTTCCCCAGGATGACGCTGGTCACTGCGGTGCCGTGACCGCTGATATCCGTTGGCACAGGCGAGCCGTACCAGGGATCCAACCAGTTCAACCCATTGCCTGCCATCGACTCTTTGATCTCTGGATGCCAGCCTTCGACATCGCTGTCGGAAATGCCAACCAGGATGCCGTTGCCGTCCACGTGGAAATCGTTCCACACACGGTCGGCCTGCGTCAGGGATACGTTCCAGGGAACTCCTTTGGGGGTCGCAAGGGTGCCGGCTTCGGGTTCCATCGGCTCCGGCAGCGGCCGCAGGATGGGGCTGTCCAGGATGCGGTCAACCTCCGGCCGGGTATTCAACCAGGCCCGCAAAATGGGTCCGGATTGCACTTCCAACGCATTGACCAGGTAATAGGGTTTGTACTGGATGCCCAAACGGTCCAACACGGCACGCAACCTCTGCTGGTCAAGCGAGGCATGCTCCACCAGTTCCCCGTACACCTCGGCGCGACGGTCCTGCCAGGGCAGGTCGGGGTTAATCATAGATAGATCAGCCTGATCCTTCAAGATGACGAAAAAGCGCTCGCCGTGCAAACCGTTGACGCCTAGGAAAACATGCACGCAGACTACGGCAATCACCGCTGCCAGCGCGATCCATCGGCTGCCTTTTCCAAAGGCTGAATCCTGTTGCAACCGGCGCCAGGTGAATGCCAGCACCAGGGTTACAACCAGCCCCGCCACCAGCATCACCTCGCCAGACCGGGTCGCCCAATCGAGGCGTTCGCCGGGGTCGCTGCCAATGATCACTGACAACTCATCCGCGTCGACCAGCATGAGCGGCACAGCAGTCGACAGGCCCAGCAGCAGCGCAACGGGCGCCCAGTTTTGCGCGCGCGCTTTCGCCTTTCCGGCCGTGGCCAGTATGGCGGTGGTCCATCCGAGCACCGGCAACCCAAATAACAGCACCCATTGCATGCCCGAATAGCCGAAACCAGTGACCATGATCGCCAACGCAACGGCGATCACCAAACCGTCCAGGAAGATATCCGCGCCCTGCACCTCCCGGTCCGCCCGCTGGGTGGCATATAGCAATCCGCCGTGAACGGTCCAGCTCGCCGCGATGCCAAAAAGCAAACCCGCGGCCATGCTCAGAAGAATATCCAACAGCGATCCAAACGCGCCCCACATCATCCACGGAAGCGACAGGACCGCGGCGATCAAAACGGCCAGCCCGCCTCCGCGCCAATCCAGAGATTTCCAGGGTGCGACCCAATCCGGTGAAAAGCGCCGCAACCAGGTGTGCAGGAGCATCAGGTAAACCACCGCCAAGCCAATCTGTGCAAGCGTGATGGCCTGCGCGTTGGTGATCGCAAAGAACCGCGCAGGAGTTTGCAGAATGACAAACGCACCCGCGAAAGCCCAGGTCTGAAACGCCAGCCGGCTGCGCGGCGTTTTGCTTTTCCAGGCCATGATCCCCATGGGAAGCAAGATACCCGCGCCGTAAAATAAGGGCACCTGCCAGCGAGGATCCGCAACCAGATAGCCGGCAAATACGGTTTGCTCCTGCAGCCAGCCCACCGACTGGGTGATGGCGGTCATCAACAGGATCCAGCCGATCGCCACCACAAAGATGGCGATCAGCGCGCAACCCTGACCGCGCATGACCTGTTTCTCTTTTGGTAGGCTATCCTGACGTTCAGGCGCGCTCTGCGGTGACTCCATTCAATCCCGGTCCTTTCCCTTATAGACCCAGCACAAAGTCCCCGTTCTTGTACAGAAGCTCGCCGTCCACCCAGATCTCGCCGCCGTCCCGCAGATCGCAGATCATATCCCAATGGATGGCCGAATGGTTGGTGCTGCCGGTTTCCGGGTAGCCCGCGCCGACCGCCATGTGAAAACTGCCGCCGATTTTCTCGTCGAACAGGATTTCGCGCGTAAAGCCGGTGATGCCTTTATTGGTTCCAATCGCAAATTCACCCACGCGTCGAGCGCCGTCGTCGGTGTCGAGTGTCTTGATCAGGAAATCCTCGTTCTTTTCGGCCGTCGCTCTGACCACGCGGCCCTTTTCGAACCAAAGCCGCACGCCGTCCACTTCGCGCCCCGCGTAAATGGTGGGGTAGGAGAAGAACACATGCCCTTCCACGCTGTCCTCGACCGGCCCGGTAAAAATTTCGCCATCCGGGACATTTTCCTTGCAGTCGCAATTGATGAACACACGACCGTCAATGCTCAAGCGCAAATCGGTTTCCTTGCCGATCACCCGCACCTGCTTTTTACCCTTCAACCACTCGACAATTTTCTGCTGCCGGGCCGAAACCTGCTTCCAGTAGGATACCGGATCGTCCTGGTTCGGCATGCAGGCGGAATAGACAAAATCCTCGTACTCGCTCAGGCTCATTTCCGCATCCATGGCGTGGGCTTCGGTCGGGAAAAGCGTCAACGTCCAACGCAATTCTCCCCTGGCGGCGCGTTCCATGTAGATTTTCATGATCTCTTCACCGGCTTTATCAGCCAGTACCATTTTGGCAGGATCCACGCGACTGAGGTTGCGGGTATTGCCAGAGGCCATCAGGCTGATCAAGACGTCGTAGGTGGAAATGATTTGTTTTAATGGCTCATGAACGTATTGCAGTTGCTCATCCGAAGCGTAGCGGTAAAATTCCTCCTGCGCCCAGGGCAAAGTGGGATTCAACAATGGAAAACCACCTGCCTGCAGGACTTTGATGTAAATCTCGCGCATCAACGGTTCGGCCAGCGTCGAACCGCGGATGGCAACTTTATCCCCGGGTTTGACCGCGACGGAATAATTCACCAGCATGTCCGCCAATTTAACTAACCGTTCATCTCGCATGGTACGCTCCAGATTTTTTTAAGATAGGCGTATTGTACCATCCAGTCCGAAGTCGGGCACATTCCTTCCGGCCAGTCTTTTCCCACTCTGTTACGCTTGCCAGTATGAGCGCACGGATATACACTCAATAAAAATGAATTCCGGAGAGATGCATATGATTCAATCTGAGTTTTCCTGGCAAAGTCAGGATGGATTGCAGTTTTTTGGTCAGGAATGGCGGCCGGAAGGCGGCGCGCGCGCCGTCGTAGCCTTAATTCACGGTCTGGGCGAGCACAGCGGCCGCTACCAGCACGTGGCGGATTACTTCACGCAGCACGGCCTGGGCGTGGTAGCCCTGGACCACCGCGGCCACGGACGGACAGGCGGTAAGCGCGGGCATGGTTCGTATGACGCGATTCTGGACGATATCCAGCACCTGATCCAGGAAGCGGAAAAACGCTACCCCGGTCTGCCAGTAATCCTGTACGGTCACAGCCTGGGTGGAGCATTGGTGCTGTATTACGCACTCAAACGCAGGCCGCAAGTGAAGGGCGTGATCTCCACAGCCCCTGGTTTGATCCCGGCCAACGCATCCGGCGGTCAAATTGCGCTGGCAAAAATCATGTCGGCCATCGCTCCCGGCTTTCAGATCGACAACGGTCTGGATGTGAGCGGCCTGTCTCACGACCCGGAAACCGCACGGGCGTACACAGCCGATCCGCTGGTCCATCCGAAGATTTCAGCGCGCCTGGGCCTGGATCTGATGCAGAACGGGCAATGGGTCATCGAGCACGCGGCTGAATTCCCGCTGCCGCTGCTGCTGCTGCAGGGCAGCGCCGACAGGCTGGTCAATCCCGCTGGGGCGCGGCAATTCGCGGCTGGTCTGGCTGGCAAGGTGACCTACAAAGTGTACGACGGGTGGTATCACGAATTGCACAATGAAGTGGAAAAAGAGACCGTGCTGGCAGATATGGTCGCCTGGATCGATCAGATTTTGGGCTGAGCTCTTCCCATCCCAATAAACTCACTTCCATGCTGAAAACCTCCTGTCCTTTGTCAGATGAGGTTGGTTAGCTGTGGCACTTGACCCGTCCATGACGCCGGGCTACAATTAAAATGTTGAGGATTGCGCGCTGACCGATCATCGATTCGCCCTGGAGTTCAGGCGAAAGGTCATCGGGGGAAGGCAGAACGATCTCTCCAACGCAATAATCGACACCCATTCTTCAAAAGGAGCATGCCTTATGGCTGACTTTCTCTTCCGCGGCAAGCTAGTGGACATCGATCAGGATGTGGATGAACTGATCAAGCTTGAAGCCGAACGCCAGGTTCGCAAGCTGATCCTCATTCCCAGTGAAAGCACGGCCCCCCTGGCCGTGCGCGAAGCGCTTGGGTCTGTTTTCCAGAACCTGTACGCCGAGGGCTACCCGGATGAAGAGACGCGCTGGATGAACGAAGGTGAAATCCTCGATTACACCGCTCGTCTTTCCCATTATCGCCGCTACGCTGACCCGCGCTACTACAAGGGCGTCGAATACGCTGATATTGTCGAATCATTGGCCCGCCGCCGCTGCGCCGAAGCCTTTGCAACGCCAGCAGTTTCCGCTTCGCAGCTCTATGTCAACGTTCAGGCGCTCTCCGGCGCCCCGGCCAACAACGCTGTCTATCACGCCCTGATTAATCCCGGCGACACAATCCTGGGCATGAACCTTTTGCATGGTGGCCATTTGACCCACGGTTCCAGCGTCAACCGCTCGGGCAAGCTCTACAATGTGGTCCATTACAACGTCGCCCCAGGCAGCGAACAGATCGATTACGATGCTGTCGAAGCGCTGGCCAAAGAGCACAAACCCAAGATTATCATCGCCGGTTATTCCTCCTACCCCTGGATCCCCGATTGGGCGCGCTTCCGCGCGATCGCTGATGCGTGCGGCGCGATTTTGCTGGCCGATGTTTCGCATATCGCTGGCCTGATTGCTGCCGGGGTTGTGCCCTCCCCGGTGGGCCACGCCCATGTGATCACCTTCACCACGCACAAGACCCTGTGCGGTCCGCGTGGTGCCTGCATCATCACGCAGGACGCTGCCATGGGCCGCAAGATCGACCGGGCCGTGTTCCCTGGTGAGCAAGGCGGCCCGCACGTGCACGTATTCGCCGCGCTGGCAACCACCTTCAAGCTGGCGCGCACGCCTGAATTTAAAAAGCTGCAACAGCAAATCCTGGATAACTGCGCCGCGCTGACCAAACGCCTGCAGGAACGCGGCCTGCGCATCCCCTTCGGCGGCAGTAATTCTCACCTTGGGAACATCGACTGCAAAACGATCGTCGGCGAAGACGGCACGCCGCTTTCGGGCGACATGGCTGCCCGCATCCTCGACGTCGCCGGCATTGTACTAAACCGCAACACCATCCCTGGCGACAAGACCGCCCTGTTTGCCAGCGGCGTCCGCTATGGCACGCCCTGGATGACCCAGCGCGGCCTCGATGAAAAGGATATGGTCAAGGTCGCCGACATCATCGCCGACGTTCTTCTGGCATGCAAACCCTACAGCGTCGAAACACGCCAGGGTCCAGCGGCCCGTGCCAAGATCGATTTTGGCGTCCTCGAGGATGCCAAAGCGCGCGTCAATGCGCTGGTGCAGAAAGCCGGAACTGACCTGTCTGTGGAAAAGCACGGCTATCCGCACTTCTTCCACCTGGATGACACCTTCAAGGGCAAGCATGGCTGGGTGGCTCTGGACCTGAGCGGTGCCCAGGTGCGTCCATTCGTCAGCTACGTCTTCACCAGCGACACCGAAGCGCTCCAGCCGAGCCAATCCCAGAACACCCGCCTGATCACGCCGAAGGGCGAGATTGACGGCGTGATCACCTGTGTGAACGCATCGAGTTACCGGTTCAGCCTTAGTGAAAAATCGGCCGGTCTGGCCGCAACCTGGCTTCGCGACCTTTCCGACGGCTACACGGCCTTTGACCCACAGCCCATTCGCCGCCTACCCGGCCCAATTCACGTGACCGAGTCTGCGGCTGATCCGGTCACCAAAGCCGACGGGAAACCGGTCTGCGAGACAAAGCCATACTTCGTTGGCATCACCGCCCACGAAGGCCAGTCCATGCCGCGCTTCGAGTGGAAGGAAGTCGAATCGGCGGAATTACTGCGCACGCCGCTCTACGAAGCACACAAGAGCATGGGCGCGAAGATCATCCCGTTTGCCGGTTGGGAAATGCCCGTCTGGTATACCTCCGTGGTCGAGGAACACCTCGCAACGCGCCAGGCAGCCGGCTTGTTTGACGTGGCTCACATGGGCGTTTATCAGGCCGAAGGCCCCGACGCGCCAGCCTTCCTCGACAGCGTGTGCGGCAATGACATCGCCGGATTGGAAGTTGGCGAATCCTGCTACACCCATTTCCTTGACCCGGAAGCCAATGTGATCGACGATACGCTCGTGTACCGCCGCAGCCAGGACAAATACCTGGTGGTGGTCAACGCCTCCAATGATGACAAGGACCGCACCTGGTTGAACGCCGTGCGTGAAGGCAAGGTGCTGATTGATGCCAAGCATCCCTGCAAGGTGGCATTTGGCGGCCGCGTGACTTTCCGCAATTTGCGCGACCCGAAGGAAGGCGCCGACCGACTGGTGGATCTGGCGCTGCAAGGGCCAAAATCACGCGAAATTCTGCTCTCACTCGGTTGCGATGCCAAGACGCGCAAGCGCATCATGGCGCTCAAACGCACGCAGTTATGCGAAGCCACGGTGGGTGGCTTTGACCTGGTGGTTTCACGCACCGGCTACACCGGCGAGAAAATGGCTTTTGAGCTGTTTGTCCACCCGGACCGGTTGACCGACCTGTGGAACGCGCTCATCAAAGCTGGCGAACCGCTCGGGCTGAAAGCCTGCGGCCTGGGAGCGCGTGATTCGCTCCGTACCGAAGCCGGCTTGCCGCTTTACGGCCACGAAATGGGCGGCGATCTGAACCTTGGGGTTGCCGAAGCTGGTTTTGGTTCTTATGTAAAGACCTACAAGCCGTGGTTCATTGGCCGCGATGCCTTCATCGCCCGTGAGAATGAACGCCAGGGTGTGGTTGTCCGCTTCCGCTTTACAGAAAAAGGCGTTCGCATGGCCCACCACGGAGATCCCATCCTCGACCGCAAAGGCCGCGTCATCGGCGTGGTCACCAGTTGCGCCGTGGATGCCGAAGGCTTTCTGACCGGCCAGGCGTTCATTGAACTCAAGTCTGCTGAGGAAGGCACACCCATCGCCATCTACCAGGGCGCGCCCAAGGTAGCAGGGAAGGCACCCGCGGAGATGAAAGCCGGCGACCGGGTGACGCTGCCTACCCCGGCGGTCGTGATCAGCCGGTTCCCGAAATAATCATAGCTTTTCCCTGGCTGGCCGAGGGGAGATTGCACCCAGGCCAGCCAGGTTTGCGCTTGCACGACTTCCGGGTGAGGCGGAAGAGATTGCCAGAAATGCATTAGGGTGGGTGTCCAATATTCGGTATCAGGATTTCACAAGTGAAATCCACAACATGAAATATGAACGAAGGAGAAGAGAATGCAAACTCCCTGGGATCATCGCTACGCCATGCGTACGCAGCGTATAAAAGGGTCAGCCATCCGTGAATTGCTCAAGCTCACCGAAATGCCGGATGTGATTTCCTTTGGCGGCGGAATGCCCGCACCGGAAATCTTTCCAACCGAAGAGTTCGGCGTAGCCTGTGAAAAAGTGTTGCGCGACCAAGGCGCGCAGGCTTTGCAATACGGTCCAACGGATGGATACCTGCCATTGCGCGAGATGATCGCCCGCCATTCCGCCCGGTATGGCATCGAAGTTACTCCAGAAAACATCCTCATCACTTCCGGCTCGCAACAGGCCCTTGATTTGGTCGGCAAGTTGTTCATCAACCGCGGCGACCGTATCCTGGTCGAGAGCCCCACCTATCTCGGCGCGCTTCAAGCCTGGAACGCGTATGGCGCGGAATATGTTTCGGTTCCTTCGGATCAGGATGGCATTGTCATCAGCGAACTGGAAAAAGCGTTGCGGTACGGCCCCAAGTTCATCTATGCTCTGCCCAATTTCCAGAACCCTACCGGCGTGACCTATTCACTTGAACGTCGCGAAAAATTGGTGGAATTGGCCGATCGCTATGGCGTTCCGATCATCGAAGATGATCCCTATGGACAGCTGCGCTTTGAAGGTGAAAACCTGCCATCCATCGCGTTCCTTGATAATAAATTGCACGATCAGAATGGCGGCTACAGCGGCAATGTGATTTACCTGAGCACCTTCTCAAAAACGCTGGCGCCCGGCATGCGCTTGGCCTGGGTCATCGCACCGGCAGAAGTGATCACCAAGATGGTGCAAACCAAGCAAGGCACCGACCTGCAGACGCCGACCTTCAACCAGATTGTCGCCTACGAAGTGGCCAAGCACGGCTTTATCGACCAGCACGTCTTGACCATTCGCAAGGTATACCGGGAACGGCGCGACATCATGCTGGAAGAACTGGAAAAGAACATGCCGGATGGTGTGAGTTGGACTCATCCTCAGGGTGGTTTGTTCCTGTGGGTGACTCTGCCGGAATACATGGATACATCGATCATCCTCAAGGATGCCATCGCCGAAAAAGTGGCCTTTGTGCCTGGCGAATCCTTCTACCCATACGGCGGTGTCAAGAACGCCATGCGCTTGAATTTCTCAAATGCCAAGCCGGAAAAAATCCGCGAAGGCATTCAACGTCTTTCCAAGGTAGTTAAGAAATACGTGAAGTAGGTCTCAAGGCAAGAAGAACGCGCCGCCCTTGTAAAGGGCGGCGCGTTTCATTTACCTTCCGTTGCCGTTCGGATAACCGCCAAAGGACTCGGTCGGGTTCTCCCAGAGTTTAAATTCTTTTAGAATAGATCCGCCGATGAATTCCCTTAGAATGGAATTGTCTGGAATTATATCTTCTGGAATTGGCTGAAACCATTCCAGGAACGCCAGCAACCGTTTTGCTTCGATGTGTTCGATGGACCCGTGCGGCACCTGGCGCAGCAGCGGTTCCGCCAGCGCCTTGAGCGCAGAAAGCTCATAGACCAGCGCTGAGTTAAACATGGCGTCGGCGTTTTCCTGGTACGGGAAGATGTGCGTTTTTTCACCATTCCGCACCGATTCCCAACGTGAGATGGTTTGCAGGGCTGTATAGCCGCGCTCGCGCGCATCCCGAACAATGCGGCGAAGCAGCCGCGAATCGGTGGTCGAGATGCGGTTATGCCTGTCCAGGTTGAGCTGTGTCAGACAGGAGATGTAAATGCGGAAGGTCTGGTCTTCGCGGATGCTTGGCAGCAAGTTCGGGTTTAGCCCGTGGATGCCTTCCAGGATGATCAACTGCTCCTTGCGCAGCCGCACCACATCGCCAGTTTCAGAGCAGCCGGTCTTGAAGTTATAGCGCGGAAGTTGCACCTCTTCACCGGCGATCAATTGCTGCAGGTGATGTGCCAGCAGCTCGGTGTTGAGCGCGCGCAAGGATTCAAAATCATAATGTCCGTGTTCGTCCAGCGGCGTCCGATCCCGGTCTACGAAGTAGTTATCCAGCTCAATCGGGTACGGGGAAAGCCCCTGCGCCAGCAGTTGAATGGTCAGCCGCTTTGAGAAGGTCGTTTTTCCAGAGGACGAAGGGCCGGCGATTAACACAATGCGGGATTGCTTCGCGCGCTCAACTACCTGCTGGGCGATGTCGGCAATCTGCTGCTCCTGCAGCGCTTCACTGACCAGGATCACCTCCCGCGTTCTGCCAGCGGTGATGGCGTCATTCAACGCGCCCACGCTTTCAATGCCCAACCGCGACAGCCAGGCCCCGTATTGCCGGAAGGTCTCCAGCAACTTGGGATAAGCCGGCATGGGCAGCAATTGGGTGGGTGAATGGCGGCGGGTATATCGCAGCACAAAGCCTTCGCCCATCGCCGTGAGGGCAAAATACCCCAGGAATCCGGTCGACGGAACCATGTAGCCGTGGTGGTAGTCCTGATGCTCCTGCAATTGGTAGAGCACCAGGTGGCTTTTTTGGCGGTAGCGCAGCAGCCGGACTTTATCCGGCATGCCTTTCTTTTCAAAATAAGCTATTGCTTCAGCGATGGGCACCTGGCGGCGTTCGATCGGCAGATCCTCGGCCACCAACGCGCGCATGCGTTCCTCCAGCGCGGCCACCTCATCGGCGTTCAGGGGCTGGCGGCCGGCCACCTGACAGTAGAACCCGCCTGACGCCACGGAGTGATCTACGGTCAGCGCGGCCTGCGGAAAAAGGTCCTCAAAGGCCACTTCCAACAGAAACGTCAGGGAGCGTCGGTACAGCCGGGCGCCGTCGGTGTCGCCGATGGAAACGGGTTGTACACTGGCGTCCATTTGAATCGGAAAGGTGAGCTCGCGCAAATCACCGTTGATGATCGCCGCCACAATCGGCGGATCCTGCCATTCAGGTAATTTGCGCAGGAAGAAACCCACCGCCGCGCCGCGCGGACCGGATATCACGCGCCCATCTGGCAGGTGAATTTCCACACTGCCGCGCGGCTTTACAAGGTTGAATTGTTCGTTATTCTCAAACATGATCTCTCAATAAAAAAACACCCTCTTTCAGGGTCAAACGTTGTGGATTGCATCCCCTGACAAATTCATCTCTGCCAGGGGATGCAATTTTTACACCAGGCCTACTGAGCAAGCAGGAGCTTGAGTTGGGCGACGTCGTCAGCTGTCAATTCGGCCATCGGCTTGTTGTTGCCAACGTAGTTGGAGAGCATGGCCTCCTGGCTGCCGTCACCGTCCGCGGGCCAGATCATATCGATGATGCGGGTGTGGTTGGCATCCGAAGGCGCGCCGCCAAATGCCCACTGCGCCGAGGATGAACCGATATTGCGCACACGCCAGACCTCGGGCGGATTCGGGTAGCCTTCCTGGCCCAACACCACCGCCGCGTATCCCCATGCGGCCGGATCGCCTTCACCAAAGACCTCTTTTGGAACGATCAACGTCACAGTTTGGGCCGACGCATCCACGACCACCTTGAAACTGGCCTCGGTATCCGGTTTGGGCTCGAGCGTCTGCGGATCGGGTTTCACCACCTTCGGCGTCCAGCCTTCCGCCCAAATGCCCACATCCCACCCGCTGCCTTCTTCCAGCGCGGCATTGCGCCCGGGGAAGAGCATGCGCGCGCCGGTTCCAGCGCCAGGATCCTTGTCGACGTACACATCCAGGGTTTGAATTGCCAACCCGTTCGGCGATCCCCAGGAGTTGGGCACGGCGCCGTAAAACGCAAACTTGAACAAAATACTGGTTTCATCCACTGACACGCGGAACGACTGCAAATCATAGGATTTGTCATCCTTGAACACGCCATCCGTCGGGTAGGTGTAGGTGCCGGGGCCGTAATCGTCCCCTTCCGGGTCGATGACTTCAAACACGACCGTCGAGTTGTCCAGCGCTGAAAGCACAACCTGCCCCGGGCCGCCTGCCGGGATCACCTGGTTGGCCGGTTGGGCCACCACCGCCAGGCGTAGATCGTCTCCGCTGCTCAGTTTGCCGAATATCGACAGCGGAATGGCGGCTTCCAACACCTTGCCACTGGCCGCCGCGCTGCCGACGGCAGCAGTATCCGCGGCTCTCCAACCATCCGCGCCGGCAGCATAAGCCGCCAGCGTAATGCCGCCATCCCAGAGGAATGCATACGATACGGCAAAGTTCAACAGCGCGGCTTTTTCGCCTTCCGCAGCCACCGTGAACGAATTGGGGTAAGCCGTTTTCGGCGACAGAACGTAGATGCCGACCTTCGCGGGCAGCGCGGCATTCTGCGCTGCGTTCGCCTTGACATACAGGTTCTCGTTGTCCAGCGTCACTTCAAATCCGGCAAGCGGCGTGCCATCTGCCTGTGTGTAGACCGCAGCTTTAGCCCACTCGTCTTCATCGGCTTTGCCGTCGATGATTGGAGTCGATAAACCGTTCAACGGCGTGTCGGCGGAAACCGGCTGCGCCTGGATGATGGGCACATCCACAAAGGAAGGCACCGGCTCGCCCAGCGATTCATACACGCCGCGCAGCAGCGCGCGGTAACCCTGATCGAAGTAGGAGTCCTGCCCGGAATCCTGGTCGGAACCGTACCACCAGAACCAGTCCGAGCCTTCCGCCAGGTACATGAAATCCTGCGCCTGCGAAACAGCCTCGGGCGAGGCATCGCCGGCGTATGCTTCCAGGAAGCCACGTGTCAGGCCCAGGTAGTTCCACGCGGTCGTTTCCTCGGCCTCTCCAATCCAGGTGTCGTAATTTGGACTGAACCAGGCAGCCGGGTAAAGATCTTCGATCGCCCGCTGTTCCGGGTACAGCTTCAAATACTCGGACGGCGTGATGGTTTGGATCGTCTCGCTGTCAGAAAGCATCTGGTAGAAGCTGTGGAAGAATTCCTTGCCGTCATTGTCATAATTCTCCCAGGCGTTTTCACCATCCAGGATGATGCTGACGACGTGTGGGCCAGCGGCGTTTTGTTCGGCTAGTTTCGCACGGATGTTTTCCAACCGCTCCATCATATCCGTGGCCGCGGCATTGCCGGTCATGCTCGAGTAGGTGAAGCCGATTTTGTCGGAGAGCACGCCATCGCGGAAGAAAACCGCCAACTGCTTGCCGTCTGCGTCGGTAACATAATAGGGGCGGTAAAGATCATCCGCTTCCTTCACGGTTTCCTTTCCGTCGCGCGTGAAGCTATCGATACCGAGCGATTTGGCCAGCACCGGTTCGCCCGTCGCCATCCACTGGTAACCCGCGTCGATGATGTACGGCACTGCGGCCTGGGCCACCGAACCTTCACCGGGCCACAGCCCAACGGGAGCCTTGCCGAAATTCTCCTGGTAGATTTCCACGCTTTTTTCCAGATGCACCATGGCGTCCTGCGGATACTGGAAGCGGGCTGGCACCTCGCCGCCCGGGTTGCCCACCAGCGCCAGCTCCGAGTCGATCAAGAGCGGCAGAATCGGGTGCGCATACGGAGTGGTGATCACCTCGATCTGGCCGGCATCCTGCAGTTGCTTGTGCAGCGGCAGCACGCCCCGGATCACTTCGAGGACTTTGTCAAATACGACCTGTTTATCCTCTTCGGTGAAGTCGCGGTCCTTCTCCACCAGCTCCTTCAACGGCGATTCAGCCAGAAAATCCGGGTCAAACCAGGCCAGGTTGAACCAGATCTGCAGATCGCGATAATCCTGCTCGGTGAAGCTGGTCAGAGCGGCTTCGATGGCCGCGTCATCGGTTCCAGCGCGTTTTTCCAGCAGTTCCTGGTAGCGCGGGAAGTTGTTGATGATGTGCGTCCAATTCGCGTCGAAGAAGCGTTGCAGGATAAAGCGCTTATCCGAGTCTGTCAGGCTGTTGGCCGGCTTTTCTGCCATCACCCAATACAGGTCCTTGGCGCCATTGTCGGCAAAGTCGGTCAACTGGCGGATCAGTACCGGCGTGATGTTGAAGGTGACATGCACATCCGGGTATTGGGCCACCACCGATGCCATGTCGTAATAGTCCTTGGTGGCATGCACGCGCACCCAAGGCCGCGTATAGATGCCATCGGCATCCTTGTAATACAACGGCTGATGTTGATGCCAGACCAGGTTAACATACAGCACTTCCGGAGCCGCCGCGGTCGGGGTTGGCTCAGGCAGCGCGGCGGTCGCGCTGGGTTGTGGTTCAACGGTCGGCGCGGCTGTCGGGGTAGGGGTTTGAGCGCAGGCGCCCAGGATCAACCCAGCGATCACAATCACCTGCAGTAAAAGATTTCGGCTTTTCATGATTCCCTCCTTGGCTTTCTACTTACTGGTTCGGCACCAGTTCCAAAATCAAACGGGTGTTGGCCGGCAGTTCATCGACCGGTTTATAACCTTCCATCACGCCGTCAGCGTCAAGCGTCACCGGGGCAAGCGA
>JAPKMQ010000320.1 GCA_026645875.1 Longilinea sp.
TGAGCGACGCTAGCAGCTACCAGCCTTCACCCGAATCCGACGCGCAACCCGCCGGCACGCTCGGCCAGGCCTTCGAATTGGCTATTGCCCGCATTTTCGCGCTGACCCAATCCGGCGGACAGATTCGCGGCATCCTTTTCCGCCTGCTGGTCGTCCTGACCTGGATTCTCACAGCGCTCTGGTTCCATCCCTGGGACGATTATTCGGTGCGCCTGTTCCACCTGCCCCTGGACCCGTTATCGTCGCCTGTGGCCTGGCTGCTGGTATGGCTGGATCACTTCTTTGGTTTTTTCCTGGCACCCGAAACGGTCACCCGCCTGATTATGTTCTTCCTGCCAGCCTGGCTGGCAAAGGAAATCGCCGCCATTTACCTGATGGATATTTTCGAGCTGCCCAAAACAGCCATCAGCCGCCGCTTCATCAGCCGCGCGGCCTTTGCCTCGGCACGCATGGACAGGCTGGTCATCAACAGCGAGAAACTATCGCGCAAAGACGCGGATTCGCCTGCGATTCGCATCGGCGGACCGTGCAACGTGCAGGTCAATGTTGAATATGCCGCCGTTTTTGAAAAAATCAACGGCGCATTCCACCCGGTTAGTCCCAACCTGCGCATCCAACACCATAGAAAAACGCTGCGCCAACATTTCACGAATTTCCTGCTGCGCCATTTCCCGGGCGTGCTCGGCCCGGAGGCACAACAAACCGCCCGCACGGCGGGCCCAAATGGAACCCTGGGAACGCCCGAATATCTTGCGGCAACCACCACGCTCGACGGGTTCGAGCGGTTGCGTAATATCATCGATCTGCGCGACCAAACCGCTTCTTTCAATATTGCCGCGCGCACCAGTGACGGCATTCATATCAGCATCAAGAATCTCCGGCTTATCTTTAGCGTCTGGCGCGGATCGGAAAACGGATCGCTTGGCCGTCCGTATCCCGTCCGCCGGCAGGCCATCTACTGGTTGACCTACCAGAACGTGAAAGATGATCGCTGGTCGCAGGCCATGCAA
Organism: Longilinea sp.; assembly: GCA_026645875.1. Classification (GTDB taxonomy): domain Bacteria; phylum Chloroflexota; class Anaerolineae; order Anaerolineales; family Anaerolineaceae; genus Longilinea. The sequence continues at coordinate 1,011 of JAPKMQ010000320.1, forward strand.
ACGCTTGTGTATGAAGAACTGGTCCGGTTTATCAGCGAGCATACGCTTGGCGAATTGCTGGCCGCCATTGGCGAACCGGAAATTCAGAGGCAACTCGCTATGCAGAAGGCTATTCAAAGCCGGATCCTGTCGCATCAAAAGCATAGCCAGGCTAAACGCAAGCATGCCCCGCAACTCCCGCGCCGCCCGAGTGCCTACGCTAAACCCATTCCGCTGCCCTACCGCCAGCGCAAGCATGCCCGCCGACCGCGCTTCCAGCGCTTCTTCTCGCCAATCGCCGATCAGATGCTGCCGGCGCCCAATTTCGTCCCCCGGCCGCAATTAAGCAATTTCTTCCGCGGTTTTGCCGGCGACTTTCCAGAGCGCGCTCGCCTGCACGGCGTCCACCTGGAATGGATCGACATCGGTTCCTTCTCGACCAATGAAGAGGTCATCCTGAACCAGCATGTTGAAGCGTACCGACTGACCTCAGAGAATCTGGCTCGCAGCCTGCCACGCGTGTTGAGTGAGCTGCGCAATCAGAGCAGAAGTCGGGAGATCGTGCGCATGTTGGAAACCATCCCGATTTTGAGCTTCGTCCAGCTTCAAAAGCGCAATGCCAGCGCCGACGACACCATCTTTGAGTTGATTGGGCTATATGCCGGGGTGATTCAATCCACCCGTGAAAACCTGGTGAAAGAAGGCAAACCCATTCCGGCGGCCCTGAACCTTGCCCTCGATGCCATCCGTTGCTACCAGATGAATCAATACAACGGACCCCGCGGCCGCACGGTGAGCGATTAGCCAGTCCTGGGGAATCACTTTCGTGGAATGCGCTGGCAGGCCTGCCCGTAGTTAGCGGGTCGTGGTCGGCGAAGGCGCTTTGGTGCTGGTGGGTTTGGTCGCCGATGGCGTCCAGGTGGGTGCCCGCGTGGATGTGACCGTCAGGGTGGCCGACGGCCTGGGCGTGCGCGTGATGGTGGGTGTGCTGGACGGTTGTGGCGTGCGCGATGGCGTCCGCGTCGGTGACGGGCCCGGGGTAATGGTGGAAGTGCGCGTTGGCGTTGGGGTCAGGGTTGGCGCCGGCGTGGGCGGGTTTCCGGTGATCGTGAACCGCCCTGACACCACCCATTGCATACCCAGAAAAATTTGCACTTCAAATTCACCCGGCAGCCACTCATTCGAGAGCGGTTCGCATTCTGTGTACCCATAACCGCCGGTTCCTCCGGCCCAGGCCTGGGTTTCATAGCAGACCAGCTTGAGGTCCTGCAGCCGGTACCATAGGGCGGTCCATTGGACGCCATCCTGCAAATTGTTATAGCTGAAGGTGGCGTACAACCGGCCAACCGGATTGGCAAATTCAAGCTGCGGGTTGACCGGCAGACGGCTTTCATCAATCGACCGGGAAAACTGCAATGGGCTGAAGACTGCGTCCGGCCCGGGTGTGACTTCGCCAAGGAATTGCGTGGCGATTTCCGATGGCATCATCGGTGTCGGCGTGATGGACGGCGT
>JAPKMQ010000321.1 GCA_026645875.1 Longilinea sp.
TCCGGCCGACGAAGCCTGCCTGGACATCACCGGGCTGGTAGACGCCGACCCGTGGTTGGTGCTCACCTTCACCGCCGACCAGACCAAGCTGATCCCGGGCGGCGTGATCCACCTGACGGCCAATCTCAGCCGCAACTCTGCTGGTGCGGATACCTCGGCACTCGGCTCCGTCATGGACGGTGTGCTGGTCACGTTTGACACCACCTACGGCACGCTGAATCCGCTCAGCGCCGGCCTGGTGAACGCCAGCGCGGCGACCACGCTGAGCGTGCCCGCCCCGGTCACCGTCACCTCCGCGACGGTCTCGGCCCTGTTTGACAACCAGGTGGTCGAAATCATCTTCGGCGGCCAGTCCTATATCTTCCTGCCGATCATCTCGCGGTAACACCGTTAACACCATTTGGCGGGCGGCGCAATTGCGCCGCCCGCCTTTTTTATGCCGATAGAACTTAATTTCTTGATCCACTGTGATAAAATCGAGCTATGCCCGCCATTTCCGAGCACATCCAACAAATTCTCGATACGCTGCCCAACAAACCCGGCTGCTACATCATGAAAAACAGCGCCGGCGAGATCATTTACGTGGGCAAGGCGATCAATTTGCGCAACCGGGTGCGCTCATATTTCCACACGCCCAACGACCAGGACTTCAAGACGCGCCAACTGGTCAAGAACATCGCCCACATCGAGTGGATCGTGGTCGGCTCGGAACTCGAAGCGCTCATCCTCGAGATGAACCTGATCAAAAAGCACCGCCCGCGCTACAACGTGCGCCTCAAGGATGACAAGCGCTACCCCTACATCAAGGTACACTGGGCGGAAGCCTTCCCCAAGGTCACCGTCACGCGCCAGATGGTCAATGACGGCTCGCGCTACTTCGGCCCCTACACCAGCGTGTGGGCCGTGCACCAGACGCTGGACGTGCTGCGGCGCATCTTCCCCTACCTGACCTGCGACCGTGAGATCACCGGCCAGGACGCACGCGCCTGCCTGTATTACGACATCAAGCTGTGCGCCGGGCCGTGCATCGGGCGCGTCGACCAGGCCGGCTACCGCCAGATGATCGACGACCTGTGCCAGTTCCTCGACGGGCGCACTGAACCCATTGTTGCGCGCCTGCGCCAGGAGATGGAACAGGCCGCCGAGGAACTGCGCTTTGAGCGCGCCGCCGCCATCCGCGACCAGATTTCGGCAATTGACCGCGTGGTCGAAAAGCAAAAGGTCATCTCCAATGAGCAAATCGACTCGGACGTGATCGCCATGGCGCGCGCCAACGGCGAAGCCTGCGTGCAAATCTTCTTCATCCGCAACGGCAAGATGATCGGGCGCGAATACTTCATCCTGGAAGGCACCGAGGACGAGCCCGACAGCGAGATCATCGCCGAGTTCGTCAAGCAGTTCTATTCGGAGGCCGCCTCCATCCCCAACGAGGTGCTGCTGCCGCAGGAAGTGGAAGAGGCGCAGATCATCCGCCAGTGGCTGAACACGCGCCGCACCGGCCCCAAGGTGGAACTGGTGGTGCCGCGCGAGGGCACCCCGCAGGAGCTGGTGCAGATGGCTACCGAAAACGCCGTCGAGACGCTGCGCGCGCTCAAGGCGCAGTGGGATGCCGACACCAACAAGCAGACCGAGTCACTTTCGGACCTGCAGCAGGCCCTGTCCCTGCCGGAGCCGCCAAACCGCATCGAGTGCTACGATATTTCCAACACACAGGGCACCGCCTCGGTGGGCAGCATGGTGGTTTTCGAGCAGGGCGTGCCCGCCAAGAAGCTCTACCGGCGCTTCAACATCGCCAGCGTGAGCGGCCCGGACGATTTCGCCAGCATGGAAGAGGTGCTCACGCGCCGCTTCCGCCGCTGGCAGGCCGCGCAGGAGCTGACCGCGCCCGGCGAGAAGAAAGACCCTTCGTTTGCCTTCCTGCCTGACTTGTTGATCGTCGACGGCGGCAAGGGCCAGTTGAGCCGCGCGGTCAGCGTGCTGGAGAAGTTCAACCTGCTCGGCAAGGTGCCTGTGGTGGGCCTGGCAAAGCAGCAGGAGGAGCTCTTCCGCCCCGGCGTCAGCCAGTCGCTGCTGCTGCCGCGCCATTCGCAGGGCCTCTATTTGGTCCAGCGCATCCGCGACGAAGCGCACCGCTTCGCCATCACCGCGCACCGCAACAAGCGCACCAAACTGGGTCTGGCCTCGCGCCTGGACGCCATCGACGGTATCGGTCCCAAGCGGCGCAAAGCGCTGCTGATGAAGTTCGGCAGCATCTCGGATATTCAACAGGCCAGCCTCGAAGAGCTGACCAGCATCAAGGGCATCACGCCCGAGATCGCCATGGCGCTCAAATCGCAGCTTGAGGTGAACTGACCCGCCGCGCAAAGGAGCCAGATGACCGCAACACCCGTGCCCCCCACCGTCGAAGAGGTGCGCCGGATCCAGGCCATCCAGGACCCGGTGCTGCGCAACCTGCACATCACCCGCTGTTACCACGAACTCTCCGCGGTACT
>JAPKMQ010000322.1 GCA_026645875.1 Longilinea sp.
GGCAGGCCCTGCTGGAAGATACAGACGGAGTCACCTGGACGATTGAACTGGACGGCCCGGGCGGCACGCAAACCGTTACGGACCTGCCCTTTGCCACCACCCGGTATCAATTCAACGGCCTGGCCAATTATGCCCATTACACCATCACATTGACCGCCTACGACAGCAACGGCCAGCCGGTGCTGTCGAGCGACCCCAAATTTGGCATGCCGTCCGATATCCTGTTCTTCCTCCCGGCCGTGATGCGCGGCTCAAAGTAGCAACGGAGACTGAGATGAAGAAAAAGCTTACTCGACGACAATTTTTACTGGCAATGCTCTCGGCCGGCGCGGCTGGGATCACCTTTACCAAAACCGGGCAGGTGCTGGGCGCGGACGGCCCGAAGGTTTTTTTACCGTTGATTTCTGGCGGCCAGGGAACCCCTGAACCGACCCCCGACCCCACGCCCAATCCAACGCCGGGGCCCACCCTGCCGCCGCCCGGCGGCAGCCGCGTGGTGCGCGTGCATCACAGCACGGTGACCAACTGGACCGGTTCGGGTAGTTACTGGGATACTGTTGACCAGGCCAAGGTTACGGCCATGGTGAGCGCCGGCGTGCGCGCGCTGACCGGCAAGGCCACCGTTGCGGAAGCCTGGCAGGCCATCCTGCCCAATTACGTAGCCGGGCAGGGCATCGCCATCAAACCGAACTTCAATAACACCATGGCCGGTGATTTATCATCGTTAAGTAATCCCCTCCCTCGCCTATTCCTGGCCATGATTGGCGGACTGGTGTCGATCAATGTCCGGCAACAGGATATCTGGATCTACGACGGCGTGAACCGCAGAATTCCGTCATATTTTTACACCCCGGTCCATTCTGCTTACCCTAACGTGAAGTTCTACGATGCTGATCACATTCCGGTTACATTGGGCTTGAACGCGCGGATCACCTTTTCACCGCCCGGGGCGGGCTCATTCACGCAAAGAATTGCCGATCCGGCTGCTGCCGCCCAATATCTGATTAATGTGCCCATTATGCGCAACCATTCCGGTGCCGGAGTCACGTTGGGGTTCAAAAATCACTTTGGGACAGTTGAAGACCCCGGTAACTTACATACCCGCACTTTTGTCACCGATCAAGGAACGCAATATCGCTTGGATTACAACCCACTGGTGGATATCATGAAATCACCATTGATTGGTCCCAAGACGATCCTGACGCTGGGCGACGGCATCTTTGGCGCGCTGGGGCAGCAGGATTCTGCGCCGCAAGTGTGGGTCAACACGTTTGAGGACTATCCAAAAAGCCTGTTCTTTGCGAAAGACCCGGTGGCGATTGACTGCGTGATGGCGGACTTCCTGGATGCAGAATGGGGTAACTACCAAAATTCTTCCAGATACCTGGTATTGGCAGACCAGGCCGGGCTGGGCACCTATGAGCACGTAGCCAACCCGCTGGCCAACCCCAGTTACACGCAGATCGATTACCAGTTGATTGAGCAAAGCTAGCTCAACTTTCTGCTAGAATAAACACAGCCATTTGCCATTTCTGGCTTGCCCGGTGAGAAGGGAACACCGGCAAGCCGTTTTGGCTTTTTGCGTGCCGCCGGATCGGGGCTTCCGGCTGCGTATCAAAAATTTATGCACCACAGGATTTCACCGTGACCAAACGACTCTTCTGGCTGAATGGCATCGCAATCCTTGCGGTAGTGCTCAATCACGCGGTCGGATGGAGTTTCACCGCCATGTTCTGGTGGACGGACCAATACCGCGCCGTCAGCGTACCCAATTTCGACGCGGTCGGTTCGCCAACCTATTACCTCCTGGTGGTGCTCAAGCAGCTCACCCCCATCGCCGTGCCCATCTTCCTGGTTGTCTCCGGCTATTTCATCGGCTTTGCCAGCCGGGCCGGGCTGAACTGGAAAATGATCTGGGCGCGCATCCGGGGCATTCTCATCCCATACCTGGTCTGGTCGGTGGTGACGATGGTGCTGGACATGGCGCTTGGCACGCAGATCAGCCCGGCGAAGTTCCTGCTCAACCTGCTGTTGGGCGACGCGGCCCAGGTGTATTACTACGTGCCGGTGATTTGCCAGTTGTTCGCACTTTCGCCGCTGCTGGTTCCGCTGTTGCGCTCACCGAACTGGAAAAAGGTGCTGGCGGCAGCTGCGCTGCTGCAAGGGGTCTTGTTGACAGCCAACTACCTGGATATCTTCGGCGTCATGACGGTGGACGTGGACTGGTTCTTTGGCAACCTGGTGTTTTTCTTCGTGTTTGGCGTGGCTTTGAACTTTCACCTGGAAGAGATCCGCGCCTGGTTGCAGCGCACGCGCTGGGCTTGGGTGGCGGCTTTGGTTGTGTTCACCCTGGCCACCCTGGTGGAAACCGAAGTGTATTTCCGCCTGGATATGGGCGACTGGCGCGGCGGCGTGGAAACCTGGGCGGCCACGTTCTTCACGGTATCCTTCCTGATGG
>JAPKMQ010000323.1 GCA_026645875.1 Longilinea sp.
CCGCCAAAGGATGTTCGGAATAGCGTTCCGCCGAAGCAGCCAGCGTGAGCAGGCGTTCCTCGCTCAACCCATTTAAGCGGACCACATCCGTCAGGCGTGGTTTACCGGTGGTGAGCGTGCCGGTCTTGTCAATTAACACCGTATCGGCTTTGGCTAACAGTTCGATGTAACGGCCGCCCTTGATCAGCAGGCCGTGTTTCGCCGCGGCGCCGATAGAGGCCAGCATGGCAATCGGCGTAGCCAGGGCAAATGAGCAGGAACAGGCCACCAGCAGCACCGCGGCTGTCGAGAGGGGATTGCGGGTGACCAGGTAAGTGATCAAGGCAATGCCGGCCACAACCGGCAGATAATACGTGGCAAACCGGTCACCGATGCGCTGCACCTCGGCCCGGTTCGCCTCGGCCTCTTCGACCATGCGCACCACCCGTCCAAAGGTAGTGTCGGATCCCACCAGGGTCGTTTTGACCCGCAGGCTGCCCATCTGGGCAATGGTCGCGGCAAAAACTTTCGCGCCCTGGCTGGCTTCGACAGGCATCGACTCACCGGTTATGGCAGCCTGGTTGATGGTCGCCTGCCCATCCAGCACCACGCCGTCTACTGGGATCTTCTCTCCAGGCCGAACGATGACCACATCGCCTGGCTGCACTTCGCTGATCGGCACGTCTACTTCGCTGCCATCCCGTTCCAGCCGGGCCGTTTGCGGGGCCATAGCGGTCAGGTCGCGGACGGCTTTGCGCGCCCGGTCGGTGGTGAACTTTTCGGCATAATCCCCCACCCGCATAAAGAATACCACTACCGCCGCGGTGGCCCATTCGCCAACCGCCAGCGCCGCGATGACGCCAACCGTCATTAAGGTGTGCGAGATGATCTGCCGGCGCAGGGTGGCCTGTACCACGTTTTTGAAAACCGGGTAACCAAATACCAGCACCAAGGCGAAACCGATCGGCCAGGGCACCAACGTGGTAATCTGTTCAAACCAACCCAGCCATTCGCCAAAGACGACCACAAACAGCACCACGCCGAAGACGATGCCAAATATGGTCAGAACTGGTCGGGTAAAGTCCTGGAGGGTGCGGGCCGGTGGTGTTTGATCTGGTACGCTTTCCGGGACTTTATATCCGGCCCCGGCAACGGCTTTGCGGATCATCGGGAGATCGACCAGGGTCGGGTCAAACTGGATCGTAGCTTTCTCCGCGGCCAGCAGAACATTGACCGACTTGACGCCGGGCAGATCCTGTATGGCGTGGTGGACATGCTGGGTGCATTCGGTGCAATCCATCCCCTTGACGGGAACTTCCATCGTCCTAAGATTAGCCATTAATTTGCTCCTTGGATAAATCTGTCAGTAATTTGGTTTCTGGTTCATAGCGGGTGCATTCGTACACGCCGCGCGCGACATCCGCCAGCAGGCTGCTGGACAGGTTTAGGATTTCGTTGACGCGCGGGTCGCTCAACTGGTAAATCACAAACTTGCCCTGCGATTGGGTACTGACCAAACCGCAGTCGCGCAGACAACTCAGGTGGCTCGAAACGTTGGGTTGGCTTAATCCAGTCGCCATGACGATTTCATTGACTTTCCTGGGACCATCTAATAAGGTTTCCAGGATTGAAAGCCGAGATGGGTCGCTAAACCCCCGCATTAATTTTGCCTTCGTGAATAAAGCGGTCTTGTCTGTAATTGCAACCATGTGTTCCTCACGATCGTCATATAAGCATATGGTTATACAATTATAAGACTCTATTTCATCGTGTCAAGATAAACCGTTAAAATCGAAGTGCCCTTTATCGAAAAGGACACTTCTTACAGGGGAAGGAAGATGGCGGTCTTCCCGGCAGAAGTTGAATCTGCCCAGAGCATTGCAAAAACAACCTACTCGAGGGATGGAGAGTCTAATGAAATTTTACCCTCCCGCCTGGTATGCAACAGCGATTGTACCTGGTCCAACATGGGTACCAACTACTGGGCTAATCTCAGACAGGATGCACTCGACAGGTGAAAAACGGAGGCGGGCGGTTTCTAACACCTGCTTGGCCATCTCATGGGCCTGAGCATGAAATACGGAAATCCGCACCGGAGCGCGTCCGTCAATACCCCCTTCCACTAAATTTAGCATACTCTCGATTGCTCTGCGGCTTGTACGAACGCTCCCAACGAGTTCGATCTTACCGTCACAAATTGTGAGCACAGGCTTTATGTTTAATGCTGTTCCTATCAACCGCTTGGCACTGTTGATACGACCACCTGCTGCGAGGTATTTGAGGGTGTCGACCGAAAAATACACACCGATTTGCCTGTAAGCCTTCTGCGCAACTTGTGTACACTCACTCAAACTAGCTCCTGCCGCTGCAGCGCGCGCCGCTGCAAGTACCTGAAAACCTAAAGCCATCGAAACCAGCTTTGTATCCAGAACGGTTACATGCCCCTTAGGGAAATTCGAAATCGCA
>JAPKMQ010000324.1 GCA_026645875.1 Longilinea sp.
CGCCGCGCGGTGCCATGGCGCGCAGCCGCGCCCGCTTTTTGCAGGCCGCCGAGCAACGTTCGGCCCGCGCGCTGCCCTTCTTTGCACGCTTCCGCTGGGCGGTCAACCTGGCCGTCATCCTGGCGGTGCTGGCGGCCGCGCTGTTCTTCACCGGGCTGGGCTCGGTTTCGGCGCTGCCCGGGCAGGCACTTTACCCGGTCAAACGCGCCGTTGAGAATGCGCGCCTGGCGCTGGCTTCCTCCGATCCGGCCGGCAAGCTGCTGCTGGAAGAAAACTTCGACGGGCGGCGCGTGGCAGAGGCGCTGCGGCTGGCCGAACTGGGCCGCGGACAGCAGGTCAGCTTTGCCGGTTTCCTCTCCGGCGGCGGCGGGCAACCCTGGACGGTGGAGGGCCTGACGCTGCAACTGGACGATGCGTTGCAGGCCGCCGCGCAGAGCCTGCCAGGCGCCTACGTGGAAGTGCAGGGCCAGGTGCAGGCCGACGGTACGGTGCTGGTGAGCGTGCTGCGGCTGCGCTTCTTCGAGCTGAAGGGCCAACTGGCGCAAAATGACGGCGACCGCTGGCTGATCAGCGGGGTGTGGGTGGCCATCACCGGCCAGACGCAGGTCGAGCAGCCGCCGGCGGCCGGGCAGCGGGTGGAAATCACCGCCATCCGCCTTTCGCAGCAGGACTTCCTGGCGCTCACGGTGCGCCTGGAGGACGGTGGTGGTTCGGATGACGACCCGTCATCCCCCGCAGCGATTGCCACGGACGATGATGGCGATGATGATTTGGATGAAACGCCCGAACCGAGCGGCACGGACGATGACAATGACAGCAATGATGACAGCGTCGACGAGACCGATCAGCCCGGCGGGGATGACGACGGCGGCGACGACGACGACAATAGCGGCAGCGGCGGAGACGACAACGAGACCCCCGACAGCGGCGACGATGCCGATGACAGCGGCACACCCGACGGCGACAGCGGCGGGGATGATGATGGCAGTGAAACCCCCGACGCTGGCGGGGATGATTGAAACCAAAACTGGCCACGTAATAAGTGTGGACACATCACCCGAATAGGGGCAGGCGCTCCATTTCTGCAGGCAGGGGGCGACCTGCGTGTCGCCCCAGGTGGGGTGATGTGTGGAGGCCGACCATCTGTCTCAGCTTACTCTGAAAGGAATGGGAAGATGTGCCGGCCTGAATATATTTTGATGCGCAATTTTTTTGAAAACTATCTATATTCCGCTGCCGGTCTCGTCGGCTTTGCCTGGCGAGTTCCAGCGCGCAAACAGGCGTAAATAGGTATCCTCGAGCGCCTCGGGCAGCACGCGGGTTTGGCCGACCGTGGTCATAAAGTTGGCGTCGCCGCCCCAGCGCGGCACCACGTGAAAGTGCACGTGCTCGGCCACGCCGGCCCCGGCGGCCGCGCCCAGGTTGGCGCCCACGTTGAAGCCCTGGGGTGAATAGACCGCGCGCAGCGCGCCCACGGCGCGCGTCAGCAGTTCCATAATCTCGGCGCGGGCGGTCGGTTCGAGCAGTTCGAAGCTGGCTGCGTGCTGGTAGGGCACCACCATCAGGTGACCGCTGGTGTAAGGGTAGCGGTTGAGCATGACGAAGGCCGTTTCGCCGCGCGCCAGGATCAGGTTGCCCGGTCCGTCGGGCAGATCCAATGCGGTGCAAAAGATGCAGCCGGGCACGGGTTCGTGATTTTGAATGTATTTCATCCGCCAGGGCGACCAGAGTTGATCCATGTTTCACCACCTGCAGGAGAAATGTGCCGCGCGTGACGTTAATTGTACTGCCGGACAGGGGAGGATGGAAGAGCGCATCGTTTACTCAAATCAGACCATTGTTCCATTTGTACGCAAATAAATATACAGTATAATTTATCCACCCCATCCAGGAGCTTTTATTGGATACACTCATCCAGGGCATTATTGACGGTTTTCAAATGTTTTTCGGCGGCGACCCTGTGCTGTGGGAGATCATCCTGCTCTCCGGCAAGGTCAGCGGCATTGCATTGATTTTCAGCGCCCTGCTGGGCATTCCCTTCGGCGCTTTTATGGGGCTGGTGCGCTTCCGCGGGCGTCGTTTCGTGCAGGCGCTCATCTACACCGGTATGGGCCTGCCGCCGGTGGTGGCCGGGCTGGGCGTCTACCTGCTGCTCTCGCGCGCTGGCATCCTCGGGCCGCTCAACCTGCCCTTCGTGCCCGAGCTGTTCACCGTGCCGGCCATGATCGTGGCGCAGGTGATCATCGCCACGCCGCTGGTGGCCGGTTACACCATGTCGGCGGTGGCCGAGGTGGCGCCCGACCTGCGCCTGCAGGTGCGCTCGCTGGGCGCGACGCCGCTGCAGGTGACCATGGCGGTGATGCGCGAGGCGCGCCTGGGGCTGATTGTGGCGCTGGTGGGCGGGCTGGGCTCGATCATC
>JAPKMQ010000325.1 GCA_026645875.1 Longilinea sp.
AAACCCAATTTTCATTCATAGGAGAACGCAATATGACCCCCAACAGCGGACTGGCGAAATTTCTGCGCTTCATCGGCATCCTGTTCATGTCGCTCACCGCGGGCTTCACCGTGCTGGGCGGCGCGGGCACCAGCTGCGCCGCGCTATTCCCCAAAAACTGGGACAGCATGGCGCCCCTCGCCCCCTATCAGTGGCTCTACATCCTCTATGTCGTCGTGACGGTCGCCATCGGCATCCTGGGCATCCGCGCGGTGGTGCTGCTGGTGAAGGGCGCGCCGAATGCCTACAAGACCGCGCTGACCGCGCTGCTGGCCGGCACGCTGGTGGGCGTGATTCATGTTGCCACCTCGCGCGCGCTGCGCGGCAGCTCCATGCCGGTGGACGCGGTGGTTGGCACGACCGTCATCACGCTGGTCATCTTCCTGCTCTTCCGCATCCCGGGCGTCTGGCAGGGTGTCGATTACACCAAAGCGCCGAAGAAGGAAAAGAAAACCTCCGGCGGCGCGTCGGCCATCCTCCTGGCGGGGCTGTGCTGGACGATTCAATACCTGATGGCCGGCACGCACACCTGGGGCGGCGTGAATTACGCGGATGCCTTCAACACCGGCATGACCGTCAGCGGCATCCTGCTGGCGCTGCTCGGTGCCGGCCTGCTAGCGAATGGCTGCCACGCCCTGCGCGCCAGGCCCAACCCGCCGAAGCGCGCCGCTAGGCGCTTTCCTTTTCACCACTTTATATTCCAACTCAGTAGCGGCGGGTCTTCGACCCGCCGCTGTACGTTTATCGCACAACCCAACAAACCGCAATAACATCATCAGGTTTTGGGACAGTTGTTGACGATCAGAGGTAGGGGCGGGTCTGTAGACTCGCCCCAATTGTGATGCCTTTATGGAAACGACCTCACCTCAGTTCTTCCCCGCCCAGGTACTGCTCCTCGCTGACCGGCTCGAACCAGTCCGAGCCCTTGCCGTTCACCCGCTCCGCGATGGCAATGTGCGTCATGGCGGTGGTGGGCGCGGCGCCGTGCCAATGCAACTCGCCCGGCGCAATCCACACCACGTCCCCCGGCCGGATCTCCTCCACCGGTCCGCCGCGGCGCTGCACCCGCCCGCAACCAGCCGTAACGATCAGCGTCTGGCCGAGCGGGTGGCTGTGCCAGTGCGTGCGCGCGCCGGGCTCGAAGGTCACCGCCGCGCCGAAAGATTTTGACGGCTCCGGCGCGTCGAACAGCGGATCGATGCGCACCGTGCCGCTGAAATAGCCGGCCGATCCTTTTTCGGAAGGCCTCGAACCCGCGCGTTTGATTTCCATTTTTGCGTCCTTTTTGCCAGTATACCCCATTCTGTAGGGGCGAGCCGCTGGCTCGCCCCAACCAAAGATATCCTTTGGTCAGATACCAGTATTTCTCCGTCCATTTTCCCTTTCAGCATTACAATAATTCCACATCCCCCTGTTCAAGGCAAACCCATCATGGAATCCACCCCTCCCCGCCCGCCTGTCCGCGACCTGATTCGCTGGGGCGTCAAAATGCTCGCGCAGCTCGTCGTTTTTGGCCTGATCCTCTTTCTCGTCGCCGGCCGGTTGAACTGGCGCGGCGGCTGGGCTTTTATTTTGATCGGCGCGACCACCCAGGTGCTCAGCGCCATCCTGTTTCTGCCCAAACACGCCGACCTGATCGCCGAGCGCTCCAAAATGCAGGCCAACACCAAGCCCTGGGACCGCGTCCTGGCGCCGCTGGTTTCGATGGCCGGGCCGCTGGCGCTGGTGCTGGTGGGCGGTCTGGACGCGCGCTTTCACTGGTCGGCCGAGCCGCCGCTTTGGCTGTTCCTCCTGGCAGTCGTGGTCGGGCTGGGCGCCAGCATCTTCGTGTTGTGGGCCATGCTGACCAACCGCTTCTTCGCCGCCACCGTGCGCATCCAGGAGGACCGCGGCCACCATGTGGTCGATTCCGGCCCCTACGCCATCGTGCGCCACCCCGGCTACCTCGGCGCGGTTGTGTATGATCTGCTCGTCCCGCTGGTGCTCGGCTCGTGGTCGGCCTTCATCCCGGCCGTCGTGACCGTCGCGCTGACCTTCGTGCGCACCGCGCTCGAGGACCGCACGCTGCAGGCCGAATTGTCTGGTTATGCGCAATACGCGCAGCGCATAAAATTCAGGCTGCTACCCGGAATCTGGTAAACCTCATGGCAGGAGGAAACACTCTATTGTGTTTTAGACATTTACCTTGGGGTCTATCATGATTGGAATAGAGGCGCTATTAGCGCGAATTGGTTCAACACCAGATTGCATTGTCGATTCACCTAAAAAGCTTCCCGAAATTTCCTCACAGCATATTCTTCCCAAGGATCTTCGA
>JAPKMQ010000326.1 GCA_026645875.1 Longilinea sp.
TCAGCTTGCCCAAAGGTGTGACCATCGAGAGGATGGTGTGCAATTCTGTCACCTGAGGCACGTGCGACTGGATGAAGATGATCGATTTTTGCGGGTCCAGGCCAGCAGCCAGCCAATCCAGCGCCATTTCGAAGCTATTCTGGCGCAGATCCAGCGTCGATTCGAGCGTGGTCAGCGCGTGAAGGTCCACGATGCAGTAAATGGACTCGTATTCTTCCTGAAGCGCGACATAGTTCTTAATCGCGCCCAGGTAATTGCCCAGGTGTTGACGCCCTGTCGGGCGGGCGCCGGAGAAGACACGACCAGGTTTGAGACTCATCGATACCCTTCCTGTAGGAGCAGCCGGATCAGGCGGGTGACCTCGCCGGGCTCGGCATGGCGGTGGGATTGCAGTTTGGAAAAGACCAGGCGGTCGTTGACGGTGACCTCGAAGCGGCCGCCATCGGACGGTGTCAACGTGACGGATTCAATCTCCGGTTCGAAGTTGTTGAGCAGTTCGGCAGCCAGACTGGCAGCCCGCGGCATATATTTTCAAACCATGCAGTATTGCACGTTGATCTTCAACAACACAGCGATTGCCTCCGGGCGATGGTGGGCTGCTTCTGTAGCCCAGGATTCACGCAGGCGTCGAAGCAGGAATTGTCAGCTAAAATTATAATGCATGCCGCCGGGTTTTGGTACAATGACGCTGTGACAGCCCGCATTTTCCCGCCCGGCGTACCCCTGGTCAAACGCGCGTTTGACCTGCTTGTGACGCTGCCCGTGCTCATCCTGGTGGCGCCCGTGTTGGGTGTGATCGCTCTGCTGGTTCGCCTGAAACTGGGTAGGCCGGTGCTTTTCAGCCAGGCGCGGCCCGGGTTGAACGGCGAAATCTTCACCCTGTATAAATTCCGCAGCATGCGCGACGCCGTCGACGCTGACGGGCACCCGCTGCCGGATGCGGCACGCTTGACGGGCTTTGGGCGCATCCTGCGGGCTGCCAGCCTGGATGAATTGCCTGAGCTGTGGAATGTGCTGCGCGGAGAGATGAGCCTGGTGGGGCCGCGACCGCTGTTGGTTCAGTATCTTGAACGCTTTACGCCCGAGCAGGCGCGCCGCCACGCGGTGCTGCCGGGCATCACCGGATGGGCGCAAATCAACGGGCGCAACGCGCTCACCTGGGAGGAGAAATTTAGGCTGGACGTGTGGTACGTGGATCATTGGACGCCCGGCCTGGATCTCAAGATCCTGGCACTGACCGTCTGGAAAGTGCTTCGCCGTGAAGGCATCAGCGCGCCGGGACAGGCAACCGCGGGCGAGTTCATGGGTACTCCCCGCGAGTAAATAACCTTATTCCGCCGGAATACTAAAGGGGCCGACCAGGCCGGCCTGCAAATCGGCGATCATCTTTTCTACCAGTTCCATGCGGCCCGGCGACAGTTTTTCAGGGTTGATATCGCTCACGATGACCGGCGCGGCAAGCGTTTGACCTCCTTTTCCGGCCAGCAGATCTGGCCAGAGCGTTTGCAATAGCGCGCTGGCGTCTACCTGCACGGTGGCGGCCCAGTTCTGGCTCCATTCCGGTGAGGGCGGCTGGCTCCCCAGCAGTGTGATACCCGTATTAGCCAGTGCGGTTAACAATTCCGGACTGGCGGCGGCGTCGCTCACGTACAGCACTTCGATTACATTTTGATTGAGCTCGGTGAAGGCAGCCTGCCAGGCAGAAGCCGGGCTGCCGGTCGGCAGAGCAATGCTCACCGGGAACAGCACGATGGGCGCGTAGGCAGGCGCGCATCGTCCGCAGAAGAACCGGCCGCCGTTGGTGAATACGGATTGCGCCTGACCGCCGAGCGGGCCGTCTGAGGGCAGCAGCGCACCCCCGCGCCAGTCGGGCGCGATCAGGGTGGAGATGTAACCGGCAATGAACACGGCGTTCTCAGGTTGTGACCGGATGATGCTCAGGTTTTCCAACGGCTGAATTTCAGTCGGGGTGATGGCAACGAATTGCACCTGGGGCGCGCCGGCTGCCAGATCGCCAATCCCGGCGGCTGTGCCCACCCAGACCACGACTTTGACGTCATCGGTCAGGTCCGCTGCGGTCACGCTGTCCTGCCGGACAAGCGTGCTGTTGCCGGCCACGGTTAACGCGGCCAGTTGGGTTTCAACGTTCTGCAGTTCCGCCGGCGAGCTGGCCGTATCGCCCACCAGGATCACCTTCGCGGGCAGGCTGGTTGGTTCTGGCGTGGGGGAAGGGGGGACGGTGGTTTCGATCACCCCGGCGGTGGGTGCTTCGGTCACGGTGGGCATGGCGGCGCCACAGGCGGCCAGTAAGAAAACAAGCGCGGCCAGCAGAAACCAGC
>JAPKMQ010000327.1 GCA_026645875.1 Longilinea sp.
AAATGTGCCGTTGCAGGTCGCCGATCATCGCCACCGGGCTGTTGCCACTGCGCGCCAGCGGCACGAAGCCGGGCGGCGCCTGCTCAATGCGGTCGCCGTGCGACATCCACACCGGGTAGTCGCCGGGCGGCAGCAGCGGGTTCTCGCCCAACGACTCGACGGTCGCGGGGCCGTACTCGCGCTGCTGCGACGCCGCCACCCGCCCGCCCAGCGTTTGCGTCAGCGCCTGCATGCCAAAGCAGATGCCCAGGATAGGCAGGCCGCTTTCCAGCACGTAAGGCGGAAGAAACGGCGCGCCCGGCTCATAAACCGAGGCCGGGCTGCCGGAGAGGATGATACCTTTGGGATTCAGCGCCAGCACCTGTTCGGCCGGCGCGTCCCAGGGGAACAATTCGCAGTAGACCTGCGCCTCGCGCACGCGGCGCGCGATGAGCTGCGAGGTCTGCGAGCCGAAGTCGAGGATGGCGATGCTGTCGCTCATGCGTAGGGTCAGTCTTCGGCGAATTCGATGTGCTGGTTATCCAGCGCGGTGATGCGCACCAGCGACTCGATCGGCACCATCAGCGGCCGCAGCACGTCGCGCCCGCCCTCAAAGGTCTTCTCGATCAATGCGCCGATGCCCACCAGTTCGGCCCCGGCGGCGTGCGCCAGCCGCACCAACCCCAGGATGGTGGCGCCGGTGGCCAGGAAGTCGTCGATGATCAGCACACGCTCGCCCTGCCCCAGATATTCGGGCGAGACGATCAGCTCGACCATGCGGCCCTTGGTATGCGAGGGCGCGATGGTCAGGTAGACCTGGTCGGGCATGGTGATGGGCTTGCTCTTGCGCGCATACACCACCGGCAGGCCCATGTGGCGCGCGGTCATCAGCGCCGGGGCAATGCCCGAAATTTCGGCGGTGAGGATGCGCGTCGCGCCCACGTTGGCGAACAACCGCGCGAATTCCGCGCCGCACGCGTCCATCAATTCAGGGTCCACCTGGTGGTTGATAAAGCCGTCCACCTTGAGAATGCCGTTGCCGAGGATGGTTCCCTCGCGCTGAATGCGTTCTTTAAGCGCCTGCATCGCCTGTCCCTCCCATATCAAGTTGTTTGGACAATTGTAATGCGGGTTGCAAGGGCAGCGGGGATTTTTAAGGTAAGAGGTGAGAGGTGAAACGTGAGGCGTGAAAGGTGAAGCGTCAATTCGGTATTCGTTGATTCGGTATTCGTCAAGGCGGCATGCGAGCTCAAATGAAACTACCAAGTACAACCGAGGGCTGTCTCAAAGGTGAGCGGACACATGTGTCCGCCCTACCTGTAGGGGTCGACCTGCGTGTCGACCCAAATACATGAGCTTAAAATGCGACTTTACGATCTTTAAGGACTCCCCCTACAAAAAAGAACCGTGAGAAGTCTTCCCTCTCACGGTTCACTATTCACGTTTCACGGTTCACGAATACCGCATCAACGAATACCTACTACCCTCTTACTCATACTTCAGCGCCGTCACCGGCACCAGTGTGGCCGCGCGCAACGAGGGATACAGGCCCGAGAGCAGCCCCACCAGCGTGGCGAACACCAGCGCGAACAACGGCAGCCACAGCGGCGTGTAGGTCATCTGCGTCGAAACCGTGTTGCCCTGGCTGACCATGTAATTGCTTAGCACGATGTTGAGCAGCGCGCCGCCGCCCCACCCCAGCGCCACGCCGCCCACCCCGCCGATGAAACCGATGCCGGCTGCCTCCCCCAGGAAGATGCTCAGCACGTTGCGGTTGGTCGCGCCGATGGCCTTCATCAGGCCGATCTCACGCGTGCGTTCCAAAATGGCCATCGCCATGGTGTTGGCGATGCCGATGGCCGCCACCAGCAGGGCAATGGCGCCCACGCCGCCGAACACAAGTTGCATAATAATGAAGACGCCGTTGATGCTCTCGACCATTTCCTGCGGCGTGCTGGCGTAAAAGCCCATCGCGTTGATCTGGTCGGCGATCTCGATGGTCAGGTCGGGGCTTTCGGCGCGCACCACCAGGCTGTTAAAGCCGTCCTTGTTGCGGTTGATGCGCTTGCCCTGCACCCATTCGGACCAGGCGGTCATCTCGTCCATGCGCACGTACATCATGTAATCCGATTCGCTGCGGTTTTCCTGGATGATGCCGACGATGCGCAGGTTGACCGTCTTGGTGACCGGCGTGCCAGTGGCGTCCCATTTGGTCAGCACCAGGCGCACCTGCTGCCCCAGCAAATCCGGCTGGGTGGGCTCTTCCTGGCCGGGGCGCATATTGGGATCCATGAAGCCGCGCGCCGCGTAGCCGCCGATGATGGCCGTGCCGCGCTCCAGCGTGGTCACGCCGCCTT
>JAPKMQ010000328.1 GCA_026645875.1 Longilinea sp.
CGCGCTGCGAAACGGCCTTCATTACAACGATACCTTTGGATCGATCATCGCCCTGTCTTCAGCGCTGATCACAGGCGAGGTCGCGGCCATGCAGCCGGGCACCGGGAACGCCATAGCGCCCTATGGCTACTACCGGCACACCTTCGGTGATCCAGGAAAACTGTCAGGCAGTGACAAGGATCCCAAGCACCTGGCCAATGTATGCCTCAAGAACAGCCTGATGCCGGATATTTTCCTCGCCTGCGGAACGGAGGATTTCCTCTACGCGCAAAACACCGATTATCACACCCACCTGCAGTCCATCGGCTATCCGCACCAGTGGCGGACGCAGGAGGGCAATCATGATTTTGATTTCTGGAACAAGGCGATGCCGGCAGCGCTTGAATGGCTGGCAGGCCGCATCGATGTATGAGGAGCGCGTTATGGAACTACAGGCAAACATACTGATGACATTGAACGTACGGGTCGGGCAGCCGAGGATCGTCGGGCAAACCCCGGAGGGCAGGCTGCAGATCATCCCCATCATCGGCGGCACATTTGAGGGCCCGGCGCTGCGGGGAGAGGTTTGCCCGGGCGGCGCTGATTGGAACACCGTGTCAGGTTCTCATTGCCATGTACTGGCCAGGTACTGGCTTCAGACCGATGACGGTGAGATCCTTTCAATCACCAATGAAGGGCGGTTCGAGGCAGGGGATGAATCCGCCGTGATCATGACAACGCCAAGTTTCCGCTGCGATACGCAGGGCAGCTACGCCTTCCTGAACACAGGCACCTACGCCGGAGAACTGCGCGGCGGTGATAACAGCAGCGTCAATATCGTGATATGGAAGCTCAACTGATATGAAAACAGCAAACAGTGAATCACGCGTCAACATACCTGATGAGGCATGGATATCCCCCGACAGCAACGAATCCACGGCGCAGAGGGGCCAATGCTGCGGCGATGTCCCCATCAGCCAGGCGCACATCCTCAAGGCTGATTCTATATTCCCCCCATTGATGGAGATGCTGCGCCCGCTGCTCCGCGCGGATTCCGCCGGCCGCGCGGTGATCGGCATCTGCGGCGGCTCAGGCTCCGGCAAATCAGGCACGGCGGCAGTGATCGCGCAGCGCCTCTTAAGCGCGGGCATAGGCACCCATGTCATATCCGGCGACAACTATCCGCACAGGATCCCCCTGTACAATGACGCGGAGCGCCTGCGTGTGTTCAGGTTCGGCGGCATTCACGCCTTGATCAAGCGCAATATGTACAGCGAGCAGGCAGGGCAGTTTCTCATGGATCTGCAGGCGCGGGACCAGGATTTCAGCCCGTCCGGTGAGCATCCCTGGCTTAGCCAATACATCAGCGGCGGAAAAGAGGCGCTGGCCGCCTACCTGGGCACATCCGGGGAAATAGACTTCGATGAGCTCAACGCCTTGACCGAGCGGTTTAAAAGCGGAGCGGACACGATCCTCCTGAAGCATATGGGACGGGATCCCGCGTCCATCTTTTACGAGAGGCTTCCCCTTTTCGGCATCCGGGTGCTGATCATTGAGTGGACGCACGCGAACAGCCCTTATCTGCGCGGCATTGATATCCCGGTGTTCCTGATGAGCACGCCGCAGGAGACCCTGGGGCACCGCCTGGCGCGGAACCGCGACGCTGCCATCGACAGCCCATTTACCAGCCTGGTGCTGGATATAGAGCAGGGACAGCTGCTGGGGCAGCTGCCGAAAGCCAAAATCGTCATCTCTTTTGAGGGGCAGAGGGTGGACGGCGGCGGAGGCCGGGCGATTTGAACAGTTTAGCAAGCGCCGTGCCATACGGCCCGATCCTGAACCTGTATCCCGACAGCCTGGGCAGCAGCCTGTGCAACGCCGCGGATTTTCTGGAGCTGCCGGAAACCGAAGGGGTTTTTTCTTCCTTATACATCCTGCCAAGCCTGTTCCATTCGGATCTGGACAGGGGCTTTTCGATTATTGATTACGGGCTCAATGAAGCCCTGGCCACCGGACAGGATCTCGCGCGCATCCGAAAAAGCGACGTAAAGCTGATTCTTGATTTTGTGATCAATCACGCCTCCGTTCAGTCCCCGCAGTTCCGGGATATCCTGGAAAAAGGGGATGATTCGGTATACCGGGATTTCTTTATCGACTGGAACAGGTTCTGGTCCGGACGCGGTCAACTGAACCCCGAGGGATACATCACACCTGATCCGGAAGCTATAAAAGGGATGTACTTCCGCAAGCCCGGATTGCCCGTCTTGATGGTCAGGTTCCCCGACGGCCGCTCTGTCCCTTTCTGGAATACCTTCTATCAGGAGATAATTTACCCCGCCATGGACGCGA
>JAPKMQ010000329.1 GCA_026645875.1 Longilinea sp.
GAATCAGGCAGGCCGGCGGCAGCAGCGGGATGCCCTCCTGACGCACCTGGCGGGCCAGTTGCGCCAGGGCCGCGCCGACCTCGCGTGCTTCGCCTTCCTTGCGCGTGGTCAGCACAGCGGCGTTCCAGCCCAGTTCGCGCGCCTTAGCGGCGGCGGCCTCGGCCGCCAGCGCGTTGCTGCCCACCAGTTGGTTGCTCACATGCGCGAAGATCGGATCGCCGGGCTTGAGCGTTTCGGGCAGTTCGCCGCGCAGCCCGCGTTGCAGGTGCGCCAGGATGGCCGGCGGCGCGCCGGCCAGCAGCCCGTAGTATTCCAGCGTCTGCCAGGCATCCGCGTAGGTGGTGGGGTCGGGCACAGTGGGACCGGAGGCAATCGCGTCGAGCGGGTCGCCGGCCACGTCGGAAAGGATCAGCGTGACCACCCGCGCCGGGGATGCCAGGCGCGCCAGCCCGCCGCCCTTGAGCAGTTCGAGGTGTTTGCGCAGCCCGTTGATGCGCTGAATGGGCGCACCGCTGCGCAGCAGCAGCCCGGTGAGCTGCTGAAGGTCGGCCAGCGCAATGCCCTCGACCGGCGCGGTCAGCAGCGCCGAACCGCCGCCGGAGATCAGGCAGAACACCAGATCCTCCGGCCCGGCGGTGTGCAGCAGCTCCGCGATGCGTCGCGCGGCGGCCTGACCGCGTTCATCGGGCAGCGGGTGGCCGGCCTCCACGGCGCGCACGCGGCGCAGTTCATTTTCGGCAGGGACGTGGCCGTCCTTGGCCACCACCAACCCGCCTTCCAGTTGATCGCCCAGGAATTGCTCCAATGCCAGTGCCATGGGGTAGGCGGCCTTGCCCGCGCCCACTGCCAGCACGCGGCGCGAGGCTTTCACCGCAGCCGCGATGCGTTCATCGGCATGCAGCGCGCGCAGCACCGCCGGCTGTGGATCGACCGCGTCCAGCGCGGCCGCCAGCACGGCGCGCACGTCCGCGCCCCAGGGCAGGTTGCGCAGCGTGTGCGTGTCGAGTGATCCGGTTTGCATGGGTATCATTATAGTCCGGTCGCCCCCAGTTTGCGGTTCAAATCATCACCGCAGCCCGGCAAACAGATCATCCTCCGGTTGCGATCCGCCGTTGACCAGGCTGAACACGCGGTAAAAGGTCTGCACCGCCCAGATGCCCTTGCCGTAGCGCTGCGGAATTTCGAGCAGTTTGTCAATGAAGTCTGCCACCTGCGAACGGTGGCAGGCGATGGCTTGCATGCCGGTCTCCCAGTGGGCGCTGGCGTCGATGCGCGTTCCGGCCGCCCACACTGGCCAGCCGGTGTGCAGGCGGCGCTCGCCGCGCACCTCCATGGAAAGCGTTTCGCCCATCAGCTCGCTGTACATATCCACCAGCGGCTGCGAATCGACCATGTAGTACAGCTTGGGCAGCACAAAGGGTTCCAGCCCGCCATCCAGCAGATCGGGCCGGGCGGCCAGCAGCACCGCGCTGGCGGTGAACTGCGAGATGGCAATGTGGTCGGGGTGACCGTAGGCGCCGAAGGGATCAAACGTCACGGCCACCTGCGGGCGGACGCGCCGCAGCAGCGCGGCGATCTTCAACGCGGCTTCGTGCGGGTCGGCCTGGTCGAGGTCGCCGTCGATGTAATCGAGCAGGTGGATTTCCTTCGCGCCCAGCACGCGCGCCGAAGCACGCAATTCGGCTTCGCGCACACGGCCAAGTGCCTGCAGGCCGGGATCATCCTCGGCTGGCCCAGTCCAGCCGCGTTCGCCGCGCGTGGCGCACACCAGCGAGACCTCAACGCCTTCGGCGGCGTATTTGGCCAGCGTGAAGCCCATCCCCAGCGCTTCGTCGTCTGGATGGGCGGCAATGAACATGAGTTTGAGCGGTTCGTTCATGGTTGCACCTGTAAGATAACGGTATTGGATCTTCGTGAATCGTGAACCGTGAACCGTACTCACGATTCACGCTTCACGGTCCTTAATAAATCGTCGCCAGGAAGGCTTTCGTTTTCGGGAAGAGCACATCCACCAGCGGCTTCCACACATGCTGCGGCGAGGCGTCGGGGTGGCTGCCGGCAATCTCATCCAGCGTGCGGCCGCCCAGCACCAGCGGCACGGCCTGATCGGGCGGGACGCGCAGGATGGGTTCCGCGGCGTGTTGGATAAAAGTCGCCGATTTTAACGCACCGCCGCAAAAATCCAGCTCAATGTGCTGGCGGTACAGATCGATGCCGAGCCTGCGCGTCAACCCGGCAAAGGGCGAACCGGCCAGGCGCGCGCTGAGCACCGGCCCCAGGCGGCCCAGAAGCGCGGCCATGTCC
>JAPKMQ010000032.1 GCA_026645875.1 Longilinea sp.
GGTCCACCAGGTTCTCGTAATCCATCGCCACCAGGTAGTCCACCTGCTCCAGCTCGCCCCGGCGCACCTGCACGGCGCGCTTGGCCGGGTCGATCGGGATGCCGTGCTGCTGCAGCACAGCGCGCGTGCCGGGGTGCGGCGGGTTGCCGACCTCCCAGTGGCTGGTGGCCGCCGAGCGGATCTCAAAGCGCCCGTCCAGCCCGGCTTGCTTCACCAGGTGCGCAAACACCGCTTCCGCCATCGGCGAGCGGCAGATGTTGCCCAGGCAGACGAACAAAACGCGAATCTTGGGGTCAGTTTCCATGCGGGTTTTCCTGTCGTCGGCCCGGATTGTACCAGAAAATGCCCCACTCCGGCGGCCGGCCTGATCGGGTGCGAATCGCACGCTTTTTACATGACATACATCATTATTTTGGTTCAAAAATATTTTACGAACGGTTATTTACTATAATATTGGTGTCCGGCAGTGATAACCGCCGCGCGCTTTGCATTCCATTTCCCGGGTGGTGCCATGAGTGACGATATGTTGAACTTCTTAAAAGAGGAAGGCATCCGCGAATCGTTGATCCGCGAGGTTGCCAGATTCAGGGATGCCAACGGCGTGTCCCCCGACCTGGATTACCGCATCCCCAGGCCGCGCTTTTTGTACTACGGCGCCGACATCTGGGAGCAGGCCATCACCGCGCTGCTGTGCGGCGAGAACCTGCTGCTGGTGAGCCCCAAGGCCACCGGCAAGAACGTGCTGGCCGAAAACCTGGCCGCGGCCTTTGGCCGCCCGAGCTGGGATATCTCCTTTCACATCAACACCGACTCGTCCTCGCTGATCGGCACCGACACCTTCGAGAACGGGCGCGTCGTGCAGCGGCACGGGCCCATCTACGAGTGCGCCGTCCACGGCGGCTTTGGCGTGCTGGACGAGATCAACATGGCCAAGAACGAGTCGATCGCCATTCTCCACGCCACCCTCGACTTCCGCCGCATCATCGATATCCCCGGCTACTCAAAGATCACGCTGGACGGCCTGACGCGCTTCATCGCGACGATGAACTACGGCTACGCTGGCACCCGCGAACTGAACGAGGCGCTGGCTTCGCGCTTCATGGTCATCCGCATGCCCACCATCTCATCCGCCAACCTGCGCAAGCTGCTCAAGCGCGAGTTCCCCAACCTGCGCGAAAAATACATGGAGCAGTTCACCGGCCTGTTTCAGGACCTGCAGAAGAAGTGCGAGAATTCCGAAATCTCCTCCAAGTCGCTCGACCTGCGCGGCCTGATTTCGGCCATTCACCTGATGGAAAAAGGCCTGCCGGCCGGCGCCGCACTGGAAATCGGCATCACCAATAAATCCTTTGACGATTTCGAGCGCGACCTGGTCGAAGACGTCATCCGCCTGCGCATCCCCCAGGCGCCGCGCCGCGAAGAGATCTTCACGGATTGAGCATGGTCATCCACAGCCAGGAAAAACAGCGCGCGCTCAACATCATCTGGAACGCCGCCGCCGACTACGCCGTCAAATCTGAATTTGAGGGCTATGACGCCGAGGGCCGGGCTGACCTGTACTGGAACTACATCATCGGCGCAATCCACCGGCATTGTGACTTTGACCAACTGCAAACCTACTTTGACCGGGTGCGGCCCGACTCCGACCGCGCCTTTTACGAAGGGCTGGCCTGGATCGGCCTGGAGAACTACGCCTTTGAGCGGGGAAGAGACGAGCGGCCGGTGCTGGAAGACCTGCGCCGGGCCTACGCCGAAAGCGTGCTGGGCGGCCGCCGCCCCGAAGAGTTTTACTTCCTGGTGGATGAAATCAGCAAAGCTCACTTTGCGCGCGCCGCGGGGTTGCAACCGCCCGTGCGCGAGCAGGTGGCCGCCGTGCTGGAGATGCTGGAATTCGGCGCAGATGCGACCACCGAAGAGATCGTCCTGCGCCTGAACCAGGTTGTCGACCAGCACTTCCCGCTGGCCCAGGACCGCAAGAAGGCCCACCTGTTCCACATCGAGTTGCCTTTCCGGCTCAACCTGCCGCTGAAAAAGAAGCACCCGGGCAGCCTGCAAAACCCATTTCTGGATATCTCGCTGCTCAACGTGTTCAACACCGCGGCCGGCACGCCCGGCGAAGAACCCGCCGATCCGGACAAAAAGTCCGAACATTCCAGGAAAAACCTGTCCTGGGAAGCCATCAAAGAACAGCAGGAAAGCAAAGCCCGCGAGACCATCCAGGCCCGCTACGGCGTCTCGATGCTGCCGGAGGCGCAAACCCGCGCGCTGGAACAGCAGCTTTGCACCGGCAACCACAAGGACTGCCGCCTGCACTTCACCCGCGGCGAATTTGCCGCGCAGACCGAGTCGGACCACCGCAAAGCCGTGCTGAAGCAGCGCGAGAAAAACCAGCAACACTTCAAGGAAAACCTGGCGCGCAACCATAACAGCATCCTCAAGCTGACCAACATCATCAAAAACACGCTGCTGATTCATTTCGAGCCTTCCACCTACCGCTCCGAGTCCGGCCAGTTGGTGGGCGGCAGGGTCTGGCGCAACCTGCACCTCAACGACAACCGCGTGTTCCTGAAGAGCACCCGCGACGACATCGGCAGCCTGTCGGTGGACCTGCTGCTGGACGCTTCCGGCTCGCAGATCGACCGCCAGGAAATGCTCGCCTCGCAGGGTTACATCATCGCCGAAAGCCTGCAGCGCTGCCAGATTCCGGTGCGCGTATTTTCCTTCTGCACCAACAGCAACTTCACGGTCATCAACCTGTTCCGCAATTACGATGAGGACGGCAAGAATGAGGCGGTGTTTAACTACCGCGCTTCGGGCTGCAACCGCGACGGCCTGGCCATCCGCGCCGCGCTGCACCTGATCGAAAAATCGCAATACGACCACCGCATCCTGATCGTGCTTTCCGACGGCAAGCCGGTCGACCCGCACGGCATCGGCGGCAACCGCACCGACCCCGACCTGAATTTCTACGCCGACACGGTCGGGGTGAACGACGCCGCCCTGGAGGTGCGCAGGGGCCGCCTGAACGGCATTTCCATCCTGTGCGTCTTCACCGGGCTGGATGAGGACATCCCCGCCGCGCAGAAGATTTACGGCAACGATCTGGTGTTCATCAAATCCGCCGAAAAATTCGCCGACATCGTCGGCGTGCTGCTCAAAAATGAGCTGCGCAACATTTAGGGCGGCGGACTTGCGGCGGACCGCCGGTTGAAAATTCCGCGCACTTTGAGTAGTATTGGGGTCTGTACCGGTATTCATCATCGAACGAGGGCATTATGAGGATTTTAGGCAAAGCAAAGAACCGTTGGGGCTGGCTGCGGCTGGCGGGCATTCTGGGAATGGCCGTTGTGGTGGTGTGGGCGCTGACGGCGGCGCTGCTGCGCGGGCTGGGCGACCTTCCCGGGCTGGCCTGGAGCGGCTACGCGGATTTCACGCTGGCCAAGGCGCTGGAATGGCTGATGGTGCCGCTGGCGGCTGTGTTGGCGGGCGGCTGGCTGGAAGATCACGAGCACGCCAGCACCATCGAGCTGGATAGCCAGCGAGAGAACGAGCGCCGGCTCACTGCGCAGCGTGAAGAGGCCCTGCGCCAGTTGCACGCCGCAGTGGACGGCGCGCTGGCCGCGGCAAAGCACGGCGAGCATGAGCTGCCTGCCCCTGCCCGCGCCCAACTGGCCGAGGCCGTGCAAACTGCCCTGGCGCAACTGGACGGCAAGGGCCGGGGTGAGGTGCTTTCGCTGCTGCACGGCAAAAAGCTGGTCGAAAAGCCTTTCGCTGAACTGGCGCAGGCGGATTTCTCCGGCGCGCTGCTGCACAATGCCCGCCTGAACGGCACCCACCTGCCGGGCGCGAACCTCGCCGGCGCAAAAATCGACGGCGCGCACCTGGCAAAATGCGATTTCACCGGCGCCAACCTGGCGCGGGTTTTTATCCAGCACAGCGACCTGCGCGGCAGCGTGCTGGCGGGCTGCGACCTGTCGCGCAGCCGCCTGATCGACGTGGACCTGGAAGGCGCCGATTTGAGCGCCGCCGTGCTGGAGGATGCCTTCTTCAAGAATGCCAACCTGAAGCACGCGCGCGTCCCCGAAACGTTTGACCAGGCCACCCTGATCGAAACGGTGCTGCCCGACGGCCGCCGGGTGACCAACCAGAACGGCAAGGAGTACCTGAAGCAGAAGGAATACGCCGACCTGGTGGATAAGCTTTAGGGGCGCAGCGCGGCTTCGGCCGTGTCCTGGATAAAACGGTTCACGGGGTGGGCACGGCAACTCACGGGTTAAAGAGTGGCAGTTGCCTTCACATCCGTGCCCCCAACGCCGCCGCAGGTAAGGGCACGGCGGCAAGAATCAAATCAACACGGGTAAGAACGACTTAGCCGTGTCCTTTGACGCAGAAGAAACGACTGACGTCGTCACTACGAAGATCCGCGTGGCGATCCGGTGGGGGCATGGCGGCAAGGATCAAATCAACACCGCTGAAAGAAGAACGCCCGCCGTCACGACGGCGGGCTTTTTTCGCGCCCCGGAGTGGATCCCATTCCCCTCTTGACAATCTATTGAAATGGTATATTATTGATATATGCAATTATTGATTATTGCAATTAATATGAGGACAATATGACCGAACCCGCTGCCCTGATTCACGCCGCCGAAATTCACAGCATGACCGCCCTGCTGCTCAAGTTCTTCAATGACGGCGTCAGCCAGCGCATGCAGGCCGCCGGGCAGCCGCTTTCGGCGCTGCAGTTCGGCGTGCTGCAGATGCTGCAATTCGAAGCGCTGACCGTCAGCACGATCAGCCAGCGCATGGGCATGGACCCCTCGTCCATCGTGCGGCTGATTGACTCGCTGGAGCGCAAGGGGCTGGCCGCGCGCGGCAGCGACCCGGCCGACCGGCGGCGCAACCCCATCCAGCTCACCGAAGCGGGCCGCGCGCTGCTGGCGGCCGTGCCGCCCATCGCGCCGGGCGATCCGGCGGTGCAGGCATTGACGGCGCTGGGCGACGAGCGCACCCGGCAATTGCGCGACCTGCTCATCAAGCTGCTGCTGCGCGTCCCCGAGGGCCGCGCCATCCTGGCGGCGGCTCCGCGCCCGCCGGATTACATTGCCGACGCAGAGGACGAAGCCCTGGTGCGCGGCTGAACGGCCCGTTTTACCTGAAAGCCAATTTATCCGGCACAGGCCCGTCTGGGCTGGCCGGTTTGCAACCAAGGAGTAAGTAAATGAAAGCCAATCAAGACCGGGTCATTGAGGTTGAGGGCCTGGTAAAGCAGTACCCCGGCGTGCGCGCGGTGGACGGGGTTTCGTTCGACATCCGCCGCGGCGAGATCTTCGGTATGCTGGGTCCGAACGGCGCCGGCAAGACCACCACCATCGAGTGCATCGAGGGTCTGCGCCAGCCGGACGCGGGCAGCCTGCGCGTGCTGGGGCTGGACCCGCGCCAGGACGGTTTCGCGCTGCGCGAGCGCATTGGCATCCAGTTCCAATCCGCCGCGCTGCCCGACCACATCAAAGTGTGGGAAGCGCTGGATCTGTTCGCTTCGTTCTATCAAAAATCGACCGACTGGCGCGCCCTGCTGGAGAAAATGGAACTGGAAGAGAAGCGTAACGCGCCGGTGAGCAAGCTCTCCGGCGGGCAAAAGCAGCGCGTCTTCATCGCGCTGGCGCTGGTCAACGATCCAGAGATCGTCTTCCTGGATGAGCTGACCACCGGCCTCGACCCGCAATCGCGCCGCGCCATGTGGGACCTGGTCTGGCAGATCCAGACGCAGGGCAAGACCGTCTTCCTGACCACACACTTTATGGAAGAAGCCGAACGCCTGTGCGACCGGGTGGCGATCATCGACCACGGCAAACTGGTCGCGCTGGACAGCCCGCAGGCGCTGGTGAACGGATTGGGCGACGAAAGCCGGGTGGTTTTCGAAAGCGTTGATCCGGTCGACCACGCCCTGTTCACCGCGCTGCCCGGCGTCACGCGCGTCGAGCGCATCGGCGAGCGCACCCTGGTGTACGGCCGCAAGGACGGGCTGATTGGCCGGGTGGTCAACACGCTGGAAGGGGCCAGGGTGCCGTTCAACAACATTCACGCCGAACAGCCCACGCTGGAAGATGTGTTCTTAAAGCTGACCGGTAAAGAGATCCGGGAGTAGGAGCAGCATGATGCGCGCGTTCATGAAGTTATCAAGCGTACAAACCAAACTCTACCTGCGCGAGCCCATGTCGGTATTCTTCACGCTGGCCTTTGGCCCGATCCTGCTGGTGATTATGGGCCTGATTTTTGGCAGCCTGCCGCGCCCAGAGCTGAACGGGCTGAGCCAGATGGACCTCTCCGTGCCGGGTTATGTCGGCATGATCATCGGCATCACCGGGTTGACCGCGGTGCCGATCGGGGCGGCCACCCGCCGCGACGCTGGCGTGCTGCGCCGCTTCTCGGCCACGCCGCTGCGCCCGCTGACGTACTTCCTGGCGGATATCCTGGCGCCTTTCCTGGTGACGCTGCTCGGCGTGCTGATCCTGATCTTGATGGGGCTGTTTATCTACAAGGTCCAGTTCCGCGGCAACTGGCCGAGCCTGTTTGGCGCGGTGGTGTTAAGCGCGTTGTCCTTTTTTGCGCTGGGCTACGCCATCGCCGGGCTGGTGCGCAACGCGCGCACCGCCATCATCCTGGGCAATGTAATTGTCATCCCGATGACCACTTTCTCCGGGGCCATGGTGCCGCTTGAAGTCATGCCGGCCAGCGTGTTGAGGATCGCCAATTTCATGCCACTGAAACATGTGGTGACTTTGATGCGCGGATTGTGGACCGGTGAAGCCTGGGGCGCGCACCTGCTGGAAGCCGGCATCCTGGCGGGCATCTTCATTGTGGGGGTGGTGATTGTCGCGCTGACCTTCAAGTGGGAATAAAGGTAAGACCGTGTAGGGCAGTTCACAGACCCGTCCCTGCCAGACTGGCGCAATTCGAAATCATCCAGTATTCATCAGTCGATCAATATTGAATTGATCTGCCCCACCTCGTCCCTCCCCAAATTCTGAGAATTTGGGGAGGGTGCTTGCAAGCATCGATGCAAGTCAGGTCTGGAGGGGCTTTTGGTTTAATGGGTTGACGAATCGCTCATCACTATCCATAATTAACTTGAGCGTGTCTTCTAACGGCAGGTTCTATCCAAATCTTCGGAGGAGGGTAAGATGAGGGTCCGAATCCCTCCGCGCTCAACTTAAGGGTTACAGACTTCGCAGGTCGGGTCGGACGGGGAACCCCGGCTAACGCCCGTCCAACGGATGCGCGCTGAAAAATTCCCACATCACGCGCGTGGCGTCGATATCGGGGCTGGTGGGGCCGGCGATGAACTCGGGCAGCGCCTCGCCGCCCGGCCACGAATGTCCGCCGCCGTCGATGGTGTAGAAGATCACGTCCGCGACGCAGTCCGTCCAGCGCAGGCCGCTCACCGCGCCGCCGGGCGCGATTTCCTGCGGGACATCCGCGCAGCCGTTGCGACGCGCCAGTTCGGCGGCCCAGGCCGGGATGTTCGGGAAGGGCAGGTCAAACATGCGCGACGGACCGCCCGAATAAGGCACCACGGGGTCGGCTGTGCCGTGGAAGAGCACCGCCGGCACCGCGCGGGCCGGCTGGCATGACTCCCAGGGATACATATACGCGCCCGCCACCATGCCCACCGCGGCGATGCGCTCGGAAAGCGCGCACGACAGCACGAACGACATGCCGCCGCCGTTGGAGAGCCCGTTGGCGTAGATGCGCGCCGGGTCGATGTTGTATTCGCTCTCAAGCCGGTCAATCAGATCCGAGATGAACTGGATATCGGCCCGCGGGTTGGTATCGGCTTCTGATGTGCCAAAGGTGCGCCAGCGCAGCGGGAAGCCGGTGCCGGAGGGGTAGACCATGATGAAGCCCTGTTCGTCGGCCAGCCGGTTCCAGCGGCTGATTTGCGCCTGGTGCGCGGGCCATTCGACGTAGCCGTGAATGCTGATGACCAGCGGCGTTGGGGTGGCGGGGTTGTAGCTTTTGGGCACGTACAGCAGGTAGGCGCGTTTTTCGCCGCCCGAAACCAGCGTGCCGTTGTTGCTGTTGGCCTTGATATACTCGATCATGCCCAGCGCGAACAGCAGCAGTGCCGCCCCCAGCAGGCCCAAAAACAGGCGCAAGACCACTTTTTTCATCGACCCCTCCCAATAATTTCCCTGCGGCAAGATTGGATTCGCTCCCTGCAGCTCATTATAGGTCAGCGCGCGGCCGGCGGCCGGTTTTTCCGGCCGGAATCGTGCTATATTGAATGGAAAATCAGATTTTACCAGGCGCCGGAGGAGAATCCATGCCCCATCTGCCCACCGAATTTGTCGATTTGCCCGGCATCCGCCTGGCCTACTGCCAGCACGGCAGCGGACCGGACCTGCTGCTGCTGCACGGCAATTCCGAGAGCAAGCGCATTTTTGAATCCTATCAGCGGGAGCATTTCAACGGGTTTCGCACCCACGCGCTGGATACGCGCGGCCACGGCGAAAGCCGGTCGAAGGATGAAAGGCTGACCTTTGACCAGATCAGCGACGACGTGATCGCCTACTGTCAGGCGAAGGGGATTGAACAAGCCTTTGTGATCGGCTACAGCGACGGCGGCAACACCGCGCTGATGCTGGCGCACAAGGATCCGGCGCGCTTTCCGCGCCTGGCGGCCATTTCGCCCAATTACCTGGTCAGCGGTACCACCGACGGCACCCTGCGTGAGATCCGGCGCATTTATCGATTGATGTCATTGCTCAAACGCGCGGGCCTGCCCGTGCAAAAGCACCTGCTGCGCTTCGACCTGATGCTGCGCGATATGGGCATCAGCGAGGCGGCACTGCAGGGCATCCGCACGGACCTGCTGATCCTCTATGCCGAACACGACATGATCAAAGAGGATCATCTCCAGCGGCTGGCCGGGCTGGTTCCGGGCGCGCGGTTGCAGAAGATCATGGGCTGCACGCACATGACCATCTACCGCCACCCGGAAGCAATCCAGGCGATGCGGGATTACCTGGGGTAGTTGCGGGCGGTGGGTAACCAGGAGGCGCACGGTCACAGGCCGGCGCCAGCGAAGATTCTCGTAGGAACGACGGCAGCCGTTGCTTTTGTCCATGAGATTCGTTTTTATACTGGAGTCGACAGCGCGGCAACCCGGATTTGCCGCACGGGAAGCGAGCAACCGCGATGGAATTTGACCAGGATAAAGTGGACGAGATGATGCTGGCGCTGCTCTATCTGACCAGCAGCACCGACAAATACGGCACGCGCACCTGGAAGGGCCTGGACGTGGCCACGCTGGATCGCCTGTACAGGAAAGGCTATATCAGCGACCCGCAATCCAAAGCGCCCACCATGCTGCTTTCGGAAGAGGGCGCGCGGCTCTCCAAGGCGCTGTTTATCCAATATTTCGGCAAAAAAGAGCCGGATTAGGTTCCGCGGTTCGATCCATCGATCAACGCCTGCAGCCCGCGCAGCACATTTTCGCGCGTATTGGCGTCGGGCGGGGCCAGACCGAATAATTCCACCATCCACAACCCGTCCACCGCCAGACGCACGATTTGCGCCGTGGTTGGGTCGATGCCATCGCGCTCCAGCAGCTGCACCCATTCGGCGAAGGTCTGCTGCATGGGCAAAAGCAGCGCCGGGTCGGTGGCCACCGCCGCCAGCAGCCCGGAACTCATGCGCGGGTTGCGCTGGTTGTCTTCGTAGGTAGTGTGCAGGTAAGCGCGCGTCCAACGGCCGGCGGCCGGGGTATCCGGCTGCGCCGCGGCGTTGAAATCGGCCGTGAAGCGCTCCAGGTAAGACTGGATCATACCCTTGATCAGCGCTTCCTTGCTGGGGAAGTGATACAGCAGGCCGCCCTTGCTGACGCCGGCTTCCTGCGCGGTCAGCTCGAGGGTCAGGTGTTCCACGCCGCGTTGTTGAACAATGCGGCTGGCGGCGTCCAGCAGGGCGGCGCGGGTTTTCTCTCCGGATTTTGGCATGCGTGCGTTCCTCGATTGAAATTGTACCTTGATTCTTACCGTCCGGACGGGATGAGCCGGGACAGGAGATGCACTTTGGGACAAAAACTATTGCTTTATTTGGATTCTATGGTATATTTATACCGTCCAGACGGTATATAATACCGCATGAATGAACGGCAGGCAAGCCGCACTAGAACAAACGATAGGAGCAATTGAAATGGAACTGCAAACCTCCCTGGGCCAATTCGCGATCGGCGATGAAGTCATCCTGATGGAAAAGACCATGTCGGGCGAAACCCACGACACCACCGGCAAGATCATCGACGTGCGCGAGATCCTCGGCAAGGTCACTTACGTGGTGGAAACCAACAACGGCACCCGCAAAGTGGTGGGCGCCAGGCAGATCGTCAAAGTCGGTTAAGAAATACCGCATCTCCCCTCCCGTGGAGCGGCGATTTGACGCCGCTCCTTTGCTTTAAAATCCACCGCAACGCTCGCGCCAGTTTCATGGGATAATACGCACATGATACGCATCATGAGCTTCAACATCCGCTGCGGCAACTGCGACGACGGCGACAACGCCTGGAATCAGCGCAAAGATCGCGTGCTGGCGCGCATCCGCGCCTTTTCACCCGACCTGCTGGGCGTGCAGGAGTGCCGCGACGACGCCCAGGCCGAGTACCTCAAGGCCAATTTGCCCGAATACCAGTTTTACGGCGTGCGGCGCGGCGGCGGCGGCGTGACGGACGTGGAAATGGCGCCCATCCTCATCCGCAAGGCTGCCTTCCAGATCGTCCAGACCGGGCGCTTCTGGCTGAGCGAAACGCCGCGCAAGGCCGGCAGCAAAAGCTGGGACGCGGTGTTTGCCCGCACCGCCGCCTGGGCCGAACTGCGCCACCGCGGCTCCGGCCGGTCGCTGACTTTCCTCAACACGCACTTCGATTACAAGCCGCAGGCCATCCAGGGAGCGGCGCAGCAATTGCGCGCCTGGGCCGGGGAAACCGCCCGCCGGCGCGCGCTGATCATTACCGGCGATTTTAACGCCGACAAGAACTCGGCCGCCTACCGCGAACTGACCGCGGACGGCCTGCTGCGCGACGCGCACCGCCTGGCCAACCCCGGCGCGCCGGACGCGCCCACCTTTCACGGCTACGGCAACCCCGCGGAACTCTCGCCGATCGACTGGCTGCTGGTGTCGCGCCATTTCGCGGTGCGTTCCGCTGCGGTCGACAGCCACCACGAGGGCAGCCTGTATCCTTCGGATCATTACCCCATCACCGCCGAGATCGATTGGCAGACGGATGGAGGATAAGATGTCTGATCATTTGCAGAATCAATATCTCGTCCTGCCGCCTTCCGGGCAGGGTCCGGGCGTGTTGGTGTTGCACGCCTGGTGGGGCCTGAACGATTTCTTTAAGGGTTTTTGCCGGCGTCTGGCGGCCGAAGGTTTTACTGTGTTGGCGCCCGACCTGTACCACGGCAAGGTTGCCGCGACGGTGGAGCAGGCCAAAAAGCTGCGCGGTACGGCCAAACGCGAACAGGCCAGCGCCGAAATCCTGGCGGCCGCCGACCAGTTGTCTGCCCTCACCGGCGGCCCGATCCGCGTGATTGGCTTTTCGCTGGGCGGTTGGTGGGCGTTGTGGCTCTCGCAGCAACGGCCCGAAACGGTCCGGGTTGTGACCCTCTTCTATGCCACCGGTGGCGGCGATTTCTCGCTTGTGAGGGCTGCCTACCAGGGTCACTTTGCCGAGTCCGATGAGTGGGAATCGGCCTCGGGTGTGAAGAAGCTGGAGAAGGCTCTGGTCAAGGCCGGACGCCCGGTGACTTTTCACACCTACCCGGGCACGGGCCACTGGTTCTTCGAGGCCGACCGCCCGGACGCCTACAATCCCGCGGCGGCGCAGCTGGCCTGGGAGCGCACACTGGCGTTTCTAAAGGGTGGATAAAAAGAAGAAACGGAAACCACAGAGCCACAGAGGTCACAGAGTTAAAAGTAGAATAGAAGAGTTTTTGCTCCCCGTTTTTTTGCTCTTTTTTTCCGTGTCTTCCGTGTTTTCCGTGGTTAATTTCTTAGGATTGGCTGTTGAATGGTGGGTTGCGGGGCGGCAACAACCGTTCCTGTTCAGAAGCATTAACGCCCCTGCACCCACCCTACCGGTAAAGAAATTTAGACCGCGTAACACACGAAATGAAAAACAAACGGATCTTGCTCTTTTTTTCGTGTCTTTCGTTCCCTGACGGGCATAATGTGTTTCGTGGGTAGACTCTTTCAAGGATTGCCATGCAAACTTACATCGCGCTGTTTCGCGGAATCAACGTCGGCGGAACCGGCTCGCTGCCGATGAAAGAACTGGCGGCCTTGCTGCAGGACCTGGGCTGCCGGGAGGTGCGCACCTACATCCAGAGCGGCAACGCGGTCTTCGCCAGCCCCGAACCGGATGCTGCCCGCCTGGCGGCGGCGATCGGCGCGGAGGTGAAGGCGCGGCGCGGCTTTGAGCCCAAAGTGCTGCTGTTGAGCCGCGCCGAATTCGAGCAGGCCGCGGCTACCAACCCCTTCCCCGAAGGCGAAAGCGACCCGCAAACCTTGCACCTGGGCTTCCTGACCGCTGAACCCGCCAGCCCCAACCTGGAAGCGATCGAAAAACTGCGCGCCCCCAGCGAGCGCTGGCAATTGATCGGGCGCGTGGTTTATCTGCATGCGCCAGAGGGCGTGGGCCGCTCGAAGCTGGCCGCGGCGAGTGAAAGGCTGCTGGGCGTGCCGCTGACCGACCGCAACTGGCGAACGGTGTGCAAGTTACGCGAGTTGGCGGCGGATTGAGCGCGTCCTGAGCGCGGGTATGAAAACCGTACACGCAACTGCCACCCCCGAGGAGCCGCATGAAACAATCCATCGCGCACATCGCCCTGGTCGTCCGGGATTACGACGAAGCCATCGCCTTCTACACCCAAAAGCTGCACTTCACCCTGATCGAGGATACCTACCAGCCGGCGCAGGATAAACGCTGGGTGGTGGTTGCCCCGCCCAATTCAACCGGCACTCACCTGCTGCTGGCGCGCGCCTCCAAACCGGAGCAGGAGGCGTTCATCGGCAACCAGGCCGGCGGGCGCGTGTTCCTGTTCCTGGCCACCGACGACTTCTGGCGCGACTACAACGAGATGACCGCGCTGGGCATCACCTTCGTCCGCCCGCCGAAAGTGGAAGACTACGGCACGGTGGCTGTGTTTGCGGATCTGTACGGCAATTTGTGGGATTTGGTGCAGTTCGCGCCGGGGCACAGGCATTTTATTGGTGGGGCCAGGGCGTAGCCGTTCTGCAGCCGGTGACAGATAATAATCGTCCTTGTTTGCTCAAGGACGATTATTTTTGATGCAGTTGGCCATATACAGGTAACCACCAATTTTGTAAGCGTGCTGTACATCCTACCTGTCATCTGATTGTCAATGCTATCAGTATAATCAATACAATGTTGACATTATTACCGGGGGGCAATTTGTCAACCAGCCAGTGACCGTCCACGCGATTATTATCCATCCAATCCTATGAACGAAAAAGGACGTCCTATGCGGTGCTCAATAAAGCGTCTGTATAAATCATTGCTTTCCGTCAGTATTGGTCTGCTGCTTGTCTTGACAGTCCGGCCGGCGGGTTCCTGGCAGGCGTTCGCGGCGTCCATTGCTGAACCAGAACTTGATTTTGCGGCTGGATTGGAACCCGGTCAGGAAGCCGGCGAAATGGATTACCAGCTTTTCCTGCCGATGGTCAGAAAAGGTACGGTTCCACCCACCGCCGGCATTGACCTGCGCCTGACCATGACCTCTGGGGGTGTCAGTTCTGTCGTTCCAGGTGGAACGCTGACCTACAAACTCGCGTTCACAAATGACGGAGGTCATGAAGCCACCAGCGTATCGATCCTGGAGACCCTTCCAGCCAGCACGGCATTTGACTCTGTACACAGCTCCGCTGGTTGGACGCAGGTGGGAAGCACCGCCCAATACAGGATGGACCTGGGCACGCTGTCGGCCGGCCAATACGGGTCAGTAGTATTTGCCGTGGTCGTTTCCGACGCGCCTCCTGCGCTGGTGACATCCGTGACAAATGAGGCATCGATTCAGGATGATGGAAGTCATGGCGCCGACCCGACGCCCAGCAATAACCTGGCGGCAATCACAACGGCCATCAATTTCGCGCCTGACCTGGCTGTGACCGTGAGCGGCGATTCGTTGGCAATTCCAGGGACGGTGACTGCCTATTCCGTGCAATACTCAAATTTGGGATACAACGCCGCGGAAGGTGTCGTCATTACTGAAACACTGCCGGAATTCACTTCCTATGATCCGGCGGATAATACCGTCAATTGGGTTTTGAATGGTGATGGCCAGTATGAATATGTTCTTGGAAGCCTGGCGAAGGGTGCTTCGGGAACGCTGACTTTCAATGTGCGCGTGAATCAAACCATTCCCTCCGGCACAACATCCATTACGAATACCGCATCCATTTCCGATAACCTTGCCTCTGGCAGCGATCCCAATCCAGCCAATAACACCGCTACCTTTGCCACCCCGTTGCCCACAGGCCCAACCTATACCTGCGGCGACATCACCAGTGACACGCACTGGACAGCTGGCGAAAGTCCATACGTCCTGACCTGCGATATTACGATCCATCCTGGTGCGACATTAACCATTGAACATGGGGTGGTGGTTAAATTCCAGGCAATATCATCCATCGTTGTAAATGGGACCCTGGATGTACAGGGAACCCAGGCGCAGCCGGTTATCATCACCTCTCTGCTTGATGACAGTGCCGGAGGAGACACCAATGGCGATGGATCGGCGACCAGCCCGGCGCCTGGGAATTGGAACAGCATCATCGTGGCTTCGACTGGAACGGTTGATATGGCCTACGCCGCCGTGCGTTATGGCGGTTTTTACTGGTGCGGCGTGAATTGTTACGGGAACAACACAGCCCTGCACGTTTACGGTGGCGGAAATGTAACCCTGGACCACGTGACCCTTGCTCACAACGGCGGCCATGGAGTCACGGTAAACCCCTCTGCCACCGCACAGTTGACGGTCACGCATTCCACCATTGAATCCAGTGGATTGAATGGCATCAATGCGACCGGGATTTCCGGCAACTCGATCACCATCACGGACAACGTGTTTACGGGCAATGCCAACGAGGCAGTGTACCTGGCGTTCAACGGTGGTTCTGTGAATGACCTGGGCGGAAACACAGGTTCGGGCAACGGCATCAACGGCATCCTGTTGACGGGCGCGCTCGGCATGGACACTACCCTGGCCGGCAACCCCGATTTCGCCTATGTGATCTATGGGGTGACGGTAAACAGCGGCAGCACGCTGACGGTGCAACCCGGCGCGGTGGTCAAATTCAGAGAAACCACCAATGGCACGCTGGCGGTCAATGGTAGCTTAATGGTGCCCGGAACAGAAACCGCGCAAGTGACCTTCACCTCACTCAATGATGATTCTGTGGCGGGAGACACCAACAACAATGGAACGGCGACCAGTCCAGCTCCGGGTAACTGGAACAGCATTGCGGTGTCGGCGACCGGAACCGCCAACCTGGCGTATGCCGCTGTGCGCTATGGCGGCTATTACTGGTGCGGGGTGAATTGTTACGGTGAAAATGCCGCCTTGCGCGTTTACGATGGGGGCAGCCTGACCCTGGACCATGGCAATATTGCCAACAGCGGCGGCAACGGGGTGGCAGTGAATCCCTCTGCCACCACTCAGTTGACGGTCACGCATTCCACCATTGGATCCAGTGGATTGAATGGCATCAATGCGACCGGGATTTCCGGCAACCAGATCACCATCACCGATAACGTGTTTACGGGCAACGTTTACGAAGCAGTGTACCTGGCGTTTACCGGCGGCGCAGTATCCAACCTGGGCGGCAACACCGGAACAGGCAACGGTGTCAACGGCATCCTGTTGACAGGCACGCTCGGCATGGACACAACCCTGGCTGGCAACCCCGATTTTGCCTATGTGATCTATGGGGTGACGGTAAACAGCGGCAGCACACTGACGGTGCAGCCCGGCGCGGTGGTTAAATTCAGAGAATCCACCAATGGCACGTTATTGATCAACGGCATCCTGAACGTACCCGGTACGGTGGACTCCGCGGTGACTTTCACTTCACTCAATGATGATACCGTGGCGGGCGACACCAATAACAACGGCTCGGCGACCAGTCCGGCCGCAGGAGATTGGAACAGCATCGTGGTGGCGGCGGGCGGCACCACCAACATGATCTATGCCAATCTGCGCTACGGCGGCTTTTACTGGTGCGGGGTGAACTGCTACGGGTATGATGCCATGCTGCAGCTGCAAGACTCAGCCTCTGCCACTCTCCAACATTCGGTCTTCAGTCACAGCCCGGGGGCACTTATCCAGGCTGCGGCTGGTTCCGGCACAATAACCCTGACCATTGAGTATTCGATGATTGGAAATCCAGGCGCCACGGGGATCAGAATCTCGCCTTCCGGTACGTACGTTGTGGCCGTCCACCACAATAACATCATCGGGAATTCGAATTACGGCATTTACAATGCCTCATCCTCCCCTGTGGATGCTGTCAATAATTGGTGGGGCTCCGATTCGGGCCCGGCACCGTATGGAACGGGCAATGCCGTCTACGGAAGCGTAAATGTGACTCCCTGGTTGACCGCGCCTGAACCCCTGCCGTAATTTCAGCCCTGGTAACCCGGTCATTTCATTGTAGCGTGTTCGGACAGGATAGCAGGTCAGGATCACGATTCCCCCTTCCCGGAACGGGAAGGGGGTCAGGGGGTTAGGTCCAGCCAGGCGTCCCGATCTAAATCATCATGCACGGCGCAATCGCAGGAAATGACCTCTCTCATCCCCGGCCCTTCTCTCCCCGAATCGGGGAGAGAAGGGAGCCGGTCGGTTACAATTTTACGATCAGGCCCGAATCGATTCCCCCTTCCTGTTCCGGGAAGGGGGTTAGGGGGTTAGGTTAGGTCCTTTTCCGTTTGTCTTTTCCGCTTTCCTCTTTTCCCTATCTCCGCTACACTATCCTCATGCCGCCTCGAAACATCGTCATCGGGCAAAAAGTCTCGCCGGAACTGGCGCAACGCGCGCGGGAACTGCGCTCCAACCAGACGCCTGCCGAGCAGGTGTTATGGGAGAAGCTGCGCGGCAATCGCCCGAACGGCTGGCATTTTCGCCGCCAGTAAATCATCGGCGGTTGTATTGTTGATTTCTACTGCCATCGCGCCAGCCTGGCGGTGGAACTGGATGGCGGCGTGCACCAAACGCAGCGCGAATACGACGCTGACCGCGACCGGATTCTGGCGGAACTCGGTGTCCGTGTGCTCCGGTTCCCAAATGAAGAAGTAATAACAGATTTATCTATGGTGTTGAACAAGATACTAAAAGCTTGCGGATAATAGAATAAATGCATTCCTGCATTCAGTAGATAATGCAATTATTAAGAATTTGCATGAAGATCTTACTTCACCACTTCAATCGATATTTCGAATAAGCTACCCCGTCCATAGATAACGGAAATATAATATTTTCCAGGATCAAACTCATACCAGATGGGAATATATCGATCATAAACCGAGAATGATTGATACTTCTCATAAACTAACACCTGATTTCTCATGTTGCCATCCAAGGTATATGCTTCTATTGTTAAATGTTTTACATCTTCGGGTTTATTTGTGGAGATATTTACACATATATAAACATTCTCTGATGATTTAAAAACATCCGACCGAGACCATTTAGCATTCTCATATTTACAGGGGTAAGCCTCCCTCACGGTAAATACAGTCGTGATCAATTTTTCCTGTTTGTCAGGTTGAATTCCGACATAAACGACGCCGAACAAAAAGAGAGCGAAAATAAAAATAATCAAAATGCCGTAAAAGAGCTTTTTCAAGGTTACCTGTTTTACCCCGCAACTGGATTTTCTAAGCTACATTTCCTTGAAGGAGGAGCAATAAGAATCCCAGGCTTTGCATAATATAAATAAAACCTTCTAAATAGATTACTCCGAAAATGAAAAAATAAAAAACCATACACTCATAATAAGAAGAAGAGCAAATTCAAATATTCCACTGATAACAGCTATTTTTCCTTGAATAAACCGACCTGGTATAAGCCCTGGAATTTCTTTACGCCATATGGCGATAATTCCTGTGCTGGATAATATCAATAATATGAATGAAAAAAACACTCTGTTCCATAATACGGGTATAGTGAAAACATCATTAAGAATTAATTGGCATAATATCAGGAACGCGCTTATCAATGCTGGTATGTAATACAGCATCCTTTCGAATAATTTTGAAAACCGGGTCTTCATCGATTGTTTGTCCATCAGATGATTTTCATTCATGTGTATCCCTAACTATCTCTCCAAACATATCTTAAAAGGTTCTATAATAAGAACAGGAGAGAATG
>JAPKMQ010000330.1 GCA_026645875.1 Longilinea sp.
AATTCCTTAGTTCTTCAAGATCCTTCAGCTTTCTAGAAAGGGATTCCAGCATTCCTGTCAAACCATCTATATCGTTATCATCACCAGTAGAAACAAAAATATCCAGCACTTTCTTTTGCTTTTGCCAGAATTTGACTAATTCTTGCGTATCATGATTATCGTTCAAATCAACAGCTGTTTCACCTATCAAGTAATTCAGTCTGGCAATTTTCTCTCGGCGCCTATTCCTAATCGATAACCAATACGTGAATAAAGACGCTAATATCGTGGTGACAAGGCTGCTGACTAATGCGATGCCCGCCCCAAGCAAAAGAGCAGAAGCTTCAATGTTGCTCATTACACTCTCCGTTTTTTCTTGTGGTTAATGCTTCTCAATGCTGCCGCCCAATAATTAATTATATGGTCTTATTCTATACAATAAATTCGCAATACAGAACAGCGATTTTCGTTTACGATACTGCAAAGTCACCGGATCATCGCTTTCATGCCATAATAGTGGCATGCATCCATCCATCCGCGCCATCCTGTTCGACGCCGACGGTGTCATCGTTCACCCCTACCGCTTCCGCGCCTGGCTCGAACGCGAGCACGCCATCACCCCGGCGATGACCGCGCCGTTCTTCAACGGCGTGTTCTCGCGGGAGTGCCTGGTGGGGCAGGTCGACCTGGCGGACGCGCTGGCGCCCTGGCTGCCCCAATGGGGCTGGCGCGGCACGGCCGCGGAATTTATCGCTACCTGGCTGGATGTGGAGAACGCGCCGGATGAGCGTATGCTCGCGGCGGTGAGCTCGCTGCGCCGCGCGGGGTTCACCGTCTGCCTGGCGACCTCGCAGGAGGCCAACCGCGCCGCCTACATGCGTAAAGCGATGGGCTTCGAGACGCACTTCGACCGGCTGTATTTCTCCTGCGAGCTAGGCTGCCAGAAGCCCGAGCCGCAATTCTTCCAGCGCATCCAGACCGACCTGGGGCTGCCCGCCGGGCAACTGCTTTTCTGGGACGACATTCCCGGCTGGGCGGCGGCGGCGCGCGCGCTCGGCTGGCAGGCCGAGGTGTTTAGCGGGTACGAATCGTTTGAGCAAACGATGACCCATTACCTGGGTTATGATTTCAACATCCGGAGGTGAATTATGCTGGATATCCGCGTCAAACGCGTTTACGAACCTGCCTCACCCGGCGACGGCACGCGCGTGCTGGTGGACCGCCTGTGGCCGCGCGGGCTGACCGCCGAAAAGGTACAGGCCGCGTTGTGGCTGAAGGAGGCCGCGCCCAGCAACGCGCTGCGCCAGCGCTTCCATCACGACGTGGCGCGCTGGGACGATTTCCGCGCTGCCTACTTCGCCGAGCTGGACGCCAACCCTGCGCCGGTGACGCAACTGTTGGGCTTTGCCCGCCAGGGCACGCTGACATTGCTCTATTCGGCGCGCGACGAGGAGCACAACCAGGCCCAGGTGCTGCGTGAATATTTGCTCAAACATGGATAATGGTGGGCTGCGCCCACCCTACGGTGAAAAGGTGACCTCGCCTCTACAACAACTCGCGCACGTCTATTGGATCGGCGGCTCGCCCTGCTCCGGCAAGAGCAGCACGGCGCAGGCGCTGGCCGGGCATTTTGGGCTGCGCTATTATAACTGCGACGACGCCTTCTTCCGTCACGCCGGCACGGTGACGCCGGAACAGCAGCCCGCCTTCCATCGCGTCACGCACTATTCCCCCGAGGAGCTGTGGATGCGCCCGGTGGCCGACCTGCTGGCCGATGAACTGGCCGTTTACCGCGAAGAATTTCCGCTGATCGTGGCGGATCTGCTGGCGCTGCCGGCGGACCGGCCGGTGATTGCCGAAGGCGCGGCGCTGCTGCCCGAGCTGGTCGCTCCGCTGCTGGCCGCGCAAAACCGCGCGGTCTGGATGCTGCCGACGCCGGATTTTCAATGGCAGCATTACCGCGAGCGCGCCTGGGCCAAAGACGTGGTCAAGGATTGTTCCGATCCCGCGAAGGCTTTCGGCAACTGGATGGAACGCGACGTGCAGTTTGCCCGCCAGGTGCGCGGGCAGGCCGACCGGCTGGGGTTGCCAGTGATCGTGGTGGACGGCAGCCAGGGCATCGCAGCGGTCACAGCGCAGGTGGGGGCGCATTTTGGGTTGGATTAAGATACAGGCAAGGGTTTTGTGATGTACGGGCACGGCTATGCAGGCAACGGTTGCCAATTAACCTTTGATTTGCCGTGCCCTCCCCGTGACCTGCTCCAACCAAGGGCACGGCTAAGCCGGTGCAGGCATCGTTGATTTAATGTTTGCCG
>JAPKMQ010000331.1 GCA_026645875.1 Longilinea sp.
CCCCGGCGGCCAGCCGGAAGGTGGCGTAAAGATTGATGTGCATGAGGTTTATTTAACCACAGAGTTCATAGAGAATAAAGAGAACAATGAAGTTATCAGAAAAGAAGCTCTTCAAAATCTTTTCTTCTCTGTGTCCTCTGTGTCTCCGTGGTTATCCTAGCCTTTATTGCAGAATCGCCGGCAGCACCACCGGATACCCGCTGGGAGTGTTGCGCAGCACCTCCAGCGGCACGTGATAGGCCTGGCTGAGCACCC
The DNA here is from genome assembly GCA_026645875.1 of Longilinea sp. Lineage (GTDB taxonomy): Bacteria > Chloroflexota > Anaerolineae > Anaerolineales > Anaerolineaceae > Longilinea. The sequence continues at coordinate 256 of JAPKMQ010000331.1, forward strand.
CGGCCGTCAGCACCGCGTCCACCGTGCCGTGCCGGGCGATACGCCCCTCCACCAGCAGCGCTACCTGGTCGCAGTAGCGTGCCACCAGGTTCAGATCGTGCAGCACCAACACCACCGAAAGCGCATCCTGTTTGGCCAGGCGGCGCACCTGCTCCAGCAGGCTGAGCTGGTATTGCAGGTCCAGGTTGGAGGTCGGCTCGTCCAGCAGCAAAATCGGCGTCGATTGCGCCAGCGCGCGCGCCAGCAGCACGCGCTGCTGCTCGCCGCCAGAGAGCTCGCCCACGCGCCGTTCGGCCAGCGCCAGCGTATCGGTGCGGCGCATGGCATCCCGGGCAATCTCCTCGTCGCGGGACGACACCTGACCCAGCCAGTTCAAGTAGGGCGTGCGCCCGAGCAGCACCGTCTCCCAGGCGGTGAAGGCCGGCGGCAGGCTGCGCGCCTGCGGCACCACCGCCAGGTGCCGGGCCAGGTCAGCCGCGCCCATGCCGTGCAGGCTGCGTCCCTCCACCAGCACGTGCCCGGCCCGGGTTGGCAGCACGCCGCTCAACGCGCGGATCAGGGTGGACTTGCCCGCGCCGTTGGGGCCGATCAAACCCAGCACCTCACCCTGCGCCACCGAAAAACTGACCTCGTGGAGCACGGCACGTTCACCGTAGGAAACCGAAAGCGAATCCACTTGAAGCATAGGCATCACCAGAAGGATTGTTGTTTGGCGCGGCGTAGTACCCACAGAAAGAAGGGCGCGCCCGCCAGCGAAGTGATCAGGCCCACCGGCAGTTCCTGCGGCGCCATTAACGAACGCGCCAGCACATCGCAGACCAGCAGGAAGGCCGCCCCGCCCAGCGTGGAAAGCGGCAACAGGCGGCGGTAATCGCTGCCCCAGGCCAGCCGCACCAGGTGCGGGACGATCAGGCCGACAAAGCCGATCACCCCGGCAAAGGCCACCGCTGCAGCGGTCGTCAGGGTGGCAGCCACGACCACAATGCGGCGCACGCGTTCCACCGGCAGACCGAGCTGGCGGGCCTGCTCGTCACCGAATTGCAGCACGTTGAGTGCGTGCCCGCTGGCCAGCAGCACGCCGACTCCGGCCGCCAGGTACGGCAGCACGGCCAGTACCGGCTGCCAGCCGGAGAGCGTCGAGCCGCCCAACTGCCACACCAGCGCCCGGCGAAGTTCGCCGGTGGCATTGAGCATCAAAAACGAGCTCAGCGCGGTGCAGAACGAACTGGCCGCCACGCCCGCCAGGATCAGGTTGGTGGTGGGCACCGTGCGCCCCACCCGCGCCATTTGATAGACCACCCACACGGTCAGCAGCGCGCCAGCGAAGGCCGCCAGCGGCACCGCCAGCAGCCCGGTGGTTCCCCGCGGCGATTGAATCGTCATGGCCAGCACCGCGCCCAGCCCGGCCCCCGAAGCTACCCCGATCAGGTACGGATCAGCCAGGGGGTTGCGGAACAATCCCTGGTAGGCGCCGCCGCTGGTGGCCAGCGCCGCGCCGGTGAAGGCGATCAGCAGCGTGCGCGGCAGGCGCAGCGACAGCAGGATGGTGGTGTAGGTGTCGGCCTGCGGCAGCGCCGGCTGGCTGCCGGTCAATGCTGCCCGGATCAGGTCCCACAGCGCGGCCGGCGGGATGAACACGCTGCCCACCGCCACGCTGAGCAGCAATGCAGCTGCCAGCGCGAGGACGCTGATCAGGTAGGGGCGGGTTGAGAATTTCATGGTAATAAATGAGCCACAGAGGTCACAGAGATCTCAGAGAAAGAAGAAAAAGATGGAAAGCAAAAAAGGAAAACCTGCGCACAGACATGCTGCCCAAAAGCAAAAGTTTGCGCATCGTGCCGCGCGCTTCTGAACAAGAGTTGCGTTTTTCTGATTCTTCATTCCTTCCCATTCATCCTCTGTGTTCTCTTTTTTTCTCTATGTTCTCTGTGGCTATTTTTTGTGCCTATCTTTTACTTAAACAGCTCAGGCCGCAGCAATTTGGCGATCTGTTCCAGCCCGTCCACCAGGCGCGGGCCGGGGCGGCTGACCAGGTTGT
>JAPKMQ010000332.1 GCA_026645875.1 Longilinea sp.
TACCAATTAAGACCGGTGAAATTTGCCCGGTTCCAAAGACCGCAGCCATTTCATAGATCTGGGTGGTGCCGGTGAAGCCATACAGCAGGGTCATCCCGTACAGGGTAATCGCCGAGGTCATCGCGCCAAACAGCAGGTACTTGATTCCTGCTTCGACGGACTTTGAATCGCGTAGGACAAAACCGGCCAGGACGTACAACGGGATCGATGTCGTTTCGATTGCTAGGAACAACGTGATGAGATCAGCCGCGGAAGCCATCAGGCTCATTCCCAGCGTGCTGGCCAGCATCAGCATGTAAAACTCGCCTTTTTGGCACAGACCTTCATTATCCACCGCGAAAAGTGCTGTGATGGTCGCTCCAAACAGGAAGATCAGGCGGAAGATGAAACCAGTATCATCCAGGCGCAGCATTCCGCCGAAGATGAGCATTGGTTCCGCACCGGGCCGCGCGAAAAGCACGCTCAGGACGGTTACGACCGCCAACCCGCCAGCGGTGATCCAGCCCAAAAAGCGGCAGCGGCGGTCCTGCCAGACCAGATCCAGCACCAGGATCACGGCAGCCAGCACAACCAGCCCGATTTCGGGCAGGATGGCCAGGAACATGGATGGATCAAATTGCGCGCTCATCCTATGCACCTCCCAGGAGCGCCAGGATGTGATCGACGCCCGAAGATATCATTGGCGCCATCAGGCTCGGGAAGATGCCCAGCGCGATCATGATGACAGCCAGAAGAACTGTTGAAATTTTATCCTTGAGGGTCACATCGCCGACGTTGACCAGCGCCTCGGGCAACTCGCCGAAGAAGACGCGGCGCACAACCAGCAAGATGTAAGCCGCCGTGATCAGCACGCCCAGGATGGCGATCACCGCCACCACCGGCTGCACCTGCCACACGCCCATGAATATGGGGAATTCAGCCACAAACCCCGAAAAGCCCGGCATGCCCATCGAAACCAGACCGCCGACAATAAAGCCCACCGCGGCAATTGGCAATTTTCGGAACAGGCCGCCAAGTTGCGAAAGCTCGCGCGTGTGCGTCCGGTCGTACACCATACCGACAACGGAGAAGAAGAGAGCTGTCATCACACCGTGCGAGAACATCTGCATCCCCGCGCCGATCAGGCCTTCGCGGTTCAGGGTGGCAAAACCGATCAGCACCAACCCCATGTGCGACACCGACGAGAAGCCGATGACATATTTGAAATCGGTCTGGATGAGAGCAATAAATGCGCCGTACACCACATTAATCGTCGCCAGGATCATAATCGCCATTGACCAGTAGCGCGCGCCCTCCGGCAGCAGCATGAAGGCCACCCGCAGCGCGGCGAAAGCGCCTACCTTCATTTCAACGCCAGCCAGCAGCATCGAGATGGCCGTGGGCGCGGCCACGTGACCATCCGGCGCCCAACTGTGGAACGGGAACCACAGCCGCTGGAAGCCGGTCGAGAAACCCGCCCCCTCCAGAGCGATCATATCGAAGGTGCGCAACCCCGAGCCAAAGTAGATGGCCAGCGCGCCGACCAGTGCGATCATCGAGCCGATGAACAGGTACAGCGTCAGCTTCATGCCGCCGTAATTGCGCGTTTTCTGCGAGCCCCACAGCACGATCATCAGGTATTTGGGGAATACCGCGAGTTCGAAGAAGAAGAACAGCATAAACAGGTCCAGCGCGCAAAATACGCCCAACACGCTCGCACCCAGGAACATCATAAAGGAGAAGAACTCGCGCGGCCGGTCATCCACACCCCACGAGACCATCACACCGGTGAACATGACCAGCCCGGCCAACAGCACCATGGGCGCGCCAATGCCGTCAATGCCCACGAAATAGGAGATGCCCAGCGCTGGCACCCAGTTAGCCCGTTCGATCAACTGGTAGCCGCCCGCGGCGATATCATAGCTGAAGTAAACGACGACCGAGAGGAGCAGGATCAGGCTGGCAGTAACTAGCGAGATCCACTTGACCAGGTTTTTTCGGCTAGCCGGCAGAAATAGCAGGAGCACACCGGTGATGATGGGTAGAAAGATCAGGACGCTCAAAATTGGAAACTGCATCGGCCACCTCTCAGAACCACATTTGGACAGCCCGGTTGATCACATTGAGGATCCAGGCCGGCCAGACGCCAATCGCCAGCATCAACGCCGCCAGCGGCGCAATGACCAGGATTTCCCGCGTCGAGATCTCACTCAATTTTGCCCAGCGCTCGTTCAACGGACCATGGAGCACCAGTTTAAGAGCTTTTAGGATGTACGCGCCGGTGAAGAAC
>JAPKMQ010000333.1 GCA_026645875.1 Longilinea sp.
GCCCGCGTGAGTTAATCGCCCGCATCAAGGCAGCCTTGCGTCGCATGCAAAGTCCCTCTGCCACAGTAAGCGAACCTGCCATACTCAATTTCGCCCACCTTCAAATTGACCTCTCTGCCCGACGAGTGTGGGTGGGGGAGCGTCTGATTGAACTGACAGCGGTAGAGTTTGATTTGTTGGTTGCGCTTGCAAAGCATCATAGCATGGTGCTGAGCCGGGAACAGTTGTTGGAAAAAGCCTGGGGATATGATTATTACGGCGACACCCGAGTAGTGGATGTTCACATCGGTCATATCCGCCAGAAATTGGGAGATGACCACTTTATCGAAACCATCCGTGGGGTTGGCTATCGCTTCGAAGACAAGTAGGTGAATTTATGATGAGACTTCTACGCACACATCTCGCCTGGAAAGTATTCTTTTCGTACGTGGTGGTCGTTCTGGTCGGCGTCGTTGTTCTCGCCACTGCCACCAGTTTATCCGTTCCAGCCGCTTTCGATCGACATATGGCAGGGATGAGCGCAATGATGTCCGGTGGGGATATGATGGGAAATGCTCAACCGATGGAGGTTGAATTATTTACTAACTATACGGCATCGGTCACTGAGGCACTTTCTATGGCTGCGATCGCAGCGCTGATTGCGGCGGTGGTTGCCAGTTTCCTCGTCAGCCGCCAGGTTGTCACCCCGGTACAACGGATGATGAAGCTTAGCCACCGCATCGCGGAAGGGGAATACGAAGAAAGGCTCACAGTCTCGAGAGGCGTGCGGTCCAATCAGTTGGATGAACTGGACCAATTGGCATTGAGTTTCAATCAGATGGCGGACAAGCTCGAAAAGACAGAAACCATGCGCCGGCAGTTGATTGGCGATGTGACCCACGAACTGCGCACTCCCCTTGCGGCAATCAAAGGCTATATGGAAGGATTGATGGACGGAGTTCTGCCGGCAGAACCGGAAACCTACCAGCAAGTCCACACAGAAATCGATCGCCTGCAGCGTCTGGTGAACGATTTGCAGGAGCTCAGCCGGGTGGAAGCTGGGGCATTCCAACTAATGCCCGTATCAATCTCACTTCCTGGCCTCATCGAAACCATCAAGGGAAATCTTGGGCATCAGTTTGAGGACAAAGGTATCCAGCTTGAAACGCAAGTGGAACCATATCTCCCGAATATCATGGTTGACAAAGATCGGATTCTTCAAGTGCTGACGAATTTGGTCGGAAACGCACTGCAATATACGCCGAGTGGTGGAAAGGTATCAATCCGAGCTGCCAGGGACAAATCCGAAATTCTCATTTCCGTTTCGGATACCGGCATCGGCATCGCTCCGGATCATCTGCCCTTCATTTTCAATCGCTTTTACCGCACTGATAAATCCAGAACGCGCGCCAGCGGGGGAAGCGGGATTGGATTGACCATTGCGCAAGCGCTAGTCAAAGCGCACCATGGTCGCATCTGGGCAGAAAGCGCAGGCGAAGGAAAAGGCAGCTCATTTCATTTTACGCTCCCGGCGGTTGGATAATCCATTTTTGCTTTTACGAACATCTTCATCAAAGCTTTACATTTGCTTCAAAGAAACTTTACCCCGCTAAGTTATCATTTAAAAGTAAGAACAAGAAAATACAATTTGAACAACGGAGTAGATCCGAAAAAAGGATGGAACACTATGATGGGTAATTTTGGATACGGTGGTATGGGTTGGATCGGAATGATCCTGGGTCTGGTGATTACTATTGCTGTAATCATTGGCCTGGTATTACTGGTTGTGTGGGCGGTTCGCCGGATGAGCGGGAATAATGCTCAGCCTGGTTCCCAAAATTTGACCGGGCAGTCGGCCCGCGATATTGCCCAGGCTCGCTACGCTAAGGGCGAAATTACCCGGGAAGAATACCAGCAGATTTTATCGGATCTGGGCCGCTAAGGTAGGTGTGTCATGATGGGATTTGGAATGCTGGGTGGCATGTTCTTATTCTGGGTCGTACTGATCGTTCTGGCCGTGTTAGTGGTACGAGGCCTGTTCCAATCGAAGCAATCAGTCGGCAACAACCATGCGAATGCTCCTCTTTCAGCCTTAGAAATTATTGAACAGCGATACGCCAGAGGTGAGATCACACAGGAACAATTCCTACAAATGCAGAAAGACATTCAATAGAACGGTGCCGCAAACAAATCATCGCAGCCTCTCGATTACAACTGAGGCTGCGATTTTTTGACTCTGCTTATGGTTCACTCGATTCGACAGCCTCAATCCTCTTCGGTTGGG
>JAPKMQ010000334.1 GCA_026645875.1 Longilinea sp.
GCGGCAGCTTCAAGCTGCCCCAACAGCTCACCAACGCGCGCGTTGTCGCGGCTGGCGCGCAGGTCGGCCAGTCGGGCACGCTGGTTGGTTTCAATCGCTGGATTTACCTTTAAGGCTTCCATCTCCAGCTTTTCTTCCACCTGGAAGGCGTTCACGCCCACGATGGTGGTTTCATCGTTTTCGATGCTCATTTGATAGCGGTAGGCGCTTTCCTGGATCTCGCCCTGCATATAGCCCTTCTCGATGGATGCAAGCGCGCCGCCCATTTCGTCAATCTTGCGGATATACTCCACCGCCTGGCGCTCAATTTCATCGGTCAATTGCTCGATCACAAACGAACCCGCCAGCGGATCGATGCTATCGGCCACGCCAGATTCATTCGCGATGATTTGCTGCGTGCGCAGCGCGACGCGCACCGATTTTTCAGTCGGCAGCCACAGGGCTTCGTCCATGCTGTTGGTGTGCAGCGACTGCGTTCCGCCGATCACCGCCGCCAGCGCCTGGATGGCGACGCGCACAATGTTGTTTTCGGGCTGTTGCGCTGTCAACGTCGACCCGCCCGTTTGCGTGTGAAAACGAAGCATCCAGGAGCGCGGGTCTTTGGCATGGAAGCGTTCCTTCATGATCCGCGCCCACAGGCGGCGCGCGGCGCGGAACTTGGCAACCTCTTCGAGGAAATTGCTGTGCGCCGCGAAGAAGAAGGAGAGCTGCGAAGCAATGCCGTCCACTTCCAGGCCGGCGTCGATGGCGGCCTGCACGTAGGCAATTGCGTCCGCCAGGGTGAAGGCCACTTCCTGCACCGCGGTCGAGCCGGCTTCGCGGATGTGGTAGCCCGAGATGCTGATCGTATTCCAACGCGGGACGTTGGTCTCGCAGTACTTGAAAATGTCGGTGATCAGGCGCACCGAAGGCGTCGGTGGGAAAATGTAGGTTCCGCGGGCGACATATTCCTTGAGCACGTCGTTTTGAATGGTGCCGCGCAGCGCCTTTTCGGCAACGCCCTGCCGTTTGGCCACTGCAATGTACATGGCCAGCAGCACCGCCGCAGGGGCGTTGATGGTCATGCTGGTGGAGACTTTATCCAGCGGAATGTCCTTGAAGAGCAGTTCCATATCCTTCAATGAGGAGATGGATACGCCCACCTTGCCCACCTCGCCCAACGCCATCGGATCATCGGCATCGTAGCCGATCTGTGTGGGCAGGTCAAAGGCCACAGAAAGACCGGTTTGCCCTTGCTGTAGCAGATAGCGGTAGCGCTGATTGGATTCTTCCGCAGAAGCGTAGCCGGCGTACTGGCGCATCGTCCAGAATCGGCCTCTATACATGGTGGGTTGCACGCCGCGGGTGAACGGATACTCGCCCGGGAATCCCAGCTTTTCCATATAATCAAAATCCTGGGGCAGCGATACGCGCGGCAACTCGATCCCTGAGGGAGTGTCAAATTGCTCTTTCCGCTCAGGTGATTTGTTCAGCACCGGCTGCAGGGTGGTCTCTTCCCAACGTTTGCGTTCAGCATCAAAATCCATGAATGTGCCTCGAGTCATTGTGAGATTGTTCACAGTATACCCGACCGGATGCAAAAAGGCAGCGGAAATATTTATGGTAAACTCTGGATAACCTTCCTGATTTCCGAAAGGAAACTAATCGATGACCTCCTTCCTCCAACTGGCCTTTCTGATTTCAATCATCATTCTCACAGCCAAGTTGGGCGGTTATTTGAGTACCCGCCTTGGGCAACCCTCCGTTTTGGGCGAACTGCTGGTGGGTGTGATTCTGGGACCGTCACTCATCAATATCACGCATCTGAGCTTTATCACCGATATCCACCTCGGTCAAACGATTGGCGAGCTGGGTGAGTTGGGCGTGATGTTCTTGATGTTTCTGGCTGGCCTTGAATTGGAATTCAAAGACCTGGCACGCAACGTCAAGGTATCCGCGCTGGCGGGTTCTCTGGGCGTCGTGTTGCCGGTCGGGCTTGGTCTCATCGTTGGCCTGATGTTGGATATGGATATTCCGCGCGCCATGTTCCTGGGCCTGACGTTGGGAGCAACCAGCGTCAGTATCTCGGCGCAAACTTTAATGGAATTAAAAGTGCTGCGCAGTCGGGTTGGTCTGGGCTTGCTGGGCGCGGCCGTTTTCGATGATATCCTCGTCATCCTGCTGCTTTCAATATTCCTCGCGGTCGAAGGTGGCGGCGGCGGTTTTGGGGCCATTATGCTGGTCATTGGCAAGATGATCCTTTTTTTGTCCTTTTC
>JAPKMQ010000335.1 GCA_026645875.1 Longilinea sp.
CGGGATCGGTGGTCAGGCGCACGATATCGGATCCGTTAACTGCCATGCGGTAAATATCATGGTTATTGCCGTCCGGCCAGGATTCAAACGTGATGAAATAGCCGTCCTGCGAAACGCTTGGCTTATACATCGGGCCATACGCGCCGACATTTTCCGCCGGGATGCGAAATTCCTTAAATTGCTTGCGATCCTCGTATCGCAATGCTGTCAACCAGGTATTGACCACGTCGCTGCGTACCTGCGAATAGTAGATAATCTGTCCGTCGGGCGCCCATACGGGGGTCTGATCGTGGACATCCCCGGAAAGGGTGAATTGTTCGGCCAGCATGCCGCTGTCGGTCATGATCCAGACCTGGTCAAAGAACACCGTACGGACAAAGGCAAGCTGCATGCCACTGGGCGACCAGCTTGGCTGGCGGTCATAATAGCGGGTGGCTGACAGTTCCTGCAGGTTGCCGGTTTCCAGGTTATAGACAAAGATGTGCGGGCGGCCGGTGCGCAGGGAGGTAAAAGCGATGCGCGTGCCGTCCGGCGACCAGGCCGGATCAAAGTCACCGGCGGGGCTGGGCGGAACGGGCAGCGAGGAGGTCTGGTTGTTTGCCAGGTTGAGAATGAAGATTTTGCCACCCGGATAGGTGCCTTCTTTGCGCCGGCAGGGCGAAATAAACGCCAGTTGCGTGCCATCAGGCGACCAACTGGGCTGACATGCGCCTTCGTTCATGCTGGTGAGTTGAATCTGGTTCGTACCATCGCTGTTCATCATCCAGATTTGCATGATGCCGGTCCGGTCCGAAACAAAGGCAATTTGCCCCTGGCCGCCACCCAGCGGCGTGGCCGAAGGAATCACGGCTTCGGTTGGCGTGGCGGTCGCCTGCTGGGGATCGACAGCACCTCCTGTTTCGGTGGCCGGCAAAGCCTGGGTGGCGGTTTGTTCCAGCGGCGATTCGGGTGTGGCGGTTGGATACGCATCGGTCGGACTGGAGGTTTCCGCAATCGTCGGCAGGGTTTCGACTGGCTCGCCGGGGCTGAGGCTGGCAAACACAGCCTTCGGCAGGTCGGGCATGGCGATGAACAATCCCAACAGGCTGCCGAGGATGACCATCAACGAAATGGCGGCCACCCGCAGGACAGGCGACGGGCGCTTTTTTCGCCGGACGGATTGCCGGCGCGGCAAGCTGGCCAGTGGGGTGCTGCCGTCGGCTTCGGAAGGCCCTTCATCGGCAGGTCTGGCTTCGGCGGGCTGTTCGGGCGGCGGTGACACCGACGGCCGCTGTTGAGTGAGCTCCAGCAGGTTGACGGATTGCGCCAGGGCCTGCTTGAATTCAGCAGCGCTCTGGTAACGGTCTTCTGTATCGACTTCGAGCGCTTTTTCGATCACGCTGGCCAGCTTGCGGTTGACCCGCGGCACCAGCTCGCGGATGGGGGTCAGTTCAGCTTTGCCGGTGGCGCGTGCCAGGCTGTCCTCGGGAATCACGCCAGTCAAAGCCGCGTACAGTGTGGCGCCCAGCGAATAAATATCCGTGCGTTCGTCGGTGCGGGCGGTGCCGTATTGTTCAGGCGGTGAGTATCCGGGGGTCATGGCGCGCGCGCCGGTGGTAGTGGCCTGACCGCCCTGAACAACCTTGGCCAGACCGAAATCCACCAGCAGCACCTCGCCGCCGGGAGTGATCTTGATGTTGCCAGGCTTGATATCGCGGTGCAGAACAGTTGGGTTTCGGCTGTGCAGGTGGCTCAGCGCGTCGCAGATCGCCGCGCCAATCAGCACCACTTCCTGCTCGCCCAGCGTGCCCACGCGTTCAATGCGCTGCCGCAGGTCCTCGCCGTCGATGTAATCCATGATCAGGTACTGGCCCTGATCACCCATTTGAAAATAATCGCCAACGCGCGGCAAATTGGGATGGCGCAGGCTGGCCAGGATGTTGGCTTCCCGCTGGAATTGACGGGCGTATTCATCGGTAAGAAACAGATTTTCTTTTACGGCGACGTCAATGCCGAGACTTTCGTCCGTTGCGCGGTAAACAGCGCCCATTCCTCCCTGGCCAAGGATGGAGACGATGCGGTATCTATGGTTAAGAAGCGTACCAGGGGCAAGTGGCATTTATTCCGTCCAATTATTCACTACAATAGTTGATTTTACTCTGCTCTTGAAGATCGCGCAATCATACGGCGGGGCAAGATGGCGAATTTTACGTGCTATAATCAGCCCAGGCATAGGCAAAAATGATCGCGGACCTCGCATGAACCTAGACATC
>JAPKMQ010000336.1 GCA_026645875.1 Longilinea sp.
ACAGCCGAGGCCAAAGCTTTACCTGGCGTTGCCGCCGTTTTGACCTGGCAGGACCTCCCGCGCGTAGTTTACTCCACCGCCGGTCAATCTGACCCGATTCCAGGCCCCCTGGATACCTTCTCGTTGGATCGTAAAGTGCGGTTTGTTGGCGATCGGGTTGCATTTGTGGCCGCCGAGACGACTGAAATCGCTAAAAAAGCGCTGGAATTGATCAAGGTTGAATATGAACCCTTGCCAGCCATCCTGGATTCGCGGGAATCCATGAAACCCGGCACGGTACGGATCCATGAAGAAGCGGAATACGTTAATTTTGCCGATTCAAACGCCGAGCGCAATCTGGCTGCGGAAATCCGCATTGACATTGGCGATGTGAACCGCGGATTTGCTGAAGCAGACAAAGTCTATGAGGCGGATTACGAAGTACCCAAGGTTCAGCAGGCACATATTGAACCGCATGTTGTGGTCACATATTGGGATGAGGATGACCGGCTGGTGATACGCACCAGCACGCAGGTGCCATTTCACGCCCGTCGCGTTCTAGCGCCTGTGCTTGGTTTGCCGATCAAGCGCATCCGCGTCATCAAACCGCGCATCGGTGGCGGTTTTGGCGGCAAACAGGAAATCCTGATTGAAGATGTCGCCGCGCACCTGACGATCGCGACCGGCCGGCCTGTGCTTGTGGAATATGATCGCGAAGAAGAATTTATCGCTGCACGCTCGCGCCACCCCATGCGCATTCACATGAAAACCGGCGTGAAATTGGATGGGACGATTACCGCCAATGAAATGTATGCATTGAGTGATACTGGCGCTTACGGATGTCACGCGCTCACCGTGACCGGGAACACCGGCCATAAAGCCATGGCATTGTATGTAGGTGACGGCGAGTATCGCAAAAAACCTAACATCCGGTTTTACGCCGATGTGGTTTACACCAATACGCCGCCGGCTGGCGCGTACCGCGGCTACGGCGTGCCTCAGGGCTATTGGCCGCTGGAACGACACATGGAGCTGATTGCACGCGACCTGGGTCTGGATTCGATTGAATTCAGGTTGAAGAACGCGGTTCGCGCGGGAGAGTTGCATCCCTTCAGCACAGCATGGAGCGAAGGCCGCGAGCCGCGTCCTGAAATCATTCACACCGTTGGACTGGAAGAATGCGTCCGGCAGGGTAAAGCGGCGATTGGATGGGATCAGAAATTTGGCAATCCGGCCTGGCAGTCAGTGGAAGGCCAACCTCACCTTCGACGTGGCATTGGGATCGCGACTGTCATGCAGGGGACTGCCATTCCCTACCTTGACATGGGCGGCGCAAGCATCAAGATGAACGACGATGGATCGTTTAACCTGCTGGTTGGCGCGACCGACCTGGGGACTGGTTCGGATACTGTTTTGGCGCAAATGGCCGCCGAAGTGTTGGGGGTCCCCGTTGAAGACATCCTGGTCTATTCATCCGACACGGATTTTACTCCTTTTGATGTCGGCGCATACGCGTCCAGCACGACCTACATCTCTGGCGCGGCAGTAGTACGCGCGGCGGAACAAGCCGCTGAGCGCATTCGCCTTCGCGCGGCGCGTATGATCTCAGAACAAGGTGGCGGGTCTGTATCCCCGGTGGATATCCTGCTTGAGGATAAGCGGGCGATCGCGCCGGACGGCCGTTCCGTCACGCTCTACGACCTGGCACATGATGCGCTCCATAAAGTTGACCAGGAGCAGATCATGGGCGTTGGATCGTATGTGTCGCCCTCGTCGCCGCCGCCGTTCGCAGCCCAGTTCGCGGAGGTAACCGTGGACATCGAGACCGGCGCCGTAACGGTGGATAACCTGGTGATGGCGGTTGATTCGGGCATCATCGTCAACCCGATCACTGCCTCAGGACAGGTGGAAGGGGGCATGACCCAGGCACTGGGGTATGCGGTCTGTGAGGAAATGCTGTACGACGATGAAGGTCGACCGCGGGAACGCGATTTGGTTGATTATCACATCTTCCGCGCGGACGAAATGCCTGCGCTTGAGACGCTCTTTATCCAGACCTACGAACCCTCGCATCCATTCGGCGTCAAGGCTGTTGCCGAGATTCCGCTGGACGGTGTAGCTCCGGCCGTTGGAAATGCAATTCTGGATGCCTGTGGTGCCAATCTCACGGTCAATCCGGCGACCCCCGAACGTGTCTGGCGGGCGATCAATCAAATATAGAAAGATTTTTGCTCCATGAGGATAGAAGGAC
>JAPKMQ010000337.1 GCA_026645875.1 Longilinea sp.
GGTCTGATAATGGGGAAGAAAGAAATTCTGAGTCAATATGGTCTGGGTTCTGTGGAAAAACAATCTAGTCTTCCTCTGAACTCATTAACTCATCACTCATCACTCATCAACTCAGAACATCCTACCCGCTATAAATCCCATACTGGAACTGCCGCGTGACGCGGCGGACCAGTTCATCGTTCAGTTCAAGGCGGTCGTTCAGCCACAGCGCGATGCAGTTGTTGAGCGTGCCGGTGTAAATGGCGGCAAACAGCTCGTGCCGCCCGGCGGTGTTGCCGTGATCGGTCGCGGCGGCGGCGAACAGGCCCGCCACGGCCTGGTACTGCTGCTCGTTGCGCTCGGCCACCTGCTGCCAGGCCTCGCTCTCCTGCGGGGCGAAGTACATGCCCAGTTGCATGCGGTAGAACAGCGGGTGGGCGCGGGCAAAGTCGAAATAGGCGCGCGCCAGGTCCTCCAGCGAGCGCGGCAGGTCGCCGCGGTATTCGGCCGCGGCCTGCACCGCGCGGGTGAGCGGCGCATGCTGCTCGTCCAGCAGCGCCTGCAGCAGCCCGGCCTTGCTGCCAAAGTAGTGGTACAGGGTCGGCTTGGTCACGCCGGACGCCTCGGCCACTTCCTGCACGCCCACGGCGTCGTAGCCGCGCGCGGCGAACAGCTCCAACGCGGTTTGAAGAATCGTCGATCGGTTATCCATACGGATGATTATACCGATCGGTATATTGGTTGTCAAGGGGGTAAAATTGCCAGTTGAAATTGTTCTATTGTTATATTAGTATATAACTATGAATCCCCTCGACGAATTGAGCCTCAACCCGCGCCTGGATATCACCCTGGCGCTGCAGCTCAAGCAGCAGATCACCTGGATGATCGCCAGCGGCAAACTGAAACCCGGCGACCAGTTGCCGCCGGTGAAGGCGCTGGCTGCCCGCCTGGGAATCAACCTGCACACCGTGCGCGGCGCGTACCTGAAACTGGCGGCCGAGGGCCTGCTGGAAACCCGCCAGGGGCGCGGCACGCACGTGCTGCCCTTCGATCCGGCCAGCCTGGCCCAGATCTCCGGCGCGGCCCGCTCCCACACCGTCGGCGTGATCGTGCCGTCGTGGACCAATCCCTTTTACCACGGGCTGCTGACGGGCATCGAGGAGATCGCCGAGGAAGACGGCACGCTATTCTTCCTGTGCAATTCGCACGATGACCAGGCCACCGCCTGGCGCGGTTTTGCCCGCCTGGCGGCCAAACAGGTGGACGGCATCCTGGTCGTCTCGCAGGCGGCCTGCCCCGACCCGCCGCCGCTGCCAGTGGTATCAGTCGACTGGCCCGCCTGCGCGGGCTACGGCGTGCAGATCGACCTGCAACAGGCCGGCTGCCTGGCCGTGCAGCACCTGGTCGAACACGGCCACCGCCGCATCGGTTTGATCACCTTCGCGGTCGAAGCAGAGAATGTGACCCCGGTCAACCGCGGCTACCAGCAGGCGCTGGCCGAACACGGCCTGCCCATTGACCCGGCGTTGATTGCCCGCGTGCCTGGTTTTGACATGCTTTCCGGCGCGCAAGGTGCCCGAAAGTTGCTGTCCCTGCCCGAGCCGCCCACGGCCATCTTCGCCATCGCCGACCTGCTGGCGCTGGGCGCACTGCAGGCCTGCAAACAGGCCAGGCTGCGCGTGCCGGAGGATCTGGCCCTGGTGGGCTTCAATGACATTCCCTCCGCCGCGCTGGTGTCGCCGTCCCTCACCACCGTCGCCGCGCCCGCCGTGCAGGCCGGGCGTGAAGCCATGAGAATGTTGCAATTCCTGATCGCCGGAGAGCAACCGCCGCAACGAGAAATGCTCCTCTCCACCACTCTCGTCGTGAGAGAAAGTTGCGGGTGTCCGCGCAAGGAAGGATAAAATGAAAACGATCGTTATCCTGTTGACGGCAGTCCTGCTGACTGCCGCGTTGCTGTTTGGCATGGCGGCGCCGGCCGCCGCCGCGGCCGAACGGATTGAGGTGCGCTCCATCGAGTACGACTGCTTTACCGGGCTGGACGCAGAGTGGGCCGAAGGGCAGATTTACCACCTGCGCAACGTCCGCCACACCAACATCAACTTTTCCAGCTCACCACTGCTCACCGGCATCAACACCACCCTCGCCGACGCCGAGTTCAACCTGCTCACCGGCGGCATGGTCATCCGCGGCACGTCGAGCATTCAACCCGAAGGCATCGACGGCACCTGGGAAGGCTCGTG
>JAPKMQ010000338.1 GCA_026645875.1 Longilinea sp.
CAGCCGCCAGAATGATTTCGTTATGGTCGGGGATTGGCTCCGCATTACCCCCATCCAGGCGCGCGAAGTGCAGCGCGCCGGTCGGACAGCGCAGGACCACATCGGCGATTTCCTGGGCACCGGCTGCATCTGGTTTTACCCAGGGGTGGCGCGAGGTATCAAAGACGCTGGCAAGGCGGGCCGTGCATTCCCCCGCGTGAACGCAGCGCCGCGGACTGTAGCTGACGATAATGTTCTGGCCTTTGTACTCTCGGATGCGATCTTCCATTGGGCTACCTTGTTTGGTTTTATTCCATCATTTTTGCAAATACTTTGACTATTTCCGGGTCAAAATACGTGCCGGAATAATCCTTGATGTGCTGGAGGGCTTCTTCCTTTTGCCAGCTGGGTGAATAGGGGCGATCGGAAATCAAAGCATCCCACACATCCACCACCGCGAACACGCGCGCCGCCAGCGGAATTTGCGTTCCCTTCAAGCCGCGCGGATAACCGCTGCCGTCCCAACGCTCGTGATGGCAGTAGGGGATATCCAGCGCCGGGTGTAAAAAGCGGATCGGTCTGAGCAAATGATAGGCATAGATCGGATGCATCTTCATGAGCTCAACTTCTTCAGCCGTCAATGGTGCCGGCTTGAGCAGGATGCTGTCGGGGATGCCCATCTTGCCGATGTCATGCAGCAAGGCGCCGCGATACACGTGCATCAGATCATCTTCGCCCATCCCAACCGCCCGGGCAAGGTGCAGGGCCATTTCAGTCACCCGTTGTGTATGGCCTTCAGTTTCCTTGTCGCGCAAATCCAGAGCGCGCGACCAGCCTTCAATGGTCGAATCATACGCGGCGGTCAGTTCCAGGTTGCTGGATTGCAGATCCTCGATCAAGGTGGCGATGTCAATCGCGATTGCCGCCTGAGTTGCCAGCGATTCGAGGAAATCCATCACGTCCAGGCTCAAAGGACTGGCGGATTTTTGGTAAATTTCCAACACGCCAGTCACCTGATTCTTCGATATCAGCGGGATGGCATGATAGATTGAAAACCCCTCGGCCACGCCCAGGTTATAGCGGGCGGATGACGGCGTGTTTTGTAGCTCAGAGATAGTCAGCGTGAATCGCGACGGGAATTGGCTGCTCATGCGGAAATCATCCATCGGTATGACAGCCTTATTGATGATATCTGTTGAAAAACCTTTCCCGGCGCGGAAACGCAGCAAGCCATTCTGATTTAACGGCATCAGAACGCTGGCAGCGCTGATCTCTTTGATTTTCAGCACTTCTTCCACCAGGATGTTCAAAATGGACGTAAGGTCCAGGTTGGCGGTAATGGCCAGATCAATGGATCGCAAGGTGGACAACTGCTGCACGCGTTGAACGGTCTGATCATAGAGCGTAAGGCGGTGGATTGCGCTGGCGGCAAAGTCGGACGCCGAAACCAGCAATTTGAAGGTGGATTGATCGATGTGCCCGGTTTTCGCCACCAGCAGCACGCCAAGTTTGCGTTGTTGCACGGTCAGCGGCGTGACCGCCATGGCATTCAGCCCTGAAAACCGTTCCACCTGATAAACCATGGAGTCGCGGTCAGCCTGATTATTCAGATACGGCTCGCCGGATTCAAAGACCCGACCGATGACGTGATTCGGCGGGATGCGCATGCCGGTCGAATAGGGCAGATCTCCGTTGGAAAGCGCAATCTGAAAATCCTTGCTGTCCGGGTCGTGCAGAACGATGGCTGCAGCATCCGCCTGAGTAAAATGGATCAATTCATCGATAATGGCCGGTAGCAATTCATCGCGCGACATGGAAAAGCGCGTCGCGGTGGCCAGCCGGGCAATGGCGTTAACATCCCGCTCGCGCTGCTGGCGGCTGACGAATTCCCGCATGAGCACGCTGAATAACAGCAATGAGGAAACTATTACAAACCCCCAGCCTTTGTACGTTGAATAACGTATGATCTGCTCCGGGTCTTTGACCAGAAAACCCAGCAGACGGTCAGAAAACATGATCCATAGGATGGATATGAGTAAATACAGAGCACTGATACGAACCGCTGGATGGCGCCACCATTTCATCGCTGGTTTCCCATTCACCTTGAAGTCGCGGACGTTTGCACGTCCTTCAAAGGCGTTTCGACAGGGCGCATTCGTTGCGCGAAGAAAATCGCAACCAGGATGAGGGCATACCCAATGATCTGCGTCAAAGTGGCTTTTTCCTGAAGAAACAAAA
>JAPKMQ010000339.1 GCA_026645875.1 Longilinea sp.
CCGGTCCACCATCTCGCGCTACGCCCGCCTGCCGGCCTGCATCTTTCAGGATGAGCAGGGACGCTGGCGGGTCGACCGGGCCTTGCTGCCCATCGAGATCGAGTTCTCGCTGGACGAGGCCCTGGCCGTGCATCTGGCCACGCGCATGCTGGCCACCCGCACCGACCGCCAGAACCCGCACGCAGCATCCGCCATCCACAAGCTCAGCAAGGCCACCGCCCGAATGGCGCCGTTGATCCACCGCAGCATGCGCACCAACGAACTGGCCGAGTTCATCCTAAAACCCTACTTCATTGAACCCAACGCCATCGGCCAGAGCACCTATGTCATCGGCCCGCGTGAGCCCGACGACGCGCTGCGCACGCTCAAAATCGAACGCATCGAGAGCGTTGAACTGCTCAACGAGCGCTACGACATCCCCGAGGAATTCGACGCCACCAGCCTGTTGGCCAGCGCATGGGGGATCTGGTTGAGCGACCACGATCCGGTCGAAATTCAACTGCGCTTCTCGCCTAAAGTCGCCCGGCGCGTTTCCGAAACCCGCTGGCACACCTCCGAGCGGATCGATGAATTGAAGGATGGCGGGCTATTGTGGACGGCCACGGTTGCCGAGCCGCGCGAGATGCTGCCGTGGATTCGCGGTTGGGGCGCGGAAGTGGAAGTGCTTTCGCCGCTTGAACTGCGCGACATGCTGCTGGATGAGCTGCGCCGCCTGAACCAGCTTTACAGCCTTTAATCGATCGCCATTTGGATGAATTTTATTGACGCAGCATTTTGTTGCGTATTTTGCAACACGCCTGTCCTATACTGAATGCATCCAAGCCATTCAGCAGGGCGGGCGCGGTTTGAAAGTTTGGCGCGCAGGGGACGCCTTGATGATCGCCGGGGGTGGGGCATTGCGGAGCGGCCGGCCGCTCCCACCCAACCGGCGGGCACGCACCCTTCCCCTCCAACAGGCGCAGCCATGATCCAAATCCACAAGACGACCTCGCAAGTGTTGTTCATCTTCCACCGCCCGAGCGCTCACACGGCCTGGATGTATGACGGACAGCAATTCCTGCGGTTCATTTATCTGCCAGCCACACAGGAGTTCCGCTTCGTTCGCCGCCAGGCCTACCTGCCCGCTGGTGTGCGCGGCGAACCATTTGCGCTCAATACGTTGGAAGCGCGGTCGTTGCAGCGTGAAGCCCGGGAGCACCGTTTTCACCTGCGCCTGTTTGCCAACCCGCACGAATGCATCTTGTATGCGCTGCCGGTCAACCTGCAGCAAACCGTATACGATCTGATTCCCCCGGCCGGCAGCATCACCCCGGCGGGCATCAACCTGCGCCGTAACACGCCGCCGTGGAGCCGGCGGGACGAAGGCCGCTAGTCCAGCAATTTCGCTATCATATACTGGTCGATATATCCGCCGTCAACAAACAGATCGTCGCGCTTGACCCCCTCCACCTGGAAGCCCATGCGCTGGTACAGCGCGATGCCGCGCTGGTTGTGCGCCATCACGGTCAACTCCAGCCGGTGCAGGCCCTGCCGCACGGCCCATTCCTCCAACGTTTGAAACAAGCGCTTGCCGATGCCCTGGCCGCTGTAGCTCTGCAGGATGCCGATGACGATGTGCACGGTTTTCCAGTTGCGCCGGCATTCGCCCCCCTGGCCGGAGATGTAACCTACCAGTTGGCCTGTATCCTCGGCCACCAGGATGGTCTGGTTAGCCTGCGCCAGCACGCGCCGGATGCGCTCGCGCTGCTGTTCCAACGTGGTGGTGCGCTCGCCGGGTTCAAACATCATGAAATGCGTTTCTTCATCCAATTGCCGGCATAACGCCAGGAATTGTTGCGCGTCTTCTTCGCAGATGGTTCGCAAATCAGCCATGCGGCTCCTTTCCGAATGGCGCTACCGGAAAACCGGGCATGCCAATCGTTTTTCATCGATCATTCTAAACACTCTGATTCTACACCGGGCCGTCAATGGCGGGCGGGTTAATGCGAGGCCGCCGGGGTGTCCGGGCCCCGGCGGCCTCTCTTACCTGTAACCAAATCCCAACCACTCAGAGGAGAAATCACCGCTCCCACACGGTGACGAATGCCTCAACATCCATCTGTCCCAACGCGGATGCCACCGAAACGCGGTGGTGGCCGTCGCGGATGTAATAAAAACCATCTGCTTCTATCAGTTCCACCGGCGGCAGGGCACGTTCC